>NZ_DATMVN010000653.1:0-3917 GCF_035563135.1 Streptomyces sp.
CGGTACGGGGCCCGCCGGGCGCCCGTACGCGGGCCCCGGGCTGGCTGAAGGCCGGGCCCGGCCGTGCGCAGCCGGGTTAAAGGCCGAGTTCGGCCGTGTGCAGCCGGGCCAGCGCGTCCTTGTCGCCGTCCAGCTCGACCCGCGCCGCGTCCTGCCGCCCCGCCGCGAACAGCAGCAGCTCACCCGGCTCCCCGGTGACCGTCACCACAGGGATGCCCTTGTGGGCCACCGCCGTCCGGCCGTCCGGGCGCCGCAGCACCAGACCCACCGGGGCCCGGCGGCCCAGCATCCGGGCCGTCCTCTCGGTGCGGGACCACAGCACATCGGCGAAGACCGGATCGAGGTCCCGCTGCGACCAGTCGGGCTGGGCCCGGCGCACGTCCTCCGCGTGGATGTAGAACTCGACGGTGTTGGCCGCCTCGTCCAGCTGCTTCAGGCCGAAGGGTGACATCCGGGGCGGGCCCGTCCGGATGAGCTGGACCAGTTCCTCGTACGGCTTGGCGGCGAATTCGGCCTGGACCCGCTCCAGCCGGTTCTTCAGGGCGCCCAGCAGGAGACCGCCCGCGGCGTCCGCGCGGCGTTCACGCACCACGACATGGGCGGCCAGGTCACGGGTCCTCCAGCCGCTGCACAGGGTCCGGGCCTCAGGACCCGCCGCTTCCAACAGGTCGGCGAGCAGGAGACGTTCACGCTTCGCATGGGTCGACATGCCCGCCAGCGTACGGCCGCCGCCCCCGGTCCGCCCAGTGGACGCACGGCCGGAGCGCCCGGTCCGGCGCGGCACAATGGGCGCATGACCAGCACCCCCGGCTCCACGCCCGCCAGCAATCTCGACCCGGCCGTCGCCGCCCGCCTCAAGCGCGGTCCCGACGGACTGGTCCCGGCCATCGCCCAGCAGTACGACACGGGCGAGGTGCTCATGCTCGGCTGGATGGACGACGAGGCGCTGCACCGCACCCTCACCACGGGCCGCTGCACCTACTGGTCCCGCAGCCGCCAGGAATACTGGGTCAAGGGCGACACCTCCGGCCACGTCCAGCAGGTCAGGTCCGTCGCGCTGGACTGCGACGCCGACACCGTCCTGGTGAAGGTCGACCAGACGGGTGCCGCCTGCCACACCGGCGACCGCACCTGCTTCGACAAGGACGTCCTTCCGCTCACCGTGTCCCGATAAGGTCAGCCGCCATGGATCTCGAGACCTTCCGCAAGCTCGCCGCCGACCGGCGTGTCATCCCCGTCAGCCGCCGGCTCCTCGCGGACGGCGACACCCCGGTCGGGCTCTACCGCAAGCTCGCGGCCGAGCGCACCGGCACGTTCCTCCTCGAATCCGCGGAGAACGGCCGCACCTGGTCCCGCTACTCCTTCATCGGGGTACGCAGCGCCGCCACCCTGACCGCCCTCGACGGGCAGGCCCACTGGCTCGGCACCCCACCGGTCGGCGTCCCCGTCGACGGGGACCCGCTGCAGGCCCTACGGGCCACCGTCGAGACGCTGCACACCTCCCGCGACCTGGTCGGCGACGACGGCCTGCCGCCGTTCACCGGAGGCATGGTCGGTTACCTCGGCTACGACGTCGTACGCCGGCTGGAGCGGATCACCGAGCACGGCGGCGACGATCTGGAGCTCCCCGAGCTCACCATGCTGCTCACCTCGGACCTCGCCGTGCTCGACCACGGCGACGGCACCGTCCTGCTGATCGCCAACGCGATCAACCACAACGACCTGGAGACCGGGGTCGACGAGGCGTACGCCGACGCGGTGGCCCGGCTCGACGCCATGGAGCGGGACCTGTCCCGGCCCGTGGAGAACGCTCCCGCCGCGCTGCCCCCCTCCGAACTCCCGTCCTACACCGCGCTGTGGGGCGGTCAGGCCTTCATGGACGCGGTGGAGGACGTCAAGGAGCGCATCAGGGCCGGCGAGGCCTTCCAGGTCGTCCCCTCCCAGCGCTTCGAGACGCCGTGCACGGCGAGCGCGCTGGACGTCTACCGGGTCCTGCGGGCCACCAACCCGTCGCCGTACATGTACCTCTTCCGCTTCGACGGCTTCGACGTCGTCGGCTCCAGCCCCGAGGCGCTGGTCAAGGTCGAGGACGGCCGGGCGATGGTTCACCCGATCGCCGGGACCAGGCACCGCGGCGCCACACCGCAGGAGGACCAGGCGCTCGCCGACGAACTCCTCGCCGACCCGAAGGAGCGCGCCGAGCACCTGATGCTCGTCGACCTCGGCCGCAACGACCTGGGACGGGTCTGCGCACCCGGCAGTGTCGAGGTGGTCGACTTCATGTCGGTCGAGCGGTACTCGCACGTGATGCACATCGTCTCCACCGTCACCGGACGCGTCGCCGAGGGCCGCAGCGCCTTCGACGTCCTCACCGCCTGCTTCCCCGCGGGCACCCTCTCCGGCGCGCCCAAGCCCCGCGCCCTGCAGATCATCGAGGAGCTCGAACCCACCCGCCGGGGCCTGTACGGGGGCTGCGTCGGCTACCTCGACTTCGCCGGGGACTCCGACACGGCCATCGCCATCCGGACCGCCCTGCTCCGCGACGGCACCGCGTACGTCCAGGCCGGTGCGGGCGTCGTCGCGGACTCCGACCCGGCCGCCGAGGACACGGAGTGCCGCAACAAGGCCGCCGCGGTCCTGCGGGCCGTGCACACGGCGAACCGCCTCAGGGCCCACTGAGCCGGTAGGGGATAGTGGAGTACGTGAGTGCTGTCCCCGTACCCCAGCCCCGTGCCCGAGCCGCCTCCGCACCCGACAGTGCGGGAAGCCGCCGAAGCCTGGCCGCCGGCCTGCTCCTCGGGGCGGCCGGCGCCACCGTCGTCCTCCTCGCCTCGGGGCAGACCTGGGCCGAGGGCGAGGCGGCCGTGGGCGGCGGCGCCCTGCCGCTCAGCGCCGACGGCCAGGAGGTCACCGGCCTCCCGGCAGCCCTGGCCGTCGTCGGCCTGGCCGCCCTCGTCGCGGTCTTCGCCGTCCGCGGCGCCGGCCGGCTGGTCGTCGCCGGGCTCCTGGCCCTCAGCGGCCTCGGTGCCGCCCTGAGCGCCTCCTCCGGCGCCTCGGACAGGTCGGCCCTGGACGAGCAGGCCGCGCAGACCACGGGCAACACCTCGGCCACCGTCGAAGCCCTCAGCCACACCGCCTGGCCCTACGTCACCGCGGCCGGCGGACTGCTGATCCTGCTCGCGGGACTGCTCGCCCTGCGCTACGGCAACCGCTGGCCGGCCATGTCGGGACGGTACGAACGCGACGGCACCCCCCGCCCCCGCAAGGCCGCCCGCACCGCCCCGGACCCCGAGCGGCCCGAGGAACTGTGGAAGGCCCTGGACCGCGGCGAGGACCCGACGCGCGAGGCGTGACCCCCAGCCTCGCGCTCACCGGCACGTGCGGGACAATGGCAGTGAGCTTTCCCAGCAGCGATTACTTCAGCGCACCACCAACAAGGAGCAACTCATGGCGGGCAGCAGCCACGGACACACCCCGGCCGCCTGGACCGGTGTCATCATCTCCTTCATCGGCTTCTGCATCGCGGGCCTCTTCATGGTCGCGGCCAACGCGCTCGGCTTCTGGGCCGGTGTGGCCGTCGCCATCCTCGGCGGGGTCGTCGGTCTCGCCATGAAGATGGCCGGCCTCGGCATGCCGAAGGAGTCCGACGAGATGAAGGCCGCCCGGGCCCGCGCCGCCCGGGCCCAGATCACGGCCTGACCCGTCCTCCGGCAGGTGCCGGTCCCAGGACACGACGCGAGGCGCAGCCCGGACCGGGCTGCGCCTCTCCGCGTGAGCGGGGACAATCGGCGCGTGGACGCCTCAGCCTCTCCCGCAGCCGCCGCCCCGGACCCCGGCCCCGTACCCGCCCCCGGGCACCCGGCGGCCCCGGCCCCGTACTCCGCCCCCGTACCCGCCCCCGGGCACCCGGCGGCCCC
>NZ_DATMVN010000654.1:0-2759 GCF_035563135.1 Streptomyces sp.
AAGGGCGGCGACAAGCTCGCGCTGCGCCCCGAGGGCACCGCGTCCGTGCTGCGCGCGGCGCTGGAGGCCAACCTGCACAAGGCGGGCAATCTCCCCGTCAAGCTCTGGTACTCCGGCTCGTACTACCGCTACGAGAAGCCGCAGGCGGGCCGCTACCGCCACTTCTCCCAGGTGGGCGCCGAGGCCATCGGGACCGAGGACCCCGCGCTCGACGCCGAGCTGATCATCCTCGCCGACCAGGCGTACCGCTCGCTCGGACTCAGCCGGTTCCGCATCCTGCTGAACTCGCTGGGCGACAAGGAGTGCCGCCCCGTCTACCGGGAGGCGCTCCAGAGCTTCCTGCGCGACCTCGATCTCGACGAGGAGACCCGCCGCCGCATCGAGATCAATCCGCTGCGCGTCCTCGACGACAAGCGGTCCGACGTCCAGAAGCAGCTGACCGGCGCCCCGATGCTGCGCGACTTCCTCTGCGACGCCTGCAAGGCGTACCACGAGGAGGTCCGCGACCTGCTGACGGCTGCCGGCGTGGTGTACGAGGACGACGAGAAGCTGGTCCGGGGCCTCGACTACTACACCCGCACCACCTTCGAGTTCGTCCACGACGGACTGGGCTCCCAGTCCGCGGTGGGCGGCGGCGGCCGGTACGACGGCCTGTCCGAGATGATCGGCGGCCCCGCTCTGCCGTCCGTCGGCTGGGCCCTCGGCGTGGACCGCACGGTGCTCGCCCTGGAGGCCGAGGGCGTCGAGCTCGGCATCCCCGCCACCACCAGCGTGTACGCCGTACCGCTCGGCGACGAGGCGCGCCGAGTGCTCTTCGGGCTGGTCACGGAGCTGCGAAAGGCCGGGATCGCCACGGACTTCGCCTACGGCGGCCGTGGCCTGAAGGGCGCGATGAAGAACGCGAACCGCTCCGGCGCCCGCTACACGATCGTGGCCGGCGAGCGTGACCTCGCCGAGGGGGCGGTGCAGCTCAAGGACATGGAGTCCGGCGAGCAGGAACCGGTCGCGCTCGACGCGCTCGTGAACACGGTGCGGGCCAGGCTGGCCTGAGCCAGGAGCTGTTGCCCACCGCTGTGCCCGCCCGGCCTCCCCGGGCGGGCACAGTCCGTCGGAGCACCCTCAGCCCCACCGGCCTGCCTGCCGGCGGGTTCCGGAAGCGCGCACGCTTCCGTCCCGTCAACTCCGCGAGGCCGGATTCACCGTGCCGGACGTTTCCGATGCGGACCGCTCAGTGGCGTCCGGCGCCGCCGGGCCGGTGCTGCGGACAGGGGCCGCCGCCCCGTCACGGCTGCGGTGACCCTGCGGAATGCGGGTCCCGTCAGCGGCACGGGTTTCTCGGGGCCACCGGTTCCGGCTTTCCCGGCGCACACCTTTATGCCGATCGAACGGGTGGCCGCACGGGTGGTGCGGCACAATGACGATGCCCGGCCGGCTACTCAGTGATGGAACGGCGATATGACGATGGCAGCGGTAGACCACTCCTCCTCCCGGCAGGACGAGGACAACGGCGCGAAGACCTACGGCGGAAGCCGCGCGCTCGCGCTGCTGCTGGTGATCACCGGCGCTGCCGGGCTGCTCGCCGCCTGGGTCATCACGATCGACAAGTTCAAGCTGCTCGAGGACCCGAGCTTCACCCCGGGCTGCAGCCTGAACCCGGTGGTCGCCTGCGGCAACATCATGAAGAGCGAGCAGGCGTCCGCCTTCGGCTTCCCCAACCCGATGCTCGGCATCGCCACCTACTCGGTGGTCATCGGCATCGGCATGGCGCTCCTCGCCGGCGCCCGCTTCCGCACCTGGTACTGGCTGGGCCTCAACGCGGGCACGCTGTTCGGCGTCGGCTTCTGCACCTGGCTGCAGTACCAGTCGCTGTACAACATCAACTCGCTCTGCCTGTGGTGCTGCCTGGCCTGGGTCGCGACGATCTTCATGTTCTGCTACGTCACCACGCACAACATCAAGCACGGCATCCTGCCCGCCCCCGCCTGGCTGCGGAACACCCTCACCGAATTCCACTGGGTGCCGCCGGTGCTCTGGATCGGGATCATCGGCATGCTGATCCTGACCCGCTGGTGGGACTTCTGGACCAGCTGACGCGCCGGGAGGTCCTGTCAGTGGGGTGACATAGGCTTCCTCAGGTGGAGCCCGACCTCTTTACCGCAGCAGCCGAAGACCGCCAGGAGAAGGACCCGTCCAGCAGCCCCCTCGCTGTCCGGATGCGTCCTCGCACGCTGGACGAGGTCGTCGGCCAGCAGCACCTGCTCAAGCCGGGGTCGCCGCTGCGCCGCCTCGTCGGCGAGGGCGGCGGAGGGCCCGCGGGCCCCTCGTCGGTGATCCTGTGGGGCCCGCCCGGCACGGGGAAGACGACCCTCGCGTACGTGGTCAGCAAGGCCACCGACAAGCGCTTCGTCGAGCTCTCCGCGATCACCGCGGGCGTCAAGGAGGTCCGGGCCGTCATCGAGGGCGCGCGCCGCGCCACCGGCGGCTTCGGCAAGGAGACCGTCCTCTTCCTCGACGAGATCCACCGCTTCTCCAAGGCCCAGCAGGACTCCCTGCTCCCGGCCGTGGAGAACCGCTGGGTCACGCTGATCGCGGCCACCACGGAGAATCCGTACTTCTCGATCATCTCCCCGCTGCTGTCGCGCTCCCTGCTCCTCACCCTGGAGTCCCTCACCGACGAGGATCTGCGCGCGCTCCTGCGCCGGGCGCTGACCGACGAGCGGGGGCTGGGCGGCGCCGTCACCCTGCCCGAGGACGCCGAG
>NZ_DATMVN010000655.1:0-9622 GCF_035563135.1 Streptomyces sp.
TCGACCGGGACGACCGCCTCGGCGCCCGCGGGCAGCGGAGCACCGGTCATGATGCGGGCGGCCTCGCCCGGACCGACGGACCGGCCGCCGGCCAGGCCCCCGTCGCCCGCCGCGACGTCGCCGACGACCGTGAGGACGGCGGGGAACTCCTCGCTGGCGCCCTCGACATCGGAGATCCGGACGGCGTACCCGTCCATCGAGCTGTTGTCGAAGGGCGGCAGGGCGACTTCCACCATGACGTCCTCGACCAGGACGCAGCCCTGGGCGTCGGGCAGCTGCAACTCGATGGGTTCGAGCGGCTTCACCGCGGCGAGGATGTCGTCCAGGTGCTCGTCCACCGACCAGATCGTGCTGCTCAAACTCTCTACAACTCCTCGGTGACGTAACTGCGCAGCCAGGTCCGGAAGTCCGGGCCCAGGTCCTCACGTTCGCACGCGAGTCTGACAATGGCACGCAGATAGTCGCCCCGGTCACCGGTGTCGTAGCGGCGGCCCTTGAAGACGACGCCGTGCACGGGCCCGGCGACCTCCTCGTCCTCGGCCAGCAGCTGGAGGGCGTCGGTGAGCTGGATCTCGCCGCCCCGTCCGGGCTCGGTCCGGCGCAGTATGTCGAAGATCCCGGGATCCAGGACATAGCGGCCGATGACGGCGAGATTGCTGGGGGCGTCGGCGGGGTCGGGCTTCTCCACGAGTCCGGTGACCCGGACGACATCGCTGTCGGTGGACGCCTCGGTGGCCGCGCAGCCGTACATGTGGATCTGCGCGGGGTCGACCTCCATCAGGGCGACGACGCTGCCGCCCTCGCGCTCCTGGACCTCGACCATCCGGGCGAGGAGAGGGTCGCGCGGGTCGATGAGGTCGTCACCGAGGAGGACGGCGAACGGCTGGTCCCCGACGTGCGGCGCGGCGCAGAGGACGGCGTGCCCGAGGCCGCGCGGATCTCCCTGGCGCACGTAGTGCATGGTGGCCAGGTCGCTGGACTCCTGGACCCTGGAGAGCCGTTCGTCGTCCCCCTTGCGGGTCAGCGCGGACTCCAGCTCGTAGTTCCGGTCGAAGTGGTCCTCCAGGGGACGCTTGTTGCGACCGGTGATCATCAGTACGTCGGAGAGACCCGCGGTGACCGCTTCCTCGACGACATACTGGATGGCGGGCTTGTCGACGACAGGCAGCATCTCCTTGGGAGTGGCCTTGGTGGCCGGCAGGAACCGGGTGCCGAGACCTGCAGCTGGGATGACAGCTTTGCTGATCCTGGGGCGCGACTGAGTCATGCGCAGCACTGTAACCGGTACGTATGGGCGGAACATGAGCGTCCGGTTAACTTCGTTCTCATACATCCACATAGACGAACTATGCGAGCACCCGTTGAACCATGACATGTCCCGAAAAGCAGCTCTACGGCGTGAGCTGCTCGCCGCGCGAGCGCTTCTCACCCCGGAGGACGTCAGGAGGACCGCCGCGGTTCTCTCCGCGGCCGCTGCGGATCTTCCCGAACTGGCCGCCGCCGAAACCGTGGCGGCCTATGTCTCCGTGGGGCGCGAACCGGGGACCCACGCACTCCTGGACGCTCTGCGAGCACGGGGCGTCCGCGTGCTGCTGCCGGTGCTCATGGCGGACAACGACCTGGACTGGGCCGTGTTCGAGGGCGCGGAGCACCTCGGACCCGCCGGCCGTGGGCTGCTGGAGCCGGACGGCGTACGCCTCGGACCGCAGGCCGTCCTGGACGCGGACGTGGTGCTGCTGCCGGGGCTGGCCGTGGACGGGCGCGGGATGCGGCTGGGGCGCGGCGGCGGCAGCTACGACAGGGTGCTGGCCCGGCTCGCGGCGGCGGGGGCGCACCCCGCCCTGGTCGTCCTGCTCCACGACGACGAGGTGGTCGCGCGGGTTCCCGAGGAACCGCACGACCACCCCGTGGATGCCGTGGTCACGCCTGCCGGAACGCGGCGCTTCCCGCCCGGGGGCCGGGACCGGCCTAGGGTTTCCTGAGCGTCAAGGTGTCGACGGTGGACTCCTTCACCGCGTCCTCGCCGAAGGACCAGTCGAGCAGTTCGCCGTCGACCCACTTGTCGGTCTGATCGGTGTAGTGCGCGCTGAACGCGTGCCCGGAGGCGCCGGTGAGGTTGATCCAGCGGGACTTGTCCCAGTCGCCGACGTTGACGACCATCCGCATCGACGGGACCCAGATGACCTCGTAACCCCCGGCCGCGTTCCAGCCGGTGGCGTTGACCGCCGCCTCACCGCCGCCGAGGTCCCAGGGGCCCCGGTTGAGGGCCCGCTGCAGAAGGTCCGGACCCTCGGTGCCGAGCGTCTGGTTGCGCAGGGTCAGCTGGTGCAGCCTGCCCCAGCTCCAGGTGGTGATGTCCTTGCCGAGCTCGGCGGTCAGCTCCCAGCGGGCGTCCTCCATGGCGCGGGCGAAGAGCTCGTCCCGGCTGTCGACGGCCGCTTCGCGCCCCTTGGCCGGGACCTTCCACCACTCGTTGTCCTGGTCGTCCAGGATGCTCTCGACCACCTCGTACCAGCGGTCGCCGCCGTCCGGCTGCGCGGCCTCGGGGGCGCGCTGGCCGCATTCGCGCACGAGCTTGTCCTGCTCGTCCACCGGGCCGGTTCCGGCGACCGGCTCGACGTAGACGCAGTCGCCCTTGGCCCGCATCTCCTTGGGGAGCTTGTCGCCGAAGGCCAGCTTGAGGATGTTGCGCCAGACACCGTTGAAGTAGGCGGCGGCAGCCGAGTCGGGCTCCTGGGTGAAGTCCCAGCCCTCCAGCAGCTTCTGTGCCTCGCGGACGTACTTGTCCGAGATGTTGATCTTCTTCAGCTCGGGCACCAGCTTCGCGGCGATCGCGCTCTGGTTGTCCATCTGCATCGTCTGCATGTCGTCGGTCGAGATCTTCTCGCCGCCGTCGATCTTCTTCTGGATCAGGTCGTTGATGCGCTGGCTGCGGGCGCCGTAGCCCCAGTCCTCGGTGAGCATGTGCTCGTAGTCGTCACCGATGACCGCCTGGTTGGCGGTGACGATGTAACCGCGCTTCGGGTTGTACTCGTACGGCAGCTCGTCGAAGGGGATGGACTCCTCCTCCCAGCCGTACTTCGGGCTCCAGCCGGGGCTCGGCGTCGTACCGTCGCCCTGCTTGCGGACCGGGATCCTGCCCGGCGCCTGGTAGCCGATGTTGCCCTCGGTGTCCGCGTAGATCATGTTCTGCGACGGCACCTCGAAGTCGGCAGCCGCCTTCCGGAAGCTCTCGAAGTCCTTGGCCCGGTTGAGCTCGAACACCGCGTCCATGGACTTGCCGGCTTCCAGCGCCGTCCACTTCAGGGAGACCCCGTAGCCGTCGCCGCGGTCGGGCGCGGAGGTGCCCACGGGAGCCTTCTTGCCGACCTTCTCCAGCTCATCGCTGCGGTCGGAGACCAGCGGACCGTTGTTGGTCTCGCGGACGGTGATCGTCCTGCTCTTCCCGCCCGCGACCTTGATGGTCTCCTCGCGGGTGATGAAGGGCTCGGTCCTGCCGTCGTACAGGTAGCCGTCGGCCGAGACCTTCTCCAGGAAGAGGTCGGTGACGTCGGCCCCGAGGTTGGTGAAGCCCCAGGCGATGTCCTGGTTGTGACCGATGATCACACCGGGCAACCCGGAGAACGTGTAGCCCGCCGTGTCGTACCGGCAGGTCTCCGAGAGCTGACGGCAGTGCAGGCCCATCTGGTACCAGAGCGAGGGGAGCTGCGGCGCCAGGTGCGGGTCGTTGGCCAGCAGCGGCTTGCCGGTCGTCGTGTACTCACCGGAGACCACCCAGGAGTTCGAGCCGATGCCGTTGCCGTTGGGACCGAGCAGCGCCGGGATCTCGTCCAGGGTGTCGGAGAGCGCGGAGAGCTGGGCGTTCAGGCCCTCGGTCGCGCCCTCGACGGTCTGCGAACCGGACTCGCCCGACGGCTCGGCCTGCGGGTCGTACTTCCCGGTGACCGGGGAGACCCCGCCCTGCTCGACGATCGGCTTGTTCTTCTCGTACGGGTAGTCCGGGTAGAGGGCCTCGATCTGCTTCTCGCTGAGCCTGCTGGTCATCAGCGAGCGGTCGATCTCGTCCTGCATGTTCCCGCGCAGGTCCCAGGCCATCGCCTTCAGCCAGGCGACCGAGTCGACCGGGGTCCACTCGGCGGGCTTGTAGTCGTTGGTGAGCCCGAGCGCCGCGTACTCGACGGAGAGGTCCTTGCCGTCCTTGCCGTCCAGATACGCGTTCACCCCCTCCGCGTACGCCTGGAGGTTCTTCCTGGTGTCCTCGTCCAGAACCTCGTCGTACTCCTTCTGCGCGACCTTGTGCCAGCCCAGCGTGCGCAGGAAGGAGTCGGTCTCGACCTGGCCCGCGCCGAACATCTCGGAGAGGCGGCCGGACGTCATGTGACGGCGTACGTCCATCTCCCAGAAGCGGTCCTGGGCCTGCACGTAGCCCTGGGCGCGGAAGAGGTCGCTGTCGGTGTCCGCGTAGATCTGCGGGATCCCGTAGTCGTCGCGCCTGACGTCGACGTCGCCGGACAGACCCTTGAGGTCGATCGAGCCGGTGGTCTGCGGGTGCGAGGCCCGGACCGTGGAGACGGACCAGTACGCGCCGTACCCGACACCCGCGACAAGCGCCAGCACCAGGACGATCACGAACAGGCGGGCGCGTCGCCCCTTCTTCCTGCCGGTCTTCTTCGCATCGGAAGACCCGGGAGGGGCGGTTGTGTTGGCGGGCATCGCTGTCCTTCGAGGGGCAGGGTGGTCCTGGGAGTGCTGGAGCAACCATAGGCGCCCCGCCGAAGCCACTCGGACGCGGTATGGGGATGCATCCATTTGCGCACCGGTTCGCACGGGCACTCGAAGGCGTCAAGAAAGCGTTAAAGATTAGGTAAGGTAACGAAGTAGTGGCCGCCGGAGGCCGATCCGGAAGGCGTACGCAGGGAAGGAACGGACCCTGACTGTCCACGCGCTCAACGAACTTCTGCTCGTCTGCTCGGTCGTCCTGCTGGTCGCCGTGGCTGCCGTGCGCATCTCGTCCCGCAGCGGGCTCCCCAGCCTGCTCCTGTACCTCGGCATCGGGATCGCCCTGGGGCAGGACGGCATCTTCGACGTCGAGTTCGACAACGCCGAGCTGACCCAGGTGATCGGCTACGCAGCCCTGGTCGTCATCCTGGCCGAGGGCGGGCTGGGCACGAAGTGGAAAGAAGTCAGACCCGCACTGCCGGCGGCGGCCGCGCTGTCGACCGTCGGCGTGGGCATCAGCGTGGGCGTCACCGCGAGCGCGGCGCACTACCTCGTCGGCCTCGACTGGCGGCAGGCCCTGATCATCGGCGCCGTCGTCTCCTCCACCGACGCGGCAGCCGTCTTCTCCGTCCTGCGCAAGGTTCCGCTCCCCTCCCGGATCACCGGTGTCCTGGAGGCCGAATCCGGCTTCAACGACGCCCCCGTGGTCATCCTGGTGGTGGCCTTCTCCGCCGTCGGCCCCGTGGAGCACTGGTACGTACTCGTCGGCGAGATAGCCCTGGAGCTGGCCATCGGCGCCGCGATCGGCCTCGCGGTGGGCTGGCTGGGCGCCTTCGGCATCCGCCATGTGGCCCTGCCCGCGTCCGGGCTCTACCCCATCGCCGTGATGGCCATCGCCGTCTCCGCGTACGCCGCCGGCGCCATGGCCCACGGCAGTGGCTTCCTGGCCGTCTATCTGGCCGCGATGGTCCTCGGCAACTCCAAGCTGCCGCACTGGCCCGCCACCCGGGGCTTCGCCGACGGGCTCGGCTGGCTGGCGCAGATCGGCATGTTCGTCCTGCTCGGCCTGCTGGTCACCCCGCACGACCTGATCGCCGACTTCTGGCCCGCCGTGGTCGTGGGACTGGTCCTCACCGCCGTGGCCCGGCCGCTGTCGGTCTTCATCAGCCTCGCGCCGTTCCGCCTGCCCGAGCGTGAGAAGGCCCTGATGTCCTGGGCCGGACTGCGCGGCGCCGTCCCCATCATCCTGGCGACCATCCCCATGGTGTCCGGGATCGAGGGCAGCACCCGGGTCTTCAACATCGTCTTCGTGCTCGTCGTCGTCTACACACTGATCCAGGGGCCGACACTGCCCTGGCTGGCCAAGGCCCTGAAGATCTCCGAGGACCCGTCCGAAACCGCGGACCTCGGCATCGAGTCGGCTCCCCTGGAGCGGCTGCGCGGCCATCTGCTGTCCGTCGCCGTTCCCGGCAGGTCCAGGATGCACGGCGTGGAGGTGGCGGAGCTCCGGCTGCCCGCCGGGGCCGCGGTCACCCTCGTCGTACGGGAAGGGAACAGCTTCGTCCCCGCACCCTCAACCGTGCTGCGCCGCGGGGACGAGCTGCTGGTCGTCGCGACCGACCCCGTGCGTGACGCGACCGAGGCACGGCTGCGCGCGGTCGGCGAGGGCGGCAAGCTGGCCGGCTGGCTGGGCACCGGCGGTGCGGGCCGGCAGAACAACGGCGGTGCGGGCCGGCAGAACAAGGGCTCGGCGGGCGTGCCGCACCTCGCGCAACCGGCCAGGAAGCGGGGCAGGGGCGGCGAGAAGCGGCCGGGAGAGAAGACAGGCAGCGGACGCGGACGGGCCCACCACTGACCCGGGGAGCCCCTGCGGGCAATCGCAGGCCCGCGGGGGCAGGAACCTGTAAGATGAAGGACCGGATCTTATGATCCACACGATTCGAACCTGATCGACCAACTCTGTCTGATGCAGAGCTGGCGCGACCGTATGGCGGTCGTGGCGCCTTCGCCTCTGGAGCGAGCGCCCGGCATCTACCGCAGTCCCGCGCGAAGAGGACAGCTCTCGGCAGCTCCCGCACGCTCCCCGCACCCCGGTGCGGACAGCCCCGGGGGACACGGCCACCAGGCGGCAGAAAGGCAAGGACCGTGGCGTCCACGGTCTCCGACCGCCCCGGTTACGGGCAGTTGCTGCGCACCCCGGGTGCGTGGACCTTCCTCCTCCCGGGCTTCGCCGCCCGGCAGCCCTTCGCGATGCTGACCATCGGCATCGTGCTCCTCGTCCAGCACACCACCGGTTCGTACGGCAGCGCGGGCGCCGTGGCCGCCGCCTCCGGCGTCTCCATGGCCCTGTTCGCGCCGCAGACCGGCAGGCTCGCCGACCGGTTCGGCCAGCGCGCCGTGCTCCTGCCCGGCGTGCTGGCGCACGCCGCCTCCGTGGGCGCCCTCACGGCACTCGCCCTGGCGGACGCTCCCCTGTGGGTCCTGTTCCTGGCGGCGGTGCCCACCGGCGCCTCCGTCCCGCAGATCGGTCCCATGGTGCGGGCCCGCTGGGCGGCCCGGCTCGGCGCCGCCCCCGGACGCCCGGCCTCCCCGCTGATGACCACGGCCGCCGCCTTCGAGTCCGTGACGGACGAGTTCACCTTCGTCGTGGGCCCCGTGCTCGCGACGGCGCTGTGCACCGGCGTACACCCGGCGGCCGGCCTGATCGCCGAGGCGGCTCTGACGCTCCTGGGCGGCCTCCTGTTCGCGGCCCAGCGCTCCACCCAGCCCGCTCCCCGGGCCTCCGCCACGGCGGCCGAGCCGCACCGCTCGGCGCTCTCCGTACCCGGGGTGCGCGTCCTCGCGGTCACCTTCCTGGGCATCGGTTCCGTCTTCGGCGGCATGCAGGTCTCCCTGACGGCGTTCTCCGAGGAGATCGGCCGGCCCGGTGTGAACGGGCTGCTCTACGGGATCTTCGCGGCCGGCAACATGCTGGCCGGCATCGCCTGCGGGGCCATCGCCTGGAAGAGCAGCCCGCGCCGCCGGCTGATCGTCGGCTACGTGGCCCTGACACTGACCGCTTCCGGGCTCTGGGCCGTGCACTCCGTACCGCTGCTGGCGGGACTCGGGCTGCTGGTCGGGCTGTGCATCGCCCCCGCGTTGATCAGCGGCTACACCCTGGTCGACGCCCTGGTGCCCGCATCCGCCCGGACCGAGGCCTTCACCTGGCTGACGGGTGCCGTGGCACTCGGCCAGGCGGCGGCCGTCACGGTGGCCGGACAGCTCGCGGACGCCCATGGCGCGAGCACCGGTTTCGTGGTCCCGCTGGCCGGTACGGCACTGGCGCTGGCGACCCTGCTGGCGCTGCGTTCACGGCTGGCGCCCCCGCCCGGAGGACGGGCCCAGGCACGTGGGATCGGTCACCGCGAGCCGGTCGCAGTGGACTGATCGCTCGGAATACGTCAGTATGGAGCGTCGTTAGCACTCATCGAGTGAGAGTGCCAGGAGGAGCAAGTGCCGACCTATCAGTACCAGTGCACCGAATGCGGCGAGGGCCTCGAAGCGGTGCAGAAGTTCACCGATGACGCCCTGACCGTGTGCCCGAACTGCGAGGGACGCCTCAAGAAGGTGTTCTCGGCCGTCGGCATCGTCTTCAAGGGTTCCGGTTTCTACCGGAACGACAGCCGCGGCTCCTCGTCGAGCAGCACGCCGGCCACGTCGTCGTCCGCCAAGACGTCCGACTCGTCCACCGGGTCCTCCTCGTCGAAGCCGGACGCCAAGCCGGCCGCTTCGGCGTCGTCCTCGGCTTCTTCCACGTCGTCGAGCGGCACGTCGGCCGCCTGAGGCCCCGCGCACCCACACGTTTCACCCGGACCCCGCTGATCGACTCGGCGGGGTCCCGGTCGTGCGCGGGCGGTTAGTGTGACCGCATGGTGAACGCAGAGACGGGTACAGCGGAAATAGGTGTCATCGGCGGTTCGGGTTTCTACTCCTTCCTGGAGGACGTGACCGAGGTCCAGGTCGACACCCCGTACGGGGCACCGAGTGACTCCCTCTTCCTGGGAGAAATCGCGGGCCGCCGGGTGGCCTTCCTCCCGCGCCACGGCCGCGGCCACCACCTCCCCCCGCACCGGATCAACTACCGCGCCAACCTCTGGGCCCTGCGTTCCGTCGGCGTACGCCAGGTCCTGGGCCCCTGTGCGGTCGGCGGTCTGCGGCCGGAGTACGGGCCGGGCACCCTGCTCGTACCGGACCAGATGGTCGACCGCACCAAGGCCCGCACACAGACGTTCTACGACGGTGAGCCCCTGCCCGACGGGTCCCGGCCGAACGTGGTGCACCTCGGCTTCGCCGACCCGTACTGCTCCGAAGGACGCAAGGCGGCCCTGGCGGCGGCGCGCGGACGCGGCTGGGAACCCGTGGACGGCGGGACCCTGGTCGTGGTCGAGGGCCCGCGCTTCTCGACCCGCGCGGAGTCGCGCTGGCACGCGGCGATGGGCTGGTCGGTCGTCGGGATGACGGGGCACCCGGAAGCGGTGCTCGCCCGTGAACTGAACCTCTGCTACACGACGCTGACGCTGGTGACGGACCTGGACGCGGGGGCCGAGGCCGGGGAGGGCGTCAACCACGCGGAGGTCCTGGAGGTGTTCGCGGCCAATGTGGACCGGCTGCGATCGGTGCTCTTCGACGCGGTGGCCGCTCTGCCCGCGGACGAGGACCGTGACTGCGTCTGTGCGCACGCGCTGGACGGGATCGTTACGGGGATCGCACTGCCGTAGCGCACAGGAGGCTCGGCCTCGCGGCCGGTTCGCGGCACGGCCGGTTCGCGGCACGGCCGGTTCGCGGCACGGCCGGTTCGCGGCACGGCCGGTTCGCGGCACGGCCGGTTCGCGGCACGGCCGGTTCGCGGCACGGCCGGTTCGTG
>NZ_DATMVN010000656.1:0-19849 GCF_035563135.1 Streptomyces sp.
GGCGGCGAGCGCCTGCCGGCAGTGAGATGACCCGGAGACCGGCACGGGGCCGTCCGGCGCCCGGGGACATACCCCGCCACGGCCGCACAACGGCTTCAGCCTGCCCCGCACACCCGGGCGGGCCCGTCCGGGCCCGCCGCCCCGCTCCGGGCCGGGAGAGCCCAAGGAGACGGCCTGGCCCGGACACCGTCGGGTGTCCGGGCCAGGCCGTCCCAGGCGTGCTGCGCGCTACTTCTTGCGGCGCCGCCCGCCGCCGTTCTTCTGTGCCTTGCGGCGCTCCGCACGCGTCATGCCGTCGCCCTCGGACCGCGCGCTGTCACCGTTGGAGAAGTCGCCCTCGACGACGCCGCCCTCTCCGTCCACCGTGGGGGCGGAGAAGTGCAGCCGGTCCGGACGCTGCGGCGCGTCCAGGCCCTTGGCCCGGATCTCGGGGCGTCCGGACCCGGCAGCCACCGGCGTGTCCTGCTTCTCGAGCGAGGTCCGCTCCGCGCCGTCCTGCACCGGCACCTCCTCGACCTGCTGCTCGACCTGGACCTCCAGGTTGAACAGGTAGCCGACGGACTCCTCCTTGATGCCCTCCATCATGGCGTTGAACATGTCGAAGCCCTCGCGCTGGTACTCGACCAGCGGGTCCTTCTGCGCCATGGCCCGCAGGCCGATGCCCTCCTGGAGGTAGTCCATCTCGTAGAGGTGCTCACGCCACTTGCGGTCCAGGACGGACAGGACCACGCGCCGCTCCAGCTCACGCATGATGTCCGAACCGAGCGTCTTCTCACGCTCCGCGTACTGCTCGTGGATGTCGTCCTTGACCGATTCGGCGATGAAGTCGGCGGTCACACCGGCCAGGTCGCCCGCGGCCTCCTCGAGCTCCTCGACCGTGACCTTCACCGGATACAGCTGCTTGAAGGCGCTCCACAGCCGGTCGAGGTCCCACTCCTCGGCGAACCCTTCGGCCGTCTCCTGCCGGATGTAGTCGTCGATCGTGTCGTCCATGAAGTGACGGATCTGGTCCTGCAGGTCCTCACCCTCCAGGACGCGGCGGCGCTCGCCGTAGATGACCTCACGCTGCCGGTTGAGCACCTCGTCGTACTTCAGGACGTTCTTGCGCGTCTCGAAGTTCTGCTGCTCGACCTGCGACTGCGCGGAGGCGATCGCCCGGGTCACCATCTTGTTCTCGATGGGGACGTCGTCGGGGACGTTCGCCATCGACATGACGCGCTCGACCATCTGCGCCTTGAACAGCCGCATCAGGTCGTCACCCAGCGACAGGTAGAACCGGGACTCGCCCGGGTCGCCCTGACGGCCGGAACGACCGCGCAGCTGGTTGTCGATGCGCCGTGACTCGTGCCGCTCCGTGCCCAGCACGTACAGCCCGCCGAGCTCCTTGACCTCTTCGAACTCCGCCTTGACGGCCTGCTCGGCCTTCTCCAGCGCGGCGGGCAGGGCGGCAGCCCACTGCTCGACGTGCTCGACGGGGTCGAGACCGCGCTGGCGCAGCTCCGCCTCGGCGAGGTCGTCCGGGTTGCCTCCGAGCTTGATGTCGGTGCCTCGGCCGGCCATGTTCGTGGCGACCGTGACGGCGCCCTTGCGGCCGGCCTGGGCGACGATCGTCGCCTCGCGGTCGTGCTGCTTGGCGTTGAGGACCTCGTGCTGGACACCGCGCTTGGAGAGCTGCTGCGAGAGGTACTCGGACTTCTCGACGGAGGTCGTGCCGACCAGGATCGGCTGCCCCTTCTCGTGCTTCTCGGCGATGTCGTCGACGACCGCGGCGAACTTCGCGACCTCGGTGCGGTAGATCAGGTCCGACTGGTCGGCGCGGACCATGGGCCGGTTCGTCGGGATCGGCACGACACCGAGCTTGTAGATCTGCTGGAACTCGGCCGCCTCGGTCATCGCCGTACCGGTCATGCCGGAGAGCTTGTCGTACAGGCGGAAGAAGTTCTGCAGGGTGATCGTGGCGAGGGTCTGGTTCTCGTCCTTGATGTCCACCCCCTCCTTCGCCTCGATGGCCTGGTGCATGCCCTCGTTGTAACGGCGGCCCGCGAGGATACGGCCGGTGTGCTCGTCGACGATCATGACTTCGCCGTCGATGACGACGTAGTCCTTGTCCTTCTTGAAGAGTTCCTTGGCCTTGATCGCGTTGTTCAGGTACCCGACGAGAGGGGTGTTCACCGACTCGTAGAGGTTGTCGATCCCGAGCCAGTCCTCGACCTTGGAGACACCCGGCTCGTGGATGGCCACGGTCCGCTTCTTCTCGTCGACCTCGTAGTCGCCGGTCTCCTCGATGCCCTTCAGCGGGTTGCCCGCCTCACCCCTGGTGAGACGCGTGACCAGCTTGGCGAAGTCGCCGTACCACTTGGTGGCCTGGTCCGCCGGACCGGAGATGATCAGCGGGGTACGGGCCTCGTCGACGAGGATCGAGTCGACCTCGTCGACGATGGCGAAATTGTGGCCGCGCTGGACGAGCTCGTCCTGGGACCACGCCATGTTGTCGCGGAGGTAGTCGAAACCGAACTCGTTGTTCGTGCCGTACGTGATGTCGCAGGCGTACTGCTCGCGGCGCTGGGCCGGAGTCATGTTGGCGATGATGCAGCCGACCTCGAGACCGAGGAACTTGTGCACCCGGCCCATCATCTCGGAGTCGCGCTCGGCCAGGTAGTCGTTGACCGTGATCAGGTGCACGCCCTTGCCGGAGAGCGCGTTGAGATAAGCGGGCAGCGTACCGACGAGGGTCTTGCCCTCACCGGTCTTCATCTCGGCCACATAACCGAGGTGCAGGGCGGCACCGCCCATCATCTGGACGTCGTAGTGGCGCTGTCCGAGAACGCGCTTGGCGGCCTCACGGACGGTCGCGAATGCTTCGGGAAGCAGGTCGTCCAGGCTCTCGCCGTCCGCGTACCGTTCCTTGTACTCGTCGGTGAGCGCCCGCAGCTCGGCGTCGGAGAGGTTGACGAAGTCCTCTTCGATGGAGCTGACCTGGTCCGCGATGCGGTGCAGTTTGCGCAGGATCTTGCCTTCGCCTGCACGCATGAGCTTGTTGAAGACGGACACTGAGGCTGGTCTCCTTGCCGGTCGGGCCTGGCACTGGGTCGTGTGATGGACTCTGGCGCGGGCACGGCAGGTGGGCCCCACCGCAACGGCCATCGTAAGCGAGGACCCCGCCACGCCGGGAGGGCTGCTGCCGCGTTCTCCCCGCCGCACCCTTCCAGGACAACGGCCGGAGGGGACGGAAGGTGCCGGGAAGCACCGAAAAGTACTCGCTTCCCGCCCTCCCCCTCGACCAGAATCCGTGCATGGAACCCCTCACCCTCACCACTGAACGCCTGCTCATGCGGCCCTTCACGCCTGAGGACGCGGACGCGGTGCACACCGCCTGCCAGGATCCGAAGATCCAGCGCTGGACAGTTGTCCCTTCGCCGTACACACGTGCCGACGCGGAGCTCTTCACCCGGGAGCTCTCACCGGCGGGCTGGCAGGACGGCACGATGTACAACTTCGCGGTGCTGCTGCGGGGCGGCGGGCCGCTCGTCGGCGCACTCGGCGTGAACCGGCGCGATGTGCCGGGCACGTACGAGGTGGGCTTCTGGACGGCCGAGGAGCACCGCGGCGCCGGCCTCATGACGGAAGCGGTGCTCGCGGCAGCCCGTTGGACGTTCACCGCCCTCGCCGCGGACCGCTTCGAGTGGCGGGCGGAGATCGGCAACACCGCGTCCCGGGCGGTCGCCCTGCGCGCCGGTTTCCGCATGGAGGGTGAACAGCGGTCGGCGCTCCTCAACAAGGGCATACGCCGTGACACGTGGACCGGCGCACTGCTCCCGGCCGACCTGGGACTGCCCGGCACCCGTCCCCACCGGGCGACCCCGGATGTCAGTGGCGCACCCTAGGGTTCGACGCATGACGTCTGTGCCGCCGCCCGCCCTGGAACTCTCCGCCGACCAGGCACGCCGCATCGCCCTGCGCGCCCAGGGCCTCCTGGGGGCTCCGGACCGCCGGGGCGGGGTCCGGGGAGTGCTGCGCCGTCTCGGAGCCGTCCAGCTGGACACGATCTCCGTCCTGGCCAGATCGCACGAGCTCGTGCCGTACGCACGTCTCGGCGCGCTCGGCCGCCGCACGGTCGACGAGGCCTACTGGTCGGGTGGCCGCTCGTTCGAGTACTGGTCGCATGCCGCGTGCATCCTGCCGGTCGAGGAGTGGCCGCACTTCGCGTTCCGCCGCCGCGCCTACCGGTCCCGGCCGCACTGGAACCACGCCCTGCCCGACGGGGCGTACAGGACGGTGATCGACCAGCTGCGCGCCGAGGGCCCGCTGACGGCGACGGAACTCGGCGGCGCGAAGAACGGCGGCGAGTGGTGGGACTGGTCCGCGTCCAAGGTCGCCGTCGAGCGGGCCCTCATGTACGGCGAGGTGGTGTGCACCGAGCGGCGCGGCTGGAAGCGGGTCTACGACCTGGCCGAGCGGGCGATCCCGGACGCCGTGCTCCACGACGACCTGGACGACACGGAGTGCCTGCGCCGGCTGGTGGCCCTGGCCGGCCGGTCCCTGGGCGTCGGCACCCGGGCGGACATCGCCGACTACCACCGGCTCAAGGCCGAGCAGTTCGACTCCGTGGTGGCGGACTCCGGGCTGGTTCCGGTGTCCGTGCAGGGCTGGGCGAAGCCTGCCTGGGCACATCCCGAGGCCCTGGCCTCGGAACCGCGCGGACGGCACCGTACGACGCTGCTGTCACCGTTCGACTCACTGATCTGGGAGCGGGCGCGCACGGAGCGGATCTTCGGTTTCACCCACCGCCTGGAGGCGTACGTCCCACGGCCCAAGCGGATCCACGGCTATTTCGCGATGCCGCTGCTGACGGGCGGCAGGCTGCGGGGCCGGGTCGATCCGGCCAGGGAAGGGGCCACGCTGGTCGCCCGCCAGGTGTCCCTGGACGGCGGGAAGTCGGTGGCGCCGATGGCCGAGGCCCTCGTGGAGGCGGCGTCGTGGGTCGGCTGCACGGATGTACGGCTGGAGCGTGTCGCCACCCCGGAGCTGCGCGAGCCGCTCATGGCGGAGATCGCCCGCATCCTCACATAGACGCCGGACGGCACGCAGAGGCCGGACGGCACGCGGACGCCGGACGAACCGCCCCGCTATCTGATCTCCAGGATCTTCTCCCGCATGGCATAGACCACGGCTTCCATCCGGGAGTGCAGCTGAAGCTTCTCCAGGATATTGCGGACGTGGTTCTTGACCGTGTTCTCGGAAATGAACAATTCCTTGGCGATATCACGGTTGTTCATGCCCGTGGCCACGAGTTTGAGCACTTCCAGCTCCCGCTCGGTGAGTCGCGGTGCAGGAACGAGCCGGCGCTCGTCGGTGCGCTGGATCATCGACTTGAACTCGGTGAGCAGCTTGGAGGCCATCGAGGGGCTGATCTGGGACTGGCCGTCCGCCACCGCCCTGATCGCCGTGGCCACTTCGTCCGTGGAGATCTCCTTGAGCAGGTAGCCGGTGGCCCCCGCCTTGATCGCCTCGTAGAGGTCGGCCTCCTCATCGCTGATCGTCAGCATGATGATCTTCGCACTGGGGGCCACCTCCTTGATGGAGGTGCAGGCTTCGATGCCGCCGCGCTTGGGCATCCTCACGTCCATCAGCACGATGTCGGGCAGCAGGTCCGCCGCCTTGTCCACCGCCTCCGCCCCGTCCCCGGCCTCCCCGACGACCTGGATGTCCTCCTCCTGTGCGAGGACGATCTCCAGACCTCTGCGGAAGAGTGCGTGATCGTCCACCACGAGCACCCTGATGGGCTCCTTGCGGGAGCTGTCGCTGTCCGCGGCGGAAACCGCACCGGCAGCGCTGTCGGCATCGTTCGTCCCGCGCATGGGACCGAAGGTGTCCGCCATCGTTCCTCCCCCTGAAGGCCACTGCCCGAGGTCACAAGCTGTCCGCCAACGGCAGTGCGCGGAGCACTGGTTGGCCTGGGAGGCCATGCTTTCATGCCTGGCCGCCGAAGCGTTGCCCCCGCGGTCGCACACGGTGCCCCCGGGGACGCAAAACGCTTCCAGGGGCACCGTGTGTCAGTTGTGGGTGGTGGGGATCAGCCGCCGAGCGCACCGCCCGCGCCACCCGCGCCGTCGGAGGCCAGCGGGTCGGTCCTCAGGTGGATGACACCGTAGTCGTAGGCGTGCCGCCGGTAGACGACACTGGGCTCCTTGGACTCGGAGTCGACGAACAGATAGAAGTCGTGCCCGACCAGCTCCATCTCGTAGAGCGCCTGGTCGAGCGTCATCGGCGCTGCGACGTGCATCTTCTCGCGCACCACGAGCGGTCCTTCACCCTGCACCTCGAGCGAGCCGATCCTCGTGGTGGGCACGGACCCTTCCGGCTCGGTGGGGATCAGCTCGCCGTCCCCGTTGAACGAGGCGGCGTCCGGCACGACCTCTCCGACCTCGGCTGCCGACAGCCGGCCGCTGCCACGCCTGCTGTAGCGCTTGTCGTGCTCCTTGCGCAGCTGTGTGTCCAGCTTGTCGGTGGCCAGGTCAAGCGCTGCGTACGGGTCGCCTGCCGCTGCTTCCGCCCGGATGACCGGCCCACGCGAGCGGAGCGTGATCTCCACCCTTGCCGCACGGTCGGCCTGACGGGGATTCGGCTCCTTGGACACCTCGACGTCCAGGCTGATCACCTTGCCGTCGAACTTCTGGATCTTGTCCAGCTTCAGTTTCTCGGCCACGTGCTTGCGGAACCGCTCGGGCACCTCGGTCTTGCGGCCCTTGACGACGATGTCCACGCAGAACTCCGTTCCCGGATCGCTCCGCTTCGGCGGCGGAGCATCTCCCTTTTTGCACCAGGCTCCGGTGATCGCCGGAGCCGCGGACTCGGTGAACTTTCACCTCCTCCTCCCCCGTCGGCAGGGTTTCCACCCCGCCGATTTCCATGCTTCTGGGGTACTGGTTGAGTTACCTGCCCGAAACCTGGTGGTGCATTCGTCGAGGTTCAGAATTCACCGCACCTCACAACCGAACATAGCCTGACCACCGCCGTGTCGGCACCCGCTACTCACGCGTACCTCCGATCGGGACCCTTGACCCACTCACTACCTGCAACGATGTAAGTCATCTGTCAGTTCCGGTTTATCTCGAAAGCAGACGGAGAAGCGGCGACCACCGCGGCCCGGAGCCCTCCCGCCGAACCGCTTGCGGCATGGCCTGCGGCACGGCACGCGCGAGCCGCTTCCGCCAGGGACGCCCCCGTCGTCAGCAGGTCGTCCACCAGCACGATCCTGGCCCCGTCGAGCAGCCTCCGGCCGCTGTCCGTCACGACGAGCGCGCCCGCCAAATTCGCCTGCCGCTCCCGGGCACGCAGTCCCGCCTGGTCCGCCACCGCGCGCCGCTGCCGCAGCACGGCGAGCACCCGGGCCGGCATGCCCCCGCGCCGCAGCTCGGCCGCGGCCACGGCCGCGATCCTGCGCACCGGATCATGTCCGCGCCCGGCCGTGGCCCGCCGCGACGAAGGCACAGGGATCAGCAGCACCGGCTCCCCGCCACCCGCACGCCCCGCCCCGGCCCGCACAGCGGCCGCCAGCGCCCCGCCGAGCACTCCGGCGAGGCCGAGTGCCCCTCGCTCCTTGTGGGCCAGCAGCATCGCGCGTACGGCGTTCTCGTACGGAGCCGCCGCGTGCACCGCGGGGAGGCCCGGGGGCTCGGGTGCCGGCGTCACACGGCGTGGCTCCGCCGCCAGCGCGGAGCCGCACTTCTCGCACAGCTCTGTCCGCGGCCTGCCGCAGCCCCCACAGGCCACGGGCAGCACCAGTCCTACGATCTCCTGCCACCAGCCCGGCACAGTCCCACTGTGCCCCGGCGGCGAGAACCCCGCCATGCCTGTGGAAAACCCCTGTGGACGCCCTGGGACGCACACGCGGAGGCGGCTCGGCAGCCCCGGCGGAATCCTCCGTTCAGCCGGGGTAGACGAGCGAGGAGCCCTCCTTGAGGACCGTCTGCCAGTTGTCCCCCGGCGACAGCTTGACCATTCCGTCGCTCTCGGTGTCCGCCATCAGCGGCAGCTGCTCGTCGTCGGCAGCCGCGACCGCCGTCACCTGGTTCACGCCCGGCAGGACCCCGGAGGACGGCGTGGACCCGTCGGCCTGCACGTAACGCACCTGCTGCACACTGCCCTCCTCCTTGCCGACCACCACGAGGCGGCTGCGGCCGGCCCAGGAGACAGCCGTCACATCGGCCAGCTGAGGTGCGGCCTGGCGCAGATCCTGCACCGAGACCTGCTCGGCCTCCCCCGAGCCGTTCCTCTCGACCCGGCCGATGTGCAGGGTCGTGTGTCCGTCCTTCGACACCCGCAGAGCGATCCTCACCCCGTCGGCCGACAGCCGCAGCGCCTCGATCCGGCCGCCGTCCAGACCGGGCACCGAGACCTCCTGCGGCTCCCCGGCACCGTCCACCAGACGCAGCAGCCTGGGATCCGACGGATCCCGGTCGGCCACCCACAGATCACCCGTTCCGTCCCAGCTCGGTACGGACAGCCGGTCCGCGGGCCTCTTCGCACGGCTGCTCACCACAGGGGCCGCCGGCTCGCTCTCCTCCACGAGGGAGGACACGTAGAGATGCTGCTGATTCGCCGAGACCGCGGCAGCCTGCTGTTCGTCCCGTGCCACCCCCACAGCGCTCATCGCCACCGTCCCGCTGCCCAGCGGCCCGGTCACCGGCTCCGGGTCGCCGCTGCCCTTGGTGCTGCCGGGGATGCGCCGCACATGCCCCTCGCCGTCGACGAAGTACTGGCTGTCGGGACCACCGGAACCGTGGTCGGCGTCGAACTCCTCGGCCTCGTCGGCTCCCAGGGAGCACAGCGGACCCTGCTCCCCCTGCAACTCCACCTGTCCCACCCCGGGGGTCAGGTCCCGCAGCGTGAAGAGCACCTGGGCCGCCATCATCCGGCAGGCGTCCGGCCCGGCGCTCTCGGCCTTCTTGTTGAGCGGGACCTTCAGGACGTTCTGGTCGTCCGGCGCCAGAGAGGTGACCTCCCTCTTCAGCGCCGTACCGGCGGGGAAGCTCGAATCGACCACCGGCCGCAGCCAGTTCGACGGGCCTTCCAGCAGGGTCCGTACCGTCTGGGTGGCCGTGTCCATCCGTGTGACGGGGTCCGTGCGGTTGCGTACGTAGACGGGGTCGGCGACCAGTGCGGACTCGTCCTCCGTCCGCCCGGCGGCGAAGTAGTACTTGTTCACGGAGCGGTAGAGGCGCTTGAAGTCGGACTGCCCCAGCACCAGGCCGTCCGGCACGATGTCGATGCGCCATTCCTGCTTGCCGTCCGCCCCCTTCTCCTGGACCAGATGAAGCATCTGGGAGTACTCCGACGGCGCCAGCGGCCGGTAGGAACTCTGCGCGTCGACCGCCGCCACCTGTTCGCCGGTCAGCGTGTAGGTCGTCTCGTCGGTCCCGCGTTCCTTGTCACGGACCGCCGGCCCGTTCCGGCTGGGCGCCTTCGCGAGCACGGTGGTGCCCTCGCCCGGCTGCCAGGTGCGAGCGGCTTCCGCGGTCAGATAGGTGCGGGTCGTCCGGAAATCGGGGTCGTCGCTGGTCATCGACTCCAGGAAACCGTCGACGATCTCGATGGGCGCGGCGTCCTCCCTCGGCGGCACGGCGTACACCTGCACCTGGGAATCGCCCGGCTGCGAGGCGTCGACCGGCTTCACGTCGCCGGTGACGGGCATCGCCCCGCACCCGGCGAGCACCACGACGCCGCAGCAGAGCAGCACGGAGGCCCGTGCCGCCCGGCCGCGGCCGCCCCGACGGCGGTCAGTGTCCACGAGTCGTGTCCTCCTGCTCCGGGTCCTGTGTCTCCGGGGCGCCGCCCGCGTCGGGCCGGTCCCCGGCCGGACGCGACACCACACGTGCTCCGTTGCCCGGCAGGGCCGCCGGATGGACCGACGCCGGCGTACGCGGCGCCGTCGGCCCGTGCGCCGGCACGGCCCCGTGCGAACGCACCACGGAATGTGTCCGGTTCGGGGCGGACACCAGCCGGTGATCGCCCGCCGCCGGCACGGCCTCCGCGCGTTCACGGTCCTCCCGGTTGCGCCGGGAGTCCTCCGGCTCCAGCGGTATCGGCGATCCGCGCAGCGGCTCGTCCGCCGTACGCGGCAGGGTCAGCCGGAACTGCGAGCCGCCGCCCGGCTCACCCCATGCCTGCAGCCAGCCTCCGTGCAACCGGGCGTCCTCGACGGCGATCGACAGTCCCAGGCCGGTGCCACCGGTGGTGCGGGCACGGGCGGGGTCCGCCCGCCAGAAGCGGTTGAAGACCCGGGTCGCCTCACCCGGCTTGAGCCCCACGCCGTAATCCCTCACCGCCACGGCCACGGCGCCCTGGGCGACGCCCATCCGCACGATGACGTCCCGGCCCTCACCGTGCTCGACGGCGTTGACGACGAGATTGCGCAGGACCCTCTCGACACGACGGGCGTCGGCCTCCGCGACGACGGGCTGTTCGTCACCCACCACGCGGATCCGGCTCCCCTTGCGCTCCGCCAGCGGCTCGGCACCGCCGATCACCCGCCGGACGACCGTGCGCAGATCTATCGGTTCGGCTTCCAGAGCCGCTGCCCCCGCGTCGAACCTGCTGATCTCCAGCAGGTCGGACAGGAGCGACTCGAAGCGGTCGAGCTGGTCGCCCAGCAGTTCCGCGGACCGGGCCGTGACCGGGTCGAAGTCGACGCGCGCCTCATGGATGACGTCGGCGGCCATCCGCACGGTCGTCAGGGGGGTGCGCAGCTCATGGCTGACGTCCGAGACGAAACGCCGCTGCATGCGGGAGAGCTCCTCCAGCTGCTGGATCTTCAGCTGCAGGTTCTGCGCCATCTTGTTGAATGCCTCACCGAGGCGGGCGATGTCGTCCTCACCGGTGACCTTCATCCGCTCCTGGAGCCGGCCCGCGGAAAGCCTCTCGGCGATCCCCGCCGCCATGCGTACGGGCGTGACGACCTGGCGCACCACGAACCAGGCGATGGCACCGAGCAGTACGACCACGAACAGCCCGGCCGTGGCCAGTGTCGTCGTGACCAGGGTCAGTGACTTCTCCTCCTGCGTGAGCGGGAAGAGGTAGTACAGCTCGTACGGATTGTGGTCGACGTCGTAGAGCCGCTTGCCCACGACGAGCCCGGGCTCCGGCTCCTTCCCGTAGGAGTACCGGATCAGCGAGTACGTCTGGAAGGCGCCCGCCCCCTTGCCCACGTCGTCCCGCAGCCTCTGCGGAATGCTGGACGCCTCCACGCGGCCCGAGCCGCGCGGGGCGCGGCTGGTGCCCTGCCCGACGGAGTCGGCGCTGAGCGCCACCACGTTGAAGGCGTTCGCACCACCGCTGGCGAGCTGGTCGACGAGCTCGGTGCGCCAGGAGGTGCTGGCCGTCACCCCGTCGGCGCCCTCCTCCCCCTGGTCCCCCGGGACGAGAGGCGCGTTCGCATTCGCCTGGGCGGCCGCGAAGCCGCCTGCCGCCTGGGTCTGCGCGGCCTTGCCCTTCGCTTCGAGAAGGCCGTTGCGGACCTGCCCGATCACGACGAAGCCGAGGAGCAGCACCACCGCGATCGACATCAGCAATGTCCCCGCCACGACGCGCAGCTGCAGATTGCGCCGCCACAGCCGGACAGCCGGAAGCAGCGGCCCGCTGATCCACCGCATCAGCAGCCTCGGCACGGGGCCGCCGGGCGCCCGGTTACGGAACAACCGGCCGCCCAGCAGGACCCTGCCGACACGGGGAGTGCTCCGTGCCGGACCGGCAGCCCGCTCCGTACGGGCCCCGGGCACCCCGGGTGGCGGAGCAGCGCTGCCCAGGGTCATGTCAGCTCGGTCCGGCCTTGTAACCGACACCACGGACGGTCACGACGATCTCCGGCCGCTCCGGGTCCTTCTCCACCTTCGAGCGAAGCCGCTGAACGTGCACATTCACCAGGCGCGTGTCGGCGGCGTGACGATAACCCCACACCTGCTCGAGCAGCACCTCGCGGGTGAAGACCTGCCACGGCTTACGGGCGAGAGCGACCAGCAGGTCGAACTCCAGCGGAGTGAGGGCGATGGACTGCCCCTCCCGCTTCACCGAGTGACCGGCCACATCGATGACCAGGTCCCCGATCGCCAGCTGCTCCGGCGCGGGCTCCTCGGACCTCCGCAAACGCGCCCTGATCCGGGCGACCAACTCCTTCGGTTTGAACGGCTTGACGATGTAGTCGTCGGCCCCTGATTCCAGGCCCACCACCACATCCACCGTGTCGCTCTTGGCAGTGAGCATGACGATCGGCACACCTGATTCGGCCCTGATCAGCCGGCAGACCTCGATGCCGTCCCGTCCGGGCAGCATGAGGTCCAGCAGCACCAGGTCAGGCTTGGCCTCACGAAATGCGGCCAGTGCCTTGTCGCCGTCCGCTACGAACGACGGCTCGAAACCTTCTCCACGCAGCACAATGCCGAGCATCTCGGCCAGTGCGGTGTCGTCGTCGACGACAAGGACGCGTCCCTTCATAAACGACATCATCCCATTAGCTAATCGTTACCTGCGATGACCTGGCACACAGCTCTGCCAGTCCGACCCCCGTGACCGGGGAAATGATGCCCTCCTCCGTGACGATCGCCGTGACCAGTTCGGCCGGCGTGACGTCGAATGCGGGGTTGTACGCCTGGGCTCCCGGGGGTGCGACGGCCGTCCGGCCCCCACCACCTCCGACCGGGGCACCCTGCGCCGTTGTGAACTCCGTCACTTCGGCCGGGGAACGCTGCTCCACGACGATCGATGCGCCGTCCACCGTTTCCAGATCGACGGTGGTCGTCGGCGCCACGACCACGAACGGCACATGGTGGTACTTCGCCAGTACCGCCAACGGATAACTCCCCACCTTGTTGGCCACCGAGCCGTCCGCAGCAATACGGTCCGCCCCGATGAGTACGGCATCGACCTCCCCCGCCGCAAACAGCGAGCCCGCCGCACTGTCCGTGAGCAGGCTGTACGGCATCCCGTTCCGCCCTGCCTCGTACGCCGTCAGCCGGGCCCCCTGGAGGAGCGGCCGGGTCTCGTCCACCCACAGCTGCCGCAGCCTGCCCTCCCGGTGCGCCCTCAGCGCCACCGCGAAGGCCGTCCCCGCGCCGCCGGACACGAGCGCCCCGGTGTTGCAGTGGGTCAACAGCCGGTGACCGCCTCCGTCCGGCAGGAGTTCCGCGAGCAGCTCCAGGCCGTACTGCGCCATGCGCCCGCTGGCCGCCGCATCCTCCTGATGCAGGGCGCGCGCCTCGGCGAGCGCCACCGCGGCAGCCGCCTCCGGGCCCGCCCCGCCTTCGACGGCCGCCCGGTACTCCCGCGCCACCCGCCGCGCCCCGTACCCGAGATTCACCGCGGTGGGCCGCGCCTGCTCCAGCCACTCCGCGGCCTGCGCAACGTCCTCACCACGTGCCGCGGCCAGCGCGACCCCGTATCCCCCGGCGATACCCAGCAGCGGCGCCCCCCGCACCGCCAGCGTCCGGATCGCCCGCACCAGCGCCGGCACATCGGCGCACACCAGCTCGGCCTCCTCCGCAGGCAGCCGCGTCTGGTCGAGGAGCACCACCACAGGGCCTTCCGGAGGCCCGTCCCATCGGAGTACGGAGAGAACCGGAGGCTCGATACCCACCGGCGATTGCACATCCTGATCAGCCATCCGCCCAGTCTGCCCGCTGAACCCTCCGCGCACGAAGGCAAGAAGGAGATACAGCGCCAGACCCGCACCGGACCTGCGCGTGGCACGATGGCTGGCAACCTGCCGCCCCGATGAGCGGACAGGACCGTGAAGGAGCGATGATGAACGACTCTCCGGGCTGGGCTTCGCCCGGATCCGCCCCCTCCGACGGCCAGGAGACGGGCATCCCCAAACCCTCCTCGCCCGTCGACGGAAACGGACCCGGCGGACAGTGGTCGCCCGCACAGCCGCCTCCTGGGCAGTGGTCCCCGCCGAGCACCCCCGGCAACGGACCGGGCGTGCCACCGCCCGCCCCCGGCTGGGGCGGCGCACCACAGGGGCCCGGATGGGGCCACGCCCCCCTGGCTGCCAAGCCCGGCGTGATTCCGCTCCGCCCTCTCGGAATCGGTGAAATCCTCGACGGCGCGGTGTCCACCATGCGCACCCACTGGCGCACGGTGCTCGGCATCAGCCTCACCGTCTCCGTGATCGCCGAGATCGTGATCATCCTCGTGCAGCGCTACCTCCTTCCCGAACAGGAGTCGGTCGACCCGAACGCGACCGGCACGGAGGCCCTCCGCCAGGCCACCGAATCGGCACAGTCGCAGCTGATCACCAGCGCCCCGAGCACGCTCGTCGCGATGATCGCCACGCTCATCACCACCTCGGTCCTCACCGTGGTGATCAGCCGCTCCGTGCTGGGCCGCGGTGTCACCCTCCGGGAAGCATGGTCCGAGGCCCGTCCCAGGCTTCTCCCGCTCCTCGGGCTGACCCTTCTCCTCAGCCTGATGAGTGCCGCGATCATGGCAGCGGGCCTTCTTCCGGGGCTGGCCCTCGGCAGCGGGGCAGGTGGGCTCGCCCTGACCTTCCTCGGCTTCCTCGCCTCGTGCGGCGTCGTCCTCTGGCTGATGATCCGGTTCACACTCGCAGCACCGGCGCTGATGCTGGAACGGCAGTCCGTACTGACCTCGCTGCGCCGGTCGGCCAAGCTGGTCAGGGGCAACTGGTGGCGGACGTTCGGCATTCTGGCGCTCACCTACCTGCTGGTCATCGTCCTGACCTTGATCATCACGATCCCGGTCGGCGTCATCGCCGTGACCGTGGACAGCAACAGCCTGAGCGAATTCCTCAACAGCGGCTCGGCAGACTTCGGCTGGCCCTTCCTCATCGTCACGGGCATCGGCGAAGTGATCATCTCGACGCTCGCCTACCCCTTCACCGCAGGGGTGATGGCCCTGCTCTACGTCGACCAGCGCATCCGCCGCGAGGCCCTCGACCTGGATCTCGCCCGGGCCGCCGGCGTGCCCGGCTACGACACCCCCAGGAGCTGATGCGGTGAGGGGGGCGGGGGGCACCACCGCAGCAGTACGTCCCACCTGGACGGACCAGGACATACCCGTGGACACCCCACGCGTCCCCGCCCGTGAAGCGGCGCGGGACGAACTGTCCGACCCGATGTACCACGAGCACGATCCCAACCTCCTCGAACGCGGTCTCGACCGCTTCTGGAACTGGATCGGTGACCTCTTCTCCGACGCCGCCGGGGCAGCCCCCGGCGGCCCGCTCGGACTCGTCGTACTCGTCCTGGCCGTCGTCGGCCTGGTCGCCGCCCTGTGGTGGAGGCTCGGCACCCCCTGGTCACCCGCCCGCTCTCCGGAAGCCCTCTTCGGCAACACCGCCCGCAGTGCGGCCGACCACCGCACCGCGGCCGCCGCACACGCCGAAGCCCGGCGCTGGACCGAAGCCGTCCAGGAACGGATGCGTGCGCTCGTGCGCTCCCTGGAGGACCGGGCCGTACTCGACCCACGCCCCGGCCGCACCGCGGACGAGGCGGCCGCCGAAGCCGGCCGGCTGATGTCCGCCCACGCCGACCGGCTCCGTGCCGCAGCCCGGGCCTTCGACGACGTCACATACGGTGGCCGCACCGCCGACGAGGCCACATACCAAGCCCTGTGCACGCTCGACCTGGAGCTCGAGGCCGCCAAGCCCTCGCTGGCCACCAGCACAGCTCCGGGAGCCGCCGGATGACCGCCACCGTGGCCGCTCCCACCACCTCGGGCTCCCGCACCCCCCGTCAGATCTGGCAACGTGCGCGGGGACTGCTGCTGGCGGTCCTCGTCCTCGTCGTCGCCGGGGTCACCCTGGCCGCCGTCCGCTCCGGCGGCCAGCACGGCCGGCTCGATCCCCGCTCCGCGGACCCGTACGGCAGCCGGGCCGTCGCCGAACTCCTCAAGGACCGCGGCGTATCCGTCGATGTCGCCACGACCCTTGACGAGGCCGCCGGTGCGGTGGGTCCCGACACCACCTTGCTCGTCGCCGGCCCCGACATGCTCACCGCGCACCAACAGCAGCGTCTTCACACAGCGACCGCCGACTCCGCCGGCCGCACCGTCCTCATCGCCCCTGACCTCCCCTCCGTGGCCCGGCTCGCCCCAGGTGTCCGCCCGGAATCGCACGGACCGGTGGCCACGCGCCCCCCGCTCTGCGACCTCCCCGCAGCACGTGCCGCAGGACCCAGTGACATCGGCGGCATCCACTACGTCGCGGTCGCGCGCGATGCCATCGTCTGCTACCCGGACGACGACGGGCGCGCCTCCCTCCTCCTTCTGCCGGGACACCGAGCCGGCGACACCGTACTGCTCGGCTCTCCCGACATCCTCTACAACGACCGTCTCGACCAGCAGGGCAACGCCTCGCTCGGCCTGCAACTCCTCGGTTCCCGCCCGCATCTCGTGTGGTACCTCCCCTCGCTCGACGATCCCTCCGCAGCCGAAGGCGACAGCGGCAGCCAGGACGACAGCAGCGGCGACGGAACTCAGGGAGAGAGTGACTTCCTCGGCCTCATCCCCCCGGGCTGGCTCTGGGGTGCTCTCCAACTGGCCCTCGCTGCCGGTCTCGCCGCGATCTGGCGCGCCCGCCGCTTCGGCCCCCTGGTCACCGAACGACTGCCGGTCGCCGTCCGGGCCTCCGAAGCCACCGAAGGACGGGCCCGCCTCTACCGCAAGGCCGACGCCCGCGACCGCGCCGCAGCCTCACTGCGCTCCGCCACGCGGTCCCGCATCTCCCCCCTCCTCGGGGTGTCCCCCCGTGACTCCGATTCCCCCGCTGTACTCCTGCCCGCCGTCGCCACACGGCTCATCACCCCAGGTGGCGACCTCGGCACCCTTCTCTTCGGCCCGGCTCCGACCGATGACGCCGCACTCGTCCTTCTGACCGATCAACTCGACGCCCTCGAAAGAGAGGTACGCACTTCATGAGCGCCCCGACCCCGGAGACCGCTGAGTTCGCAGCAGCAGCGACACCTTCGGTCCTCGTGAACTCCGACAGCGCCCGCGCTTCCCTGGAAGCTCTGCGCTCAGAGATCGCCAAGGCCGTGGTCGGTCAGGATCCGGCCGTCACCGGACTGGTCGTCGCTCTCCTCTGCCGGGGCCATGTGCTTCTGGAAGGCGTCCCCGGAGTCGCAAAGACCCTTCTGGTCCGCGCACTCGCCGCCTCCCTCGAACTGGACACCAAACGCGTCCAGTTCACCCCCGACCTGATGCCGAGCGACGTCACGGGCTCACTCGTCTACGACGCCCGCACCGCCGAGTTCTCCTTCCAGCCCGGCCCGGTGTTCACCAATCTTCTGCTCGCCGACGAGATCAACCGCACCCCACCCAAAACACAGTCCTCCCTGCTGGAGGCCATGGAGGAACGGCAAGTCACCATCGACGGGTCCCCTCGACCGCTGCCCGACCCCTTCCTGGTCGCAGCCACCCAGAACCCTCTGGAATACGAAGGCACTTACCCGCTGCCCGAGGCCCAGCTGGACCGCTTCCTCCTCAAGCTGACGGTCCCCCTTCCCTCACGCGACGACGAGATCAGCGTGCTCACCCGCCACGCGGACGGGTTCAACCCACGCGATCTCAAGGCAGCAGGCATACGGCCCGTGGCCGGACCTGCCGACCTCGAAGCGGCACGTGCCGCCGTCGCCAAGACCTCGGTCTCCCCCGAGATCGCCGGCTATGTCGTCGATATCTGCCGTGCCACGCGTGAATCCCCCTCCCTCGCCCTCGGCGCCTCCCCCCGCGGAGCCACCGCCCTGCTCTCCACCGCACGGGCATGGGCCTGGCTCACAGGCCGGGACTACGTCATCCCGGACGATGTGAAAGCCCTCGCGCTACCCACGCTCCGTCATCGCATACAGCTGCGGCCGGAAGCGGAGATGGAGGGAGTCACCACCGACTCCGTCATCGCCACTGTCCTCGCCCACGTCCCCGTCCCCCGGTGAGGCGGTGACCATGGCCCTCACCGGAAGGGCCGCCCTGGTGGCGGCTTTGGGGTCACTCCCCGTGAGCATCCTCGCCCCGAGCTGGGCGGGCATCCTCGCGGTCAATATCCCGCTTGCACTGGCAATTCTGTGCGACTATGCCCTGGCCGCGCCAGTACGCACACTGGAGTTCACCCGATCCGGTGACACATCCGTTCGACTCGGCGACAGTGCGGCTGTGCAACTCACCGTGACCAACTTGTCGCGGCGCCGGCTCCGCGCCCAGCTCCGGGACGCCTGGCCCCCCAGCAGCTGGTCCTCTGAGCACGAACAGACGTCGTCCCGGCACCAGTTCGCCATACCCGGCGGTGAGCGCCTCCGTCTCACCACGCTCCTGCGTCCGTCGCGGCGTGGAGACCGCCGACCCGACCGTGTCACCGTCCGGTCGTTCGGCCCCCTCGGTCTCGCGTCCCGTCAGGGCTACCACCGCGTCCCCTGGAAGGTCCGGGTACTTCCTCCCTTCACGAGCCGGAAGCATCTGCCCTCGCGGCTCACCCGACTACGCGAACTCGACGGCCGCACCAGTGTCCTCACGCGCGGAGAAGGCACGGAGTTCGACAGCATGCGCGCCTACGTTCCTGGAGACGACACCCGTTCCATCGACTGGCGGGTCACCGCACGCCAGTCCGCGGTCGCTGTCCGTACCTGGCGCCCCGAGCGCGACCGCCACATTCTCGTAGTCCTCGATACCGGCCGTACATCTGCGGGCCGGGTGGGCGATGTGCCCCGACTCGACGCCGCCATGGATGCGGCGCTGCTCCTCACCGCCCTCGCCACCCGCGCAGGGGACCGCGTGAACCTGATCGCTTACGACAGATGCGTCCGAGCGCAGGTGCAGGGCAGAACAGCCGGAGGGGACGTCCTGCGGACGCTTGCCAACGTTCTGGCCACACTGGAGCCTGAACTGGTGGAGACCGACGCACGTGGTCTCAGCACGACTGCACTGGCGAACGCTCCCCGTCGCTCCTTGATCGTCCTTCTCACGAGTCTGGACGCCGCGCCCGTCGAAGAAGGTCTTCTGCCGGTTCTCCCCCAGCTCACGCAGCGCCACACCGTTCTGGTCGCAGCTGTCGCCGACCCTCACGTCGAGGCGATGGCCGGAGCACGGGGCACAGCCGATGCGGTCTATGAGGCCGCAGCCGGCATGCAGACGCAGGCCCAACGCCGCCGCACCGCGGATCAGCTCCGGCATCATGGCGTCACGGTCGTCGATGCCGCGCCCGATGACCTCCCGCCCGCACTGGCTGATGCATACCTCGCGCTGAAGGCCGCCGGACGGCTGTAGAGGGCTCGACAGGAAAACCGGGGGCCGAGGAGCGGCATGCGTTCCTCAAAGCAGGGGGGCGCCGCCGAACCCGATCCGGTTGCCGTCGGGGTCCTGGTAGATCACCTTGCGCACGCCGTTCCCGTAGGTCTCACACTTTGCGGGCTCCAAGCCCCGGTCGGCGATCTCGGCGATGAGGGTATCCAGGTCATCGACGAAGACCGTGTTCATGGCGTGGCCGGCATGCTGTGGTTCCTGCTCGACAGCCACCGACCGGTGCTCCGCCAGTTCCCACACCGCCTCGGTGTCGCTTGCAATGAAGCTCGGCGGGGAGCCGAAGAGCTGCTGGTACCAGACCACTGCTGTCGCGCAGTCCCTCACCGGAATGCCCGCATACAAATCGATCGCCATGGCTGTCAGGGTAGGCCCCTGTCGGTTCCACTTCAGAGCTCCACGAGGACCGAGAACGCAGAAAAGCCCCGTGCCACAAGGGCACGGGGCTTTCCCGGAATAATTGTTCGGCGGCGTCCTACTCTCCCACAGGGTCCCCCCTGCAGTACCATCGGCGCTGAAAGGCTTAGCTTCCGGGTTCGGAATGTAACCG
>NZ_DATMVN010000657.1:0-5438 GCF_035563135.1 Streptomyces sp.
GGGCCGGGGCGCCGGAGGCCGGTCCGGCAGGCCGCCGCGCCGCCGACGGCCCGCACCGGGACGTGACCGGCAGAGGTCTCCCCCGTCAGCCCGCCGCCCCGTTGCGGACCGCCCACAGCGCGGCCTGCGTCCTGTCCGAGAGGTCCAGCTTCATGAGGATGTTCGAGACGTGGGTCTTCACGGTCTTCTCCGAGAGGACCAGTGCCCGGGCGATCTCCCGGTTGGAGCGGCCGTCGGCGATCAGTCCGAGCACCTCCCGTTCCCGCTCGGTCAGGGTGCTCCCCCGTCCCGAGCCGTTGCCGCCCGCGTCGTCCTGGGCCAGCAGTGCGCCTGCGACCTCCGGCTGGAGCAGGACGTGGCCCGCGTGCACCGAGCGGATGGCACCGGCCAGGGCGTCCGGATCCACGTCCTTGTACACGTAGCCCGACGCCCCCGCCCGCAGGGCGGGCACCACCGTGCGCTGCTCGGTGAAGCTGGTGACGATCAGCACCTTGGCGGGGTTGTCCAGCTCGCTGAGCCTGCGCAGCGCCTCGATCCCGTCCGTGCCGGGCATCTTGATGTCCATCAGGACCACGTCGGGGCGCAGCTCCTCGGCCCTGGCGACGCCCTCGGCCCCGTCCGCCGCCTCCCCGACGACCTCTATGTCGTCCTGGACCTCGAGGAACGTACGCAGCCCTCGCCGGACCACTTGGTGATCGTCGACCAGCAGCACCTTGATGATCTTCTCAGGCACAGGGGACCTCCATCTGGACCGTGGTGCCCTTGCCGGGCTCCGAGGTGACGGTGAGCCGGCCTCCGACGCCGCCGGCCCTGTGGTGCATCGAGACGAGGCCGAGGTGCCGTCCGGCGCGCCGGACGGCATGCGTGTCGAAGCCACAGCCGTCGTCGGTGATCCGCAGCACCGTGACGGAGGGGTGCCGGGTGAGCGCGACGGCGACCTGACCGGCGCCCGAGTGGCGCAGGGCGTTGTGCAGTGCTTCCTGGGCGACCCGCAGCATCGCCTCCTCCTGGGCGGAGGGCAGGGCGCGTACTCCGGCGCTCTCGAAGGTGACCCGGGCGCTGTGGGCGCGGTCCAGGACCTGGATCTGGGTACGGAGCGTGGCGACCAGGCCGTCCTCGTCCAAGGCGGCCGGGCGCAGCTCGACGACGGCCGCGCGCAGCTCGTCCACGGCTTCCCCTGCCAGGGCGGCGACCTGCTGGAGCTCGTCCTTGGCGCGTCCCGGGTCGCGGTCGACGAGGGCTGCGGCGGCCTGGGCGGTGAGCCGGAGCGAGAAGAGCTTCTGGCTGACGGCGTCGTGCAGCTCGTGGGCGAGCCGTGAGCGCTCCTCGGCGATCGTGAGTTCACGGCTGCGTTCGTAGAGCCTGGCATTGGTGAGGGCGATCGCCGCGTGCTGGGCGAGGATCCCGAGAAGCTCCTCGTCCTCCCGCGTGAAGTTGCAGCCGCCCGTCGGCCTGGGGCAGCGCTTGTCGGCGAGGAAGAGGATGCCGATGGTCTCGTCCCCGTCCTGGATGGGCAGGCCGAGGAAGTCGGACATGTCGGGGTGCGCGTCGGGCCAGCCCTCGAACCGGGGGTCCTCGCGGACGTCGGCGAGCCGCTGGGGCTTCGCCTCGTGGAGCATCGCCGCGAGGATGCCGTGCTGGCGGGGCAGCGGCCCGATGGCCTTCCACTGTTCGTCGCTGACCCCGTCGACGACGAACTGGGCGAAGCCGCCGTGGTCGTCCGGGACGCCGAGGGCGGCGTACTCCGCGTCGAGCAGTTCCCGGGCCGAGGCGACGATCGTCTTGAGGACGTCCCGCATTTCGAGGTGCCGGCTCATGGCGAGCAGTGCGGCGCTGACCGCGGCGAGGCCCGACGGTGGGCGATGGCTCATGCGTTCACCGTACCGGCGGGGGTACCGCCGCCGTACCGGGCCGCGGGTCCGGGCGGGACGGGCCCTCGGTCCTGGGCCGGTCCTGGGTCCGGCCCCCTCGCGTGGCTACGGCTGACGGGTGGGGCGGGACGCACGGGCCGGAGGTCTCGCGGCGACGCCGGCCACCCCCGCCCACTGTCCGATACGCCCCTTACGCTCCGCATTACTGAAGCAACTTCTCGTGAGCTTCGAGGGGTCCCCATGTGAACCGAGACATAGGACTCACGTCACTTACGAAGAGGGATAGTTGGAGTAAAACGGGCAAGTCGCCAACGCTTAAACCGGACAAGAGGGTATGAAAAAGACCCTGATCCACTATTCGGCTTCGTACGTCACACCTTTGCCAGGCCATTTTGCTGGCGCTAAGAATTGCATCTGTCCCCGACGGAGATGCCCCCGGCTCTTCCGTCCGCGTCCTCGCCGAGGACCCCTGCTATTCGAAGAGGTACGACTGTATGTCCGTGTCCCGCATCTCCAGCCGTAACCGTCGTCTGAACAAGGCGCAGAAGCTCTCCGTCGCGGGGGTCTCCACCCTGGCCGCCGCCTCCCTCGCCTTCTCCCTCGTCCCGGACGAGGCCTCGGCCACGACCGAGCCGCAGGCCGCCGCGGCCGCCGCGCCGGTGGCCTACACCGGCGCGCAGGCCAAGAACATCCAGGCCACCGCGATCGAGCAGAACTCGACGGCCGAGCAGCTGGTGAAGGCCGCCGACACGGCCAAGGCCAAGGCCGCCGCCGAGAAGAAGAAGGCCGCCGACGCGGCCGAGGCGAAGGCCAGGGCCGTCGCCGAGGCCAAGAGCAAGGCCGCCGCGAAGGCCAAGGCCGCCGCGAAGAAGCGTGCCGCCGAGAAGGCCAGCCGTGCGGCCGACCGCAAGCCGGTCTATGCGAACAACCTGGACGGCTGGATCCGTGAGGCTCTGGCCATCATGGACAAGAAGAACATCCCCGGCACGTACGAGGGCCTGCACCGCAACATCATCCGCGAGTCCAGCGGCAACCCCCGCGCCATCAACAACTGGGACATCAACGCGATCAACGGCGTCCCGTCGAAGGGCCTGCTGCAGGTCATCAAGCCGACCTTCGACTTCTACCACGTCAAGGGCACCAAGCACGACCAGTACGACCCGGTCGCCAACATCACCGCGGCCGCCAACTACGCCGCGGACAAGTACGGCTCGATCGACAACGTCGACAGCGCGTACTGAGCCACGCACCGAGCAACACCTGGCAGAGCTGACCCGCCGGTCCGCAGCGTCGCGTGACCGGCCGGTACATGCCGAAGGGCGGCACCCCACGGGGTGCCGCCCTCGGGCGTTTCAGGGTCCGGTGCGGCCCGGCGCACGTCTACTTGCGCATCACCTCGGGCTCGTGGCGGCGCAGCATCCGGGAGACCGCGAAGAAGAGGACGGCGCTCATGACGAGCATCACCGTGATGTTGATCCCCCACTGCCCGGCCGAGTGCTCCCAGAGGGGATCGAGGTCCGTCGGGTCCTCGGGGTCCCACGGCGGCATGAGGTGGGCGAGGTCCAGCGTGGTGCCGGCCGCCGCCACCGCCCAGCGCGACGGCATCAGCCAGGCGAACTGCTCCAGGCCCGGCGATCCGTAGACCTGGAAGAGCACACCGGTGAAGACCACCTGGACGATGGCGAACATGACGAGCAGCGGCATGGTCTTCTCGGCGGTCTTCACCAGCGCCGAGATCAGCAGGCCCACCATCATCGAGGTGAAGCCGAGCACGATGATCGACAGGCAGATCTCCACGGCGGGGGGCATGAACAGGCCCTCCTCCGGCAGCTCGCGGGTGGAGAAACCGATCCCGCAGATGATCACACCCTGGAACGCGGTGATCACGCCGAGGACGATCACCTTGGACAGCAGGTAGGCGGAACGGGAGAGGCCGGTGGCCCGTTCCCGTTCGTAGATCACCCGTTCCTTGATGAGTTCCCGCACGGAGTTGGCGGCGGCGGCGAAGCACATGCCGACCGCGAGGATCAGCATGATCGTTCCGGCCTTGCCGTTGAACCGCGAGGGCGGGTCGGGCTCCGCGAGGCCGAACTCCGCCGGGATGACCACGCTCACGACGCCCAGCACGGCCGGCAGGAGCACCATCAGGAGGAGGAAGCCCTTGTCGGACGCGATCACCGAGACGTACCGGCGCATCAGGGTCCACAGCTGGGCCGCCCAGCCCGACGGCTTCGGCGGGCGCATCTGCTGCGGCGGGGGCATGTGTACGGACTGCGCGGCGACGGCGTCGATGTCGGCGGCGTACATCTGGTAGTGCTGCGAGCCGCGCCAGCGTCCCGACCAGTCGTAGTCGCGGTAGTTCTCGAAGGCGGAGAAGACGTCCGCCCAGCTGGTGTAGCCGAAGAAGTTCAGTGCCTCCTCGGGAGGGCCGAAGTAGGCGACGGAACCACCCGGCGCCATCACCAGGAGCTTGTCGCAGATGGCCAGCTCGGCCACGGAGTGCGTGACCACGAGGACCGTACGGCCGTCGTCGGCGAGGCCGCGCAGCAGCTGCATGACGTCACGGTCCATGCCCGGGTCGAGGCCCGAGGTCGGCTCGTCCAGGAAGATCAGCGACGGCTTGGTCAGCAGCTCCAGGGCGACCGACACGCGCTTGCGCTGGCCGCCGGAGAGCGAGGTGACCTTCTTGTCCTTGTGGATGTCGAGCTTGAGCTCGGCGAGGACCTCGTGGATCCGGGCGGTGCGCTCGGCCTCCGTGGTGTCCGCGGGGAAACGGAGCTTGGCCGCGTACTTGAGGGCCTTGGTGACCGTGAGTTCCTTGTGCAGGATGTCGTCCTGCGGGACCAGGCCGATGCGCTGCCTCAGCTCGGCGAACTGCTTGTACAGGTTCCGGTTGTCGTAGAGGACCTCGCCCTGGTTGGCGGGCCGGTAGCCGGTCAGCGCCTTGAGCAGGGTGGACTTACCGGAGCCCGAGGGACCGATGACAGCGATCAGCGACTTCTCCGGAACGCCGAACGAGACGTCCTTGAGGATGTCCTTGCCGCCGTCGACCGTCACCGTGAGATGGCGGGCGGAGAAGGAGACCTCACCGGTGTCGACGAACTCTTCCAGCCTGTCCCCGACCAGCCTGAAGGTCGAGTGACCGACACCGACGATGTCGTTCGGGCCGATGAGCGCGGCGCCGGACTTGCTGAGCGGCTGGCCGTTGACGTACGTGCCGTTGTGCGACCCGAGGTCACGGATCTCGAAGCGCCCGTCGGGCGTCGCCCGGAATTCGGCGTGCAGGCGGGAGACCTGCAGGTCGGAGACGACCAGCTCGTTCTCCAGCGCACGGCCGATGCGCATGACGCGGCCGAGGTCCAGCTGGTGGAAGGTGGTGGGGCTGCGGTCGCCGTGGACCGGAGGCATCCCCGCCGCGCCCCCCTGCCCGCCCGCTCCGGGGTGGCCCTGCTGGTGCGGGAACGGAGGCTGCTGCATCTGCGGCGCCTGCTGCCAGGCCGCCTGCGGTTGCGCGGGGCCACCGGGCCGGCCCGGGGCACCCTGCTGCTGCGGCTGCACAGGGGCCTG
>NZ_DATMVN010000658.1:0-8482 GCF_035563135.1 Streptomyces sp.
CGTGGTGCCGCCGAAGTCCCGGGTCTCCTCGGCCACCACGAGATCACCCGGGTGCATGCCGGGTTCCAGGCCTGCGCAGAAGCCGGAGGCGATGACCGCGGTGTCTTTGGCCCCGTCCGGTCCCAGCGCGTGCCGGACGGCGCTCTCCGCGGCCCGCGGGCCCATTCCGGACCTGATGATGCTCACGGGCCCGGGGCCCGGCACGGCGCTCCTCCTGCCCGTCCGCAGGGCGAGACGCTCGATGCCGAGCGCGCAGGCGATCAGCAGCGGCGTGGTGGGACCGGGCGGCTCCTGTGCACCACCCATGGGCTCAGGCCCCCTTGCCCGTACGGGCCCCGACACCGCAAGCGGTGGCGAAGGGATCGCCGTACACGTACCGGCCGAGTGCGGTGAGGGGGAAGACCTGCCGGTACAGGTGGTAGTTGATGGAGAAGTCCCAGGGGAAGCCGGTCCCGGTGAAGTGCGGCTCGTCCCAGGAGCCGTCCGCCTGCTGGGTCTCCGCCAGCCAGGCGACCCCCCGCTCCACGGACCTGCTCTCCCGTTCCCCGGCGGCCAGGAGGGCCAGGAGCGCCCACGCGGTCTGGGAGGCGGTCGAACTGCCGTGTCCGATCCACTTCTCCTCCCGGTAGGACCGCAGGTCCTCGCCCCAGCCTCCGTCGTCGTTCTGGACGGACTTCAGCCAGTCGACGGCTCTGCGCACCGAGGGGTGTGCGGCCGGCAGCCCGGCGGCGACGAGAGCGGGCACCACGGAGCCGGTTCCGTAGATGTAGTTGACGCCCCACCGGCCGAACCACGCGCCGCTCGGCTCCTGTTCGGCGAGCAGCCACTCGACGCCCCGGCGGGTGCGGGGGTGGTGCGCCAGTCCCTCGACGGCGAGCATCTCCACCACGTGTCCCGTCACATCGGCCGACGGGGGGTCGATGACCTCACCGAAGTCGCAGAACGGCAGCCGGTTGGGGAACGGGCTGGTGTTGTCCGCGTCGAAGGCTCCCCAGGCGCCGTTGCGTGACTGCATGCCGAGGTTCCAGCGCACCCCGCGCTCGATGGCCGCCTCGACCCTGGCGGGGTCGGGGTGATGGACACGGCGCAGGGCCAGGACGACTTCGGCGGTGTCGTCGATGTCGGGATAGTTGTCGTTGTGGAATTCGAAGGCCCAGCCGCCCGGGGCGAGTTCGGGTCTGCGTACGGACCAGTCGCCGGGTCGTACGATCTCCTCGCCGAGCATCCAGTCGGCCGCTCTCACGAGCGCCGGGTGGTCGGGGCTCACCCCCGCGTCCGCGAGGGCGATGGTGGCGAGACAGGTGTCCCAGACCGGGGACTGGCAGGCCTCGACCATGCGGGCGCCGTCCTCACGCCACACGGTGAACCGGTCGAGCGAGGCGAGTCCGGCCCGCATGACCGGGTGGCCGAGGTCGTAGCCGAGCAGGTGCAGGGCGATGACCGAATACACCGCCGGCGGCTGGATACCGCCCCAGCAGCCGTCGTTCTCCTGGCGTTCGATGATCCAGCGGGCGGCGGCGTTCATGGCGATGCGCCGCAGCCTGCGCGGGGCCACCCTGTGGTAGAGGTGCAGCGCCTTGTCGAGCCGCTGGAAGACTCCGTCCCAGCTGGCCGCGGGGGCGGCGGGGCCGGACGGGCCGGGGCACGCCGGGTCGGTGTGCAGCTCGTCCAGAGGGAAGGGAGCGGGGCGTACGGGCCGTTTGGCGGACACGACGGTGAGCGGCACGATGGTCTGGCGGGCCCAGCAGCCGAAGTCGTAGATGTTGAGCGGGACCCACTTCGGGAGGAACATCAGCTCGGGCGGGAGCTCCGGGAGGTCGTCCCACTTCCACCAGCCGAAGAGCGCGAGCCAGATCCGGGTGAAGACCCGTGACCGGGCGATGCCGCCCTGTTCCCTGACCCAGCCGGCCGCACGCCTCATGTGGGGGTCGTCCGGCCGGTCCCCGGCCAGCCGCAGGGCCACGTACGCCTCGATGGTGGCGGAGAGGTCGGGTGGTCCCTCGAAGAAGGTGTTCCAGGTGCCGTCGCCGAGCTGTTCGCCCCGGATGAAGCGGGCCGCGGCCTTGACGGTGTCCGGGTCCTGGATACCCAGGAACTGACGGAGCAGCAGGTCCTCCGCGTCCATGGTGACGTTGGTGGCGAGGTCGCCCTTCCACCAGCCCTGCTCGTCCTGTCTGCCGAGGAGGTGCTCCACCGAGCGCTCCGCGGCCCGCCGCGCGACGGCCGACAGGTCGTCCACGGCGATGGTTGTCTCGGTCGGATGGCCGGCCGGGGCTGTGCGGAGGTCCGCGGCCCCGGTGCTTCCGTCTGTCGTCGCTGTCATGGCTTCCCCTTCGTGCAGTGTGGTCCTCTGCTGTGCTGGGGTCTCCGTCGGCGGGCGCCCCGTGGGGCGCCCGCCGGCGACTGCGAGTCATATCTGGATGGTGATCATCTCTTTCGTACGACCACGAAGTCGGCGAGCTCGGTGAGCTGCGCCCGCACTCGTTCCGGCATGTCGACGCCGTGCAGCGCCTCGATGGCTACCGCGTGCTGACGACGGGCTTCCTGGGCGGTCCACTCGCGGCCGCCCGCCTCCTCGATGAGCGCCGCACGGACGGCGAACTCCTCTTCGGAGAAGCTGTCGAAGTCGCTGCTCTTGGCGTCGGCGGCGAGCAGCTCGCCCAGACGCTCCGAGGCGGGTCCGCCCGCGGCGAGCGCCGCGACGACGGGCAGGGACTTCTTGCGCTGGCGCAGGTCGCTCCAGGTCTGCTTGCCCGTGGACTCCGGGTCGCCCCAGATCCCGAGCAGGTCGTCGACCGCCTGGAAGGCGAGGCCGAGGTGGTAGCCGTACGCCTCCAGGACGTCGGCGGTACGGTCGTCGGCTCCGCCGAGCACGGCTCCGATGGAGACGGCGCAGGCGAGCAGGGCGCCCGTCTTGTTGCCCTCCATCTCCAGGCACTCCTCGACGGTGACCCGTTCGCGGTGCTCGTAGGAGATGTCCTGGGCCTGGCCGTCGATCAGCTTGCGGCTGGCCGTGGTCAGTCGGCGGGCGGCCCGGCCGGCCTCGACGGTGCCGAGCTCCAGCAGGACCTCGTTGGCCAGGGCGAAGAGGGCGTCCCCGACGAGGATCGCCTGGGCGGGGCCGTGCACCTTCCATACGGTGTCGCGGTGGCGGCGCTGTTCGTCGCCGTCCATCAGATCGTCGTGCAGCAGCGAGAAGTTGTGCACGAGTTCCACGGCCACGGCTCCGGGGATCCCGACCTCCGCCGGGGCGCCCGCCGCTTCTGCGGACAGCAGGGCCAGTGCGGGGCGCACGGCCTTGCCTCCGTCGCCGTCGGCCGGCCGGCCCTGGGCATCGATCCAGCCGAAGTGATAGGCCGCGACGGTGTCCATGGGCGGCGCCAGCCTGTCCACGGCAGCTCGCAGCACCGGCGCTGACAGGGCCCTTCCACGCTCCAGAAGCGCGGTGACGTCCGTGGTGTCCGCCACGGTGCCGTAAGCCGGATTCGCCGGGGTCACAGACTCTCCTCTTGTTCCGGTGGTACTGCTCATGCCGCCTCCTGCAGCGGATGTACGTGGGGCCGGCCGAGGGCCTGGAGCGCGGAAGCCGCGGCACTGAAGCCACTGCGGACGGCGCCCTCCATCGTGGCGGGCCAGCCGGTGGCGGTCCACGCCCCCGCCAGGTGCAGCCCTGCGGCGCGGGTGTGGGCGCCCGGCCTCAGGCGTCCCGAACCCGGCGTGGGCGCGAAGGTCGCGGTGCGCTCCCGGGTGACGAAGAAGTCGCGGATCCCGGCCCCTCGCGCTGCCGGGAGCAGCCGCTCCAGCTCGGGCAGGTAGCGCTCGCGCAGCTCGGCGACGGGCAGATCGATCTCGTCCCGCGCCGCGGACTGGGAGACCGCGAGGTACTGGCCGCCGCCCTGGAGACCGGAGGACGCCGTGCGGTCGAAGACCCATTGCACGGGTGACCCGAGCGCGGCGAAGAACGGCCTGCGCAGCACCTTGCGGTCGTAGACGACGTGCACGTTCAGGATCGGTGCGTCGGTGAGGCCGAGCAGCCGGTCCGGGTCGTCGAGCGCCCCCTCGGGCAGCAGCCGGTGGGTCTCCCCCTGCGGCACGGCGAGGACGACGGTGTCCGCCTCGAACCGTTCGCCGTCCGTCTCCACGGCCCAGTGACCGTGCTCGGCACGTGCGAGGGCACCGGCCCGGGTGCGTACGTGGATCTCCACGCCCGCCGATTCGAGCGCCTTGCGGGCGAGGGTGTCGTGGAGATCGCCGAGCGGCACGGCGGCCCAGCCGATGTCGGCGGCTCCCGGTCCGGAGAGGAGCCCCGTCCTGAACACCTTCGCGGCGAGCGCCATGGAGGCGTTCGCCGCCGTGGCGTTGAGGGTGGCGACGCCGACGAGGTCCCACAGGGCCTCGACGGCGCGGTGCGACTGGCCCTGGCGGCGGAGCCAGGTGGCGAAGTCGATGCCGTCGAGCGCGGGGTCGGCGGGGTCCAGACGGCCCAGCGCCAGTGCGGCACGGGCGACGCCCGCCTTCTCGGCGAGCGACAGGTGCGGGTAGGCGGCGAGTCCTCCGGCGAGGTGCAGCGGCACGGGCAGAGCGGTGCGGCGCAGCCGTCCGAGCCTCGGACCCCCGGGCCGGGCCACGTCGAGCACGGGCACGTCGAGGCGGTCCTGCAACGGTGCGAGGTGGGTCCCCTCGATCCGGTCGAGGAACCAGCGGTAGCCCGTGCAGCAGCGCAGGTAGACGTGCTGGCCGTTGTCGACGGACAGGTCGCCGCGCCGGAAGGAGAAGGCGAGCCCGCCGAGCCGGGGGCGGCCTTCGAGCAGGGTCACGCCGAGGCCCGCGTCGGCGAGCCGCAGCGCCGCGGTGACGCCGGCGAGGCCGCCGCCGACGACCACCGCGCGGGAGGACCGCGGGGTCCGGCCGCTCATGCCTGCTCCCTTCGCCGTGCCACCGGGGTCGGCGGTGTACGCCACGTCGTCGCAGACAGGGACGCACCGGGGCGGCCGGGGGTTGTCCGCCCCGCCCGTCGGACCTGATCCGCCATCAGACCCTCCCCCTGGCCGTACGCCGTGAGATGTAACGCGCGTCGAGGCCCGAGAGGCCGCGCACCGCAACGTACGCCTTCTCGTGGCCGGGCAGCGAGACCCTGCCGCGCAGGACGGCCTCGGGATCGCGTTCGATGCGGTCCAGGAGCCGGCGGTAGATGCCGGCCATGGCGGCTACGCAGGCGCCGCTGCGGCGGTCCAGCATGGGTAGGAGCCGGTACCCCTCGGCGAAGAGCGCCCGGGCGCGCCGGACCTCGAAGTGCACCAGGCCGGCGAAGTCCGACCCGGGGGGCGGGGCGGCCCGGTGGAATCCGGCGGAGCAGCCGAATTTGGCGAGGTCGTCGGCGGGCAGGTACGTACGCCCGTTGCCGGCGTCCTCGCGCACGTCCCGCAGGATGTTGGTGAGCTGGAGGGCGAGGCCGAGGGTGTCGGCGTACTCCGCGGCCCGTTCGGCCCCGGGTGCGCCCGTCTCCGTCCCGAAGACACCCAGGCTGAGGCGCCCGATGGCACCCGCGACGCACCGGCAGTACGTCTTCAGGTCGTCCCACGTCTCGTAGGTCGCACCGCGCACATCCATCAGTACGCCGTCGATGAGCTCGTCGAGACCGCCGAGCGGCAGCGGGAACCGCTGCGCCGCGTCGGCCAGCGCGACCGCGACCGGGTCGGTGTCGTCCTCGTCGACCGCCTTGTCCCGGATGCGGCCGAGCAGGCCCCGGGTGTCCTCCAGCCGGGCGTGCTTGGTCTCCGGGTCCAGCTCACCGTCGCCGATGTCGTCGACCCGCCGGGAGAAGGCGTACAGCGCCGACATGGCCTGCCGCTTCTCGTACGGCAGCAGCCGGATGCCGTACGCGAAATTGCGGGCCTGCTGTCCGGTGACGGCCTCGCAGTAGCTGTATGCGGCCTGTACCGGTGCCGACATGTACGTCGTCTGTCCCTCCACGGTCCGGCTCACCCCTCTCTGTGCGCTCTTCGCAGGACGTCTCCCACCTCGCGCAGCAGTCCGGGCGCGGTGGGCTTGGGCGGTCCGGGCAGTACGTCGAAACCGGCGGCCGAGATCGCGCCGAGTGCGGCCCGCCCGCCGCCGACGAAGCCGGCGAGCAGCAGCTTGAGACGGCCGTGGACGCTGCCCACCAGGGGGACGCCCTCGTCCAGCAGGTCACGGGCGCGTTCCGCCTCGTACGCGATCAGGGCGCGTACCGCCGCACCTGCGGACGGGGCGGCCAGGTCCGGTTCGCCGACATGGAAGCGGGCCATGTCCTCGGCGGGCAGATAGATCCGGTCGCGGCCGAGGTCCTCGGCGACGTCCTGGAGGTGTTCGGCGATCTGCAGAGCGGTGCAGACGGCGTCGGAACGGCGGATCCGTTCGGGACTCGCGGTACCGGTGATCTGCAGGACGAGGCGTCCGACGGGGTTGGCGGAGAGCTCGCAGTAGGCGAGCAGTTCGCCGTAGGTCCCGTAGCGGCGGACCTTCTGGTCCTGCCGGTTGGCCTCGATGAGCCCGAGGAAGGGTTCGGGGGTGAGGGCGCAGCGCCGCACGGTGGGGCGCAGGGCTCGCATCAGGGGGTGGCGCGGGCCGTCGCCCGTGACCGCGAAGACGCGGTGCAGGTCCGCTTCGAGGGCGTCCAGCGCGGCGAGCCGGTCCTCGCTCCTGCCGGGGCCGAGGCCGAGGTGGCGGGCGTCGGCGCCCCCCGGAGCCAGATCGCCGTCACCGATGTCGTCGACGAGGCGGGCGAAACCGTAGACGGCCATCAGGTCGTCGCGCCAGGCCCGGGGCAGGAAGAAGGGGGCGACGGGGAAGTTCTCGGCCGCTGCCTTGTCGAGTGTGGCGCTCACGGCGGCGTCGGCGCTCGCCCGCTGGGCACGGGTCACTGCGTACCGCCCGACGCGGGGACGGCGAAACCACGTCGGAGCTGGAGATCTTCCATCATTGCCGTCATATCTCCCGTTCTACACTGCTGACCCAAAACATCCCTTTTCGGACACGCCGCACGTCCGGCCGAGTGCGACTGCACACAACGGGCGATGTGCCGGGGGCGTATCACCCCAGTTTGCCGTGAATCAGCACCGTCACAGCTTACGTTGTACAGCCCACAGGGCCGCGCCGGGGTGCGGCACCTCCGCGACCGCCACCCCGGTCGTCGCCAACCTTCCCCGGAGTGGGGGCAGTTGACGTCACACGCCGGGAGGGGGCCACCGGGGGCTGCTGCGGCCTCCGCATGCCCGTCCCGCGAGGGGTCCACGCATCGCGCGGCCCCCGCCTCCGTGCTCCGGCGGGGGCCGCGCGCGACGGTTACTTGCCGGTCTCCCGCTCGTAGGCCTTCAGCACCTCTTCGGTGGGGCCGTCCATCAGGAGTTCGCCCTTCTCCAGCCACAGCACCCGGTCACAGGTGTCCCTGATCGTCTTGTTGTTGTGGCTGACCAGGAAGACGGTGCCCGCCTCCTTGCGCAGCTCGCGGATCCGCTCCTCCGAGCGGACCCGGAATTTGCGGTCACCGGTGGCCAGCGCCTCGTCGATCATGAGGACGTCATGGTTCTTGGCCGCCGCGATCGAGAAGCGGAGCCGGGCCGCCATGCCCGAGGAGTACGTACGCATCGGCAGCGTGATGAAGTCGCCCTTCTCGTTGATCCCGGAGAAGTCCACGATGCCCTGGTACCGCGCGCGGATCTCCTCGCGGCTCATGCCCATCGCGAGACCGCCGAGCACGACGTTGCGCTCACCGGTCAGGTCGCTCATCAGGGCCGCGTTGACACCGAGCAGCGAGGGCTGGCCGTCCGTGTACACCTTGCCGTGCTCGGTCGGCAGCAGGCCGGCGATGGCCCGCAGCAAGGTGGACTTGCCCGAGCCGTTGGTGCCGATGAGCCCGATGGCCTGGCCCCGGTAGGCGGTGAAGGACACGCCCCGCACCGCGTGCACCTTGCGCACACCACGCGGCTCGCCCTTGCCGCGGCGCATGATCCGGCTCAGTGCGGCGGTGGCGCTGCCCTTGCCGCCGCCCGTGCCGTTGACCCGGTACACGATGTGCACGTCGTCCGCGATCACGGTGGGGATGTGCCCCTGGGACGATTCCTCAGCCACGGCCGTACCGTTCCTCTGCCTTCCAGAAGTACACGAAGCCCGCGACGCCCACCACGAGCGCCCAGGCGAGCCCGACGGCCCAGACGTGCTCCGGCAGGTTCTCGGAGCCGTAGCCGTCGATCAGTGCGAAGCGGACCAGGTCCATGTAGATGGCCGCCGGGTTGTACTGCAGCACATCGGCGATCCACTGGGGCTTGCCCTCCAGCATCACGGGGATGGAGAACATGACGCCCGAGCCGTACATCCAGGTGCGCATGATGAACGGCATCAGCTGGGCGAGGTCGGGGGTCTTGCTGCCCAGTCGCGCCATGACCAGCGCCAGACCGGTGTTGAACACGAACTGCAGGGCCAGCGCCGGGATGATCAGCAGCCA
>NZ_DATMVN010000659.1:0-9649 GCF_035563135.1 Streptomyces sp.
GTTCTCGTAGCCGCGGTTGATCAGGTCGATGCCGTGCACCCGGGACGTCCCCTGGGCCGCCAGGGCGGCGATCAGGTAGGAGAGCCCGCCGCGCAGGTCGGGGATGACCAGATCCGCGCCCTGGAGCCTGGTGGGTCCGGACACGACCGCCGAGTGCAGGAAGTTCCGCTGCCCGAACCGGCAGTCGGAGCCCCCGAGGCACTCGCGGTAGAGCTGGATGTGCGCCCCCATCTGGTTGAGCGCCGAGGTGAAGCCGAGCCGGGACTCGTAGACCGTCTCGTGGACGATCGACAGCCCGGCGGCCTGCGTCAGGGCCACCACGAGCGGCTGCTGCCAGTCGGTCTGGAAACCGGGGTGCACGTCCGTCTCCAGGGCGATGGCGTTCAGCGCGCCGCCCGGGTGCCAGAAGCGGATGCCCTCGTCGTCGATCTCGAAGGCACCTCCGACGCGGCGGAAGGTGTTGAGGAAGGTCATCATCGAGCGCTGCTGGGCACCGCGTACGTAGATGTTGCCCTCGGTCGCCAGCGCCGCGGACGCCCAGGAGGCGGCCTCCAGCCGGTCCGGGATCGCCCGGTGGGTGTACCCGTCGAGCCTGTCGACACCGGTGATCCGGATGGTCCGGTCGGTGTCCATGGAGATGATCGCGCCCATCTTCTGCAGTACGCAGATGAGGTCCTCGATCTCCGGTTCGACGGCCGCGTTGGACAGCTCGGTGACGCCCTCGGCGAGCACGGCGGTCAGCAGCACCTGCTCGGTGGAGCCCACCGACGGGTACGGCAGCCGGATCTTCGTGCCGCGCAGCCGCTGCGGGGCCTCCAGGTACTGGCCGTCCGCACGCTTCTCGATGGTCGCGCCGAACTGGCGGAGCACCTCGAAGTGGAAGTCGATCGGCCGGCCGCCGATGTCGCAGCCGCCGAGACCCGGGATGAAGGCGTGGCCCAGGCGGTGCAGCAGCGGGCCGCAGAAGAGGATCGGGATGCGCGACGAGCCCGCGTGGGCGTCGATGTCGGCGACGTTCGCGCTCTCGACGTGGGACGGGTCGAGGATGAGTTCGCCCGGCTCGTCGCCGGGGCGGACGGTCACGCCGTGCAGCTGCAGCAGCCCCCGGACCACCCGCACATCGCGGATGTCGGGCACGTTGCGGAGCCGGCTGGGCCCGCTGCCGAGCAGCGCGGCGACCATCGCCTTCGGCACCAGGTTCTTGGCGCCTCGGACGCGGATCTCGCCCTCCAGCGGGGTGCCGCCGTGGACAAGCAGGACATCGTCTGTGCCGGTCATGTATCTCGCGTTCCGGAGTGGTCGGGCAGGGGGCCATCAAAAGGGTAATGGGCTCCGGCCCCCCTTCCGTAAGGCGACGGGGGGCAGGCGGACGTCATGGATCTGTCACAACACGCTCCGCTTCCCGGGCCTTGCGGAGGGTCACCGCCCGCAAGGCCCCTCCGGCCGCCCCGCGGCGGTGCGCCCCCCGTGCGCCTGCGCGGCGCCCGCACGCCCTGAGCTGCGGCCGGACGCCGGTCAGGACCGGGTGGGCCACTCGGCCCCCGCGGAGGGCGAAGATGCGGGATCATCTGTGCCATGACGGAGGTGTCCTCGCTCACAGGACGGCTGCTCGTGGCCGCACCCGCCCTGGCGGACCCGAATTTCGACCGTGCGGTGGTGCTGCTCCTCGACCACGACGAGGAGGGCTCGCTGGGCGTGGTCCTGAACCGCCCGACCCCGGTCGGCGTCGGGGACATCCTGGCGTCCTGGGCCGGCCTGACCGGAGAGCCGGACGTGGTCTTCCAGGGCGGCCCGGTCTCGCTCGACTCCGCGCTGGGCGTGGCGGTGATCCCCGGGGACGAAGGGCCCTCCCGGCCACGCGCGGACAGGGCAGGGCCTGCCCCGGGCTCCCGGCTCCGTGCGGACAGGGGGGAGCCCGTCGGCTGGCGGCGGGTGCACGGGGCGATCTGCCTGGTGGACCTGGATGCTCCGCCGGAGCTGCTTGCGGCGGAGCTCGGTTCGCTGCGGATCTTCGCCGGGTACGCGGGCTGGGGCCCCGGCCAGCTGGAGACGGAGCTGGCGGACGGCGCCTGGTACGTGGTCGAGTCGGAGCCCGGCGACGTCTCGTCGCCGCGCCCGGAGAACCTCTGGCGGGCGGTCCTGCGGCGGCAGCGCAGCGAACTGGCGATGATCGCGACGTATCCGGACGACCCTTCGCTGAACTGATGCACGGGACTTTCAGTACGCTTGGCAGTTATGAGCACTCTTGAGCCCGAGCGCGGGGCAGGTACGGGGACCCTCGTAGAGCCGACGCCGCAGGTGTCGAACGGCGACGGCGACCACGAGCGCTACGCCCATTACGTCCAGAAGGACAAGATCATGGCGAGCGCCCTGGAGGGCACTCCCGTGGTGGCACTGTGCGGGAAGGTCTGGGTTCCGGGGCGCGACCCCAAGAAGTACCCGGTCTGCCCCATGTGCAAGGAGATCTACGAGTCCATGGGCGCCGGCGGCGACAAGGACAAGGGCAAGGGCGGCAAGGACAGCGGCAAGAAGTAGCCCGCCCGGCCTTTTGTCCCTTCCCCCTCCTCGTTCCTTCACCCCCTTCTACGGACCCTGACCCCGGCCCCCGGGGTGCGCGCCGCGCACCCCGGGGGCCGTCCGCGTGTCCGGGCGCCCTCCACGGCCCGGCGGCCCGGTGAACGCCGGGAGTGCGGGGGTGTGCGTTGCACGGGCTGCACCACCTGGTCACAGAGTGGTTGAGACCACTTGTCGGCGTGCGGAGGCGCCCTTAGTCTCCTGCAAGTTGTGCAGAACGAAACATGCGTTGCAGGCAATGCAACGATCGACCGGTAGGGGTCCCGGATGAAGCTTTCTGCCCGAATTGCCGCTCCGGCCGCGGCCCTTGTGCTGGCGGGCCTCACCGCCACCGCCTGCGCGCCGCAGACCTCCGACACCAGCGCCGAGGGTGACGAGAAGACCGGCACGCTCCGTGTCTGGCTCTTCCAGGAGGTCGGCAACAAGCCTAAGGAGAAGGTCGTCGACGCCGCTGTCGCCGACTTCGAGAAGTCCCACGAGGGGGCCGAGGTCGAGGTCGAGTACATACCCGTCGACACCCGGGCCCAGCGCATCAAGGCCGCCTTCAACGACCCGGAGAGCGCCCCCGACGTCATCGAGTACGGCAACACCGACACCGCCGGATACGTGAAGGACGGCGGACTGGCCGATGTCAGCAAGGAGTTCGCGGCCTGGGACGAGGCCAAGGACACCGACCCCACCGCCAAGCAGTCCGTGACGGTGGGCGGCCAGGTCTACGGGGCGCCGCTCTTCGTCGGCGTACGGGCGCTCTACTACCGCACCGACGTCTTCGAGGAACTCGGCATCGAACCCCCGAAGTCCCAGGACGAGCTGATCTCCACCGCGAAGAAGATCCACCAGGAGAAGCCGGACCTGTACGGACTCGCGGTCGGCGGCGCGTACACCTACGGTGCGATGCCCTTCATCTGGGCGCACGGCGGTGAACTGGCCGACGAGACCGGTGTGGCCTACGAGTCGGCGATCAACAGCGAGAAGGCCCGCAAGGGCATCGAGGCCTACACCTCGCTCTTCGGCGACGACAACTGCCCGGCCGCCAAGTGCGCGGCCATGGGCGGCAACGCGACCGTCACCGCCTTCGCGTCCGGCAAGGCGGCCATGGCGATCGGCGGCGACTTCAGCCACGCCGCGGTTGAGGCGGGCGCCGTGAAGGGCAAGTACGCCGTCGTGCCGCTGCCGGGCGTGGAGAAGGGCTCCATCGCTCCCGCGTTCGCCGGCGGCAACAACATCGGCGTACTCAAGAGCACGTCGCACCGCACCCTCGCGGTCGACCTGATGAAGTCGCTGACCGGCAAGAAGACCCAGGCGAAGATGTTCGATGCCATGGGCTTCCTGCCGACCTACACGGACGTGCTGGACACCGCCGCCAAGAAGGAACCCTTCGTCGGCCCCTTCGTCGACACCCTCGACGCGGGCGCGAAATTCGTCCCGGCCTCCCCGGCCTGGGGGCAGATCGACGCCTCGCTGGTCCTGCCGACCATGTTCCAGGAGATCGTCAGCGGCCGTAAGGACGTGGCCGCCGCCTCGGACGACGCGGCGAAGAAGATGGACGCGGCGTTCGCCGAAGCGGGCTGACGATGACCGCGGACACCACCCTGCACAAGGCCCCCGCCGTGCCCGGCGCGAGCGGGGCGCCCGCCCGCCCGCCCCGGCGCCGCCCGGCATCACCCGCACGGCGCTCCGGCTGGACGCCATGGCTCTACCTGCTGCCCGCACTCGTCCTGCTCGGCGGCCTCCTCGTCTACCCGATCTACCAACTGGGCCTGATCTCCTTCCTGGAGTACACCCAGGCCCAGGTCAGCGGCGGTGAACCGACGACCTTCCAGGGCTTCGGCAACTACGCCACGCTCTTCGGCGACAGCCAGTTCTGGCAGGTACTCCTCGCGACCGTGCTCTTCGCCACGGCCTGCGTGCTCGCCACCCTGTTCGTCGGCTGCGCCCTGGCCGTCCTGCTGACCCGGATCCGCGCCCTGCCCCGGCTCGCACTCATGATGGCCGCGCTGGGAGCCTGGGCCACCCCGGCGATCACGGGTTCGACCGTGTGGGTCTTCCTCTTCGACCCGGACTTCGGCCCGGTCAACAAGGTGCTGGGCCTCGGCGACTTCTCCTGGACCTACGGCCGCTACAGCGCCTTCGCGCTGGTGCTCCTCGAAGTGCTCTGGTGCTCGTTCCCGTTCGTGATGGTGACCGTGTACGCGGGCATCCGCGCCATCCCGGCGGAGGTGCTGGAGGCGGCCTCGCTGGACGGCGCCTCGCAGTGGCGGATCTGGCGGTCGGTCATGGCACCGATGCTGCGGCCGATCCTGGTCGTCGTCACCATCCAGTCGATCATCTGGGACTTCAAGGTCTTCACCCAGATCTACGTCATGACCAACGGCGGCGGCATCGCCGGCCAGAACCTGGTGCTCAACGTGTACGCGTACCAGAAGGCGTTCGCGTCCTCGCAGTACAGCCTCGGATCGGCGATCGGCGTCGTGATGCTGGTGATCCTGCTGGCCGTGACGCTGGTCTATCTGCGCCTGGTGCGGCGCCAGGGGGAGGAACTGTGAGCACACGTGCGCTTCTGCGCGTCCGCCGGCCCGGAAGGCTGGCGGCGGAGGCGGCGGCCCTCGTCATCGCCGCCGCGGTCGCCTTCCCGCTGTACTGGATGGTGCTCTCCGCCTTCAAGCCGGCGGGCGAGATCCAGTCCACCGAGGCCCGCCCCTGGACCCTGGCCCCGTCCCTCGACTCGTTCCGCAGGGTCTTCGAACAGCAGGAATTCGGCCGTTACTTCCTCAACAGCCTGATCGTCGCCGGGACGGTCGTCATCGCTTCGGCGCTGATCGCCTTCCTCGCCGCGACGGCCGTGACCCGGTTCCGCTTCAAGTTCCGCACCACCCTGCTCATCATGTTCCTCGTGGCGCAGATGGTGCCGGTCGAGGCACTGACCATCCCGCTGTTCTTCCTGATGCGGGACTTCGGCCAGCTGAACACGCTGGGTTCGCTGATCCTGCCGCACCTCGCCTTCTCGCTGCCGTTCGCGATCTGGATGCTGCGCGGCTTCGTCAAGGCGGTCCCGGAGGCACTGGAGGAAGCCGCCTACATCGACGGGGCGAGCCGCACCCGCTTCCTGTGGCAGATCCTCTTCCCGCTCGTCTTCCCCGGTCTCGTGGCGACCAGCGTCTTCTCCTTCATCTCGACCTGGAACGACTTCCTGTTCGCGAAATCGTTCCTCATCAGCGACACCTCCCAGTCGACGCTCCCCATGGCGCTGCTGGTCTTCTTCAAACCCGACGAGAACGACTGGGGAGGGATCATGGCGGCCTCGACGGTGATGACCATTCCCGTGCTGGTCTTCTTCGTCCTCGTACAGCGCCGCCTGGTCTCCGGACTCGGCGGAGCGGTGAAGGACTGACATGGACAACCTGATTCCGGCGCCGGTACGCACCGGCGGCGACGGTGACGGCGCATTCCTCCTCGACGGGGCCACCACCCTCACGGCGGAGCCCGGCACCGAGCGGACGGAACGCTGGCTGCGCACCACGCTCGGAGCCGCCTTCGGGCTGCCGCTCGCCCCGGGGGCCGCGGGTGGCGACAACACCGTCGAGCTGCGCGTCGATCCTTCGCTGGAGCCCGAGGGCTACCGGCTGGACGTGGAGCCCGTGCGGGGCGTACGCATCACCGGCGGCAGCTCCGCCGGGGTCTTCTGGGGGGCGCAGACCCTCCGTCAGCTCCTCGGTCCCGAGGCGTTCCGCCGGGCACCGGTGAACCCCGGCGCCGAAAGGCGCGTCCCGCGCACGGAGATCGAGGACGGTCCGCGCTTCGCCTGGCGCGGTCTGATGCTCGACGTGGCACGGCACTTCACGCCGAAGGACGGCGTGCTGCGCATGCTCGACCTGCTGGCCGCCCACAAACTGAACGTCTTCCACTTCCACCTCACCGACGACCAGGGCTGGCGCGTCGAGATCAAGCGCCACCCCCGCCTCACGGAGACCGGAGCCTGGCGCGCACGCACCAAATACGGCCACCGCGCCTCCGAACTGTGGGACGAGACACCGCACGGCGGCTTCTACACGCAGGACGACATCCGCGAAATCGTCGCGTACGCCGCCGAGCGGCATATCCGCGTCGTCCCCGAGATCGACATCCCGGGCCACTCGCAGGCAGCCATCAGCGCGTATCCGGAGCTGGGCAACACCGATGTCATCGACACCTCCGCGCTTTCCGTGTGGGACACCTGGGGGGTCAATCCGAACGTACTCGCCCCCACTGACAACACCCTGCGCTTCTTCGAAGGGGTCTTCGAGGAACTGCTCGACCTGTTCCCCGCCGACACGTCGCCCTTCATCCACATCGGCGGCGACGAATGCCCCAAGGACCAGTGGAAGCAGTCCCCGTCGGCACAGGCCCGCATCACCGGACTCGGCCTGACGGACGAGGACGGGCTCCAGTCCTGGTTCGTCCGCCATTTCGACCGCTGGCTCTCCGACCGGGGCCGCCGCCTCATCGGCTGGGACGAGATCCTGGAGGGAGGCCTCGCCGAGGGAGCCGCCGTGTCGTCGTGGCGGGGTTACGCGGGCGGGATCGCCGCGGCCGAGGCCGGACACGACGTCGTGATGTGCCCCGAACAGCAGGTCTACCTGGACCACCGTCAGGACGGCGGCCCCGACGAACCGATGCCCATCGGCTTCGTCCGCACCCTGGAGGACGTCTACCGCTTCGAACCCGTGCCCCCCGGCCTCTCCGAGGAGGCGGCCGGCCACATCATGGGCACCCAGGCCAATGTCTGGACCGAGGTCATGCAGAACCGGGACCGCGTCGACTACCAGGTCTTCCCGAGACTCGCCGCCTTCGCCGAGGTCGCCTGGTCCCGGCTCCCGGCCCCCGGCGAACGGGACTTCGCCGATTTCGAACGCAGGATGAACGCCCATTACGCCCGGCTCGACGCCCTGGGTGTCGCCTACCGGCCGCCCGCGGGCCCCCTGCCGTGGCAACGCCGGCCCGGCGTCCTCGGTCGCCCGATCGAGGGACCGCCCCCGGCCGTGTGACGGCCGCCCCCTCACCGGCCAGGGAAACCGAATAAGTCGTACGGAACCATGGAAGAGCGGCAATTCGTACGCTGGGCGGAAGGATCCCCAAAGAGGGGCATTTCCCCTGGCCGGGTACGGAAACACCCTTGGTGGACCCTCGCGTCGGACAGCCCGGAAGATGTGCCAGAGTTGCCACGTCCCGGCCGTGAGCACGTACCGTACGGCGGACAGGCGGGACTGCCGGGACACCGGGAAGGGGCAGCTGGGTTGACCACGCACGTACCGCAGGCGATGCAGTCGGTGACGCTGCCGGCCTCGCTCGACGAGGCCGTGGCGGCTCTCGGCGCCATGCCCGCCGCCGTTCCGGTGGCGGGCGGCACGGACCTCATGTCGGCCGTCAACAAGGGCCTGCTGCGGCCCGCGGGGCTGGTCGGCCTCAGCCGGATCAGCGAGCTGCGCGGCTGGCACTACCAGGACGGCCACGCCCTGCTCGGAGCCGGTCTCACGCACGCGCGCATGGGACGGCCCGACTTCGCCGCCCTCATCCCCGCGCTGGCCGCCTCGGCCCGCGCCGCGGGCCCGCCCCAGATCCGTAACGCCGGGACGCTCGGCGGCAACATCGCCACCGCGGCCCCGACCGGTGACGCCCTGCCGGTCCTGGCCGCCCTGGAGGCCGATCTGGTCATCGCGGGCGCCGGGGGCTCCCGCCGGGAGATCCCCGTCTCGCACCTGCTGGCGGGCCGCGAGATGCTCGAACCCGCCGAGCTGATCGGCTTCGTCCGCGTACCGCTGCTGCACGCCCCCCAGGTCTTCCTCAAGGCGACCGGCCGCACGGGCCCCGGCCGCGCCACCGCCTCCGTGGCGATCGTCCTGGACCCGGCGCGGCGCGGGGTGCGCTGCGCGGTCGGCGCGATCGCCCCGATGCCCCTGCGGCCCCTGGAGGCGGAACGCTGGATCGCCTCCCTGATCGACTGGGACGGCGAACGCGGCCTGGCCCCCGACGCGCTGGCCGCCTTCGGCGAGTACGTCGCGGCCGCCTGCATCCCGGACCAGGCTCCACCGGACGACGGGGGAGAGGCACCTGTGCTGTCGCCCGCCGTCCTGCACCTGCGGCGCACGGTCGCCGCGCTCGCCCGACGCGCACTGGGGAGGGCACTGTCGTGAGCAATGAAGAGAACCCCGAGCAGCAGCACGGGCAGCCCGACCCGTACGCCGGCTGGCAGCCGACCCCGCAGGGCGGTGAGTACGACGCCGAGGCGACCGCCTTCGTCCACCTGCCCCCGGAGGACCTCGCCGACCTCGGAGGCGACCCGCTGGCGGCCCCGGGCCACAGCTACGTGCCGCCGATGATTCTGCCGCTGACCCCGGCCGCCGGTCTGGACCCCGCGGTCACGGGCAGCTGGGTGGTGCAGACGCAGAGCCAGCAGGAGCGCGCGGCCGGCCACGCCGCGAGCCCGGAAGCCGCACCGGAGGCGGTGCACTGGCCCGACCCGAACCAGCAGCAGGATCCGTACCGGCAGCAGGATCCGTACCAGCACCCGTACCCGGACACGTCGCAGTACGCACAGACGTCGTCCACGACGGCGCAGTGGCACTTCCCCGAGGCCGTCCCCGCCGAGCCCGAACCGGCACCTGAGCCCGAACCGGCACCTGAGCCCGCCGGGCACACCGGCCAGTGGACGATCCCGGTGGCGAACGGCGACCTCCCGGACGAGTCCGGCGAGTTCGCGGCGTCGGCGATGGCGTCCCAGTGGTACGCGGAGACACCCCCGGCCACGCTGCCGGGCGGGGCGCCCGCGCCCTGGGCGACGCAGGAGCCGACGGCCGAGCCCGAGGCTTTTCCGGAGGAGGCCCCTGCCGAGGAGGCCCTTCCCGGATTCCCGGAGCCCGTGGAGGCCGCGGAGGCCGCGCAGGCCGCGGAGGAGGCGGAAGGGGCCCCGGCGGCCGCCGGGACGGTCGTGGAGGCCGTCAGCGAGCCCGAGGAGCCTGCGGAGGCCCCTGCGGCCGGAGCCCCGGGCACTGAGACCCCGGGCGCCGAAGCTCCGGCGCCCGAGGCCCCGGCAGCCGAA
>NZ_DATMVN010000660.1:0-5584 GCF_035563135.1 Streptomyces sp.
CCGCCGGCCATGAACAGTCAGCCGGGCATTACGGTGGGACACGAAGACCTCCGTGTGGTGCAGTCCTAGACAGCTCCACCACACCGGAGGTCTTCGCCTTTGATCAAGACCCCCGTGTCAACAACGCTCGTGATCAATACACCTAGGGTCGGTGGGGAAGACATCGCACAACCGATCAGGAGAGGTGCTGACGTGACCAAGCCGAAAAGGGCGCCGCTGCCGCACGACTTCCATCCGGAGGTCCCCTCGTTCACCGTGGTGAGCGAAGACCTCGCGCCGGGCGCCGTACTGGCGGACGCCCAGGTGCGCGCGGCGGGGAACACCTCGCCGCAGCTGCGGTGGGAGGGCTTCCCCGCGGAGACGAAGAGCTTCGCCGTGACGTGCTTCGACCCGGACGCCCCGACGGGCAGCGGGTTCTGGCACTGGGTGCTCTTCGACATCCCCGCATCCGTGACGGAGCTCCCGGCCGGTGCGGGGAGCGGGGCGTTCGAGGGGCTGCCCGAGGGCGCCGTACAGGCCCGCAACGACTACGGGGCGAAGGAGTTCGGGGGTGCCGCGCCGCCTGCCGGTGAGAACCACCGGTACGTCTTCACCGTGTACGCGGTGGACACCGAGAAGCTCGGCCCGGACAGCGACGCCTCACCCGCCGTGGTCGGGTTCAACCTGCGGTTCCACACGCTGGGCCGCGCCCAGCTGATCGGGGAGTACGCCACTCCGGAAAGCTGAAGGTTCGCCTCCTGTTTGCCCTGCCCTGGTCTTGGAGAGATCAGGGCAGGGCACTTTTTATTGCGTTGTCCATCACGGTCGGCCCGGACAGAGTTGATCCCGGGTCCGCCGACGGACGGGCGGCACACGGGAGGTGGGCAGGATGCGGGACACACTGGTACTCAACGCGAGCTTCGAGCCGCTGTCGACGGTGACGCTCAACCGTGCGGTGGTCCTGATCCTGCAGGACAAGGCCGTCGTCGAGCAGTCGCATCCCGGGCTCCGCATGCGAGGTGCCGCCGTGGACATTCCGGTCCCCCGGGTGATCAGGCTCTGCCGGTACGTACGGGTGCCGTTCCGAAGACACGCGCCGTGGTCCAGACGGGGCGTGCTCATACGGGACCAGCACCGGTGCGCGTACTGCGGGCGCCGGGCGAGCACCGTGGACCATGTCGTGCCGCGGGCCCAAGGAGGCCAGGACACCTGGCTGAACACCGTGGCCTCGTGCGCGGAGGACAATCACCGCAAGGCGGCCCGGACGCCGGAGCAGGCGGGCATGCCGTTGCTGCGGCAGCCGTTCGTGCCTTCGCCGGCGGACGCGATGCTGCTCGCGTTGGGGGCCGGCGACCGGTCGGCGCTCCCGGAGTGGCTGGCGCGCTCCGCGGCGTGACCGCCTTCCCTGCTCACACGAACGTACGTACATGAACGTATGCGGAGCCCGTCCCACCTGCCGGAGGGGCGGGCTCCGTGCTTCAGCGCAGCAGCAGTTGGACGATGGCCGCGGTGCCGACGACGACGATCAGGCCGCGCAGGAGGCGGGGGCTGAGCCGGCGGCCGACCCTGGCGCCGATCTGGCCGCCGAGCGCGGACCCCACGGCGATCAGGACGACGGCCGTCCAGTCGAAGTCCGCGACGAAGAGGAAGAAGAGGGCGGCGACGCTGTTGACGACGGCGGCGAGGACGTTCTTGACGGCGTTGAGGCGCTGCATCGTGTCGTCGAGCAGCATCCCCATGAGGGAGAGATAGATGATGCCCTGGGCCGCCGTGAAGTAGCCGCCGTAGACGCTGGCGAGCATCAGGCCGGTGAACAGGAGGGGCCCGCCGTCGGGCCGGGCGGCGGTGCCGGTGCGGTCGCGGCGGCGCTGCACCGCCCTGCTGATGCGGGGCTGCAGGATGACCAGGACCAGCGCGAGGGCCACCAGGACGGGGACGATCGTCTCGAACGCCGTGGAGGGCAGGGCGAGCAGGAGGGTGGCCCCGGCGAGTCCGCCGGCCAGTGCGCCGACGCTCAGTTTCAGTATGCGGCGCCGCTGCCCGGTGAGCTCCTGCCGGTAGCCGATGGCACCGCTGATGGAGCCCGGGATCAGGCCGAGCGCGTTGGACACGGTGGCGGTCACCGGTGGCAGCCCGGTGGCGAGCAGGACGGGGAAGGTGATCAGCGTTCCCGACCCGACGATGGTGTTGATCGTGCCGGCTCCGACGCCGGCCGCGAACACCGCGAGAATCTCCCAGACGGACAAGGCCATCCCCTTCGATGGTCAGTGACGCCTCCCCGCCATGAAGGTCGAGGGGCCTCACTGATCATGCACGAAGGTGTTTCCCGGTCAGTCGACCGGGGGTTGTTCCCGCCGCTCGGTGCCGGTGTTGAAGCCGGGGGCGCCGCTGCCGAGGTTGCCGAAGGCGCCGCTGAGGCCCTTGAGCGCGTCGCCGATCTCACTGGGCACGATCCAGAGCTTGTTGGCGTCGCCCTCGGCGATCTTGGGAAGCATCTGGAGGTACTGGTACGACAGGAGCTTCTGGTCCGGGTCGCCGGCGTGGATGGACTCGAAGACCGTGCGGATGGCCTGGGCTTCACCTTCGGCGCGCAGCGCGGATGCCTTGGCCTCACCTTCGGCGCGAAGGATCGCGGACTGCTTCTCGCCCTCGGCCGTGAGGATCGCGGACTGCCTGATGCCCTCGGCGGTGAGGATCGCGGCACGCTTGTCACGGTCGGCGCGCATCTGCTTCTCCATCGAGTCCTGGATGGAGGTGGGCGGTTCGATGGCCTTGAGCTCGACGCGGTTGACGCGGATGCCCCACTTGCCGGTGGCTTCGTCGAGGACTCCGCGCAGTGCCGCGTTGATCTCCTCGCGGGAGGTCAGGGTCCGTTCGAGGTCCATGCCGCCGATGATGTTGCGCAGCGTGGTGACGGTGAGCTGCTCGATCGCCTGGATGTAGCTGGCGACTTCGTAGGTGGCGGCGCGGGCGTCGGTCACCTGGTAGTAGATGACGGTGTCGATGTTGACGACGAGGTTGTCCTGGGTGATCACCGGCTGGGGCGGGAAGGGGACGACCTGTTCGCGGAGGTCGATCCGGTTGCGGATCGAGTCGATGAACGGGACGACGATGTTCAGCCCGGCGTTGAGCGTGCGGGTGTAGCGGCCGAAGCGCTCCACGATGGCGGCACTGGCCTGCGGGATGACCTGGATCGTCTTGATCAGGGCGATGAAGACGAGCACCACCAGAATGATCAGGACGATGATGATCGGTTGCATCGTGTGCCTCGTGCCCTTCGGTTGCCGACGGATCGCGGTGATCGAGGTCGAACGGTCATGTCGGTCGCATCTTTTATGAACGGTGCGGTCTCATGATGATCGACTTCGAGTTTGGCAGACTGTGGCCTGCCGTGTGACCGGTTCGCTCACATGACGACGGCCGTTGCACCGTCGATGTCCACGACATCCACCTGCCGGCCGGGGTCGAAGACCTGGTCGCCGTCGAGCGAGCGCGCGGACCACACCTCGCCGGCGAGCTTGATGCGGCCTCCGCTGCCGTCCACCCGTTCCAGGACGACGGCCTGACGGCCTTTCAGTGCGTCGATGCCGGTGGCTTCCCCGGGCCGGCCCGCGCGGTGTCTGGCGGCGATCGGCCGGACGACGGCGATCAGGGCCACCGAGACGACGGCGAACACCAGGACCTGGGCGACGATGCCTCCGCCGAGGGCCGCGACGACGGCCGCGGCCACCGCTCCGGCGGCGAACATTCCGAATTCGGGCATCGCGGTCAGGACGAGGGGGATGCCCAGTCCCACCGCGCCGATCAGCCACCACACCCACGCGTCGATGTCCACATGGTCATCGTAGGACCGCGGGTGCCTTCCCCGACAGGGCGCAGAGGAGGTTGGCTGTGGTGCGACTACTGGCCGAGAGGCAGTCCGCGAGCGGTGTAGCGGTCGCCGTGGTGCTCGACGACGAGCGGCAGGCCGAAGCAGAGGGAGAGGTTCCGGGAGCTGAGCTCGGTCTCCATGGGGCCGGTGGCGAGCACCTTGCCCTGCCGGATCATCAGGACGTGGGTGAAGCCGGGCGGGATCTCCTCGACATGGTGGGTGACCATGACCATGGAGGGGGCGTACGGGTCCCGGGCCAGCCTGCCGAGGCGGCGGACCAGGTCCTCGCGCCCTCCGAGGTCGAGGCCGGCGGCCGGCTCGTCGAGGAGGAGCAGCTCGGGGTCGGTCATCATGGCGCGGGCGATGAGGGTGCGCTTGCGTTCGCCCTCGGAGAGCGTGCCGAACTTGCGGTCGAGGTATCCGGTCATGCCGAGGCGGTCGAGGAAGGCGCGGGCGCGCTCCTCGTCGACGGCTTCGTAGTTCTCGTGCCAGGTGGCGGTCATGCCGTAAGCGGCGGTGAGGACCGTCTGCAGCACGGTCTGGCGCTTGGGGAGCTTTTCGGCCATGGCCGCACCGGCCATGCCGATGCGGGGGCGGAGCTCGAAGACGTCGGTGCCGACCCCGCCGAGCCGCTCGCCGAGGACCTTGGCCGTGCCGGTGCTGGGGAAGAGGTAGCTGGAGGCGACGTTGAGGAGGGTGGTCTTGCCGGCGCCGTTCGGGCCGAGGATGACCCAGCGCTCCCCCTCCTTGACCGACCAGGAGACGTCGTCCACCAGAGCGCGTCCGTCGCGGACCACGGATACGTCCACCAGCTCCAGTACATCGCTCATGGCGCGTTGTCTCCCCATACAGTGTCGAGATCGTCGCGTGCCTGTGGGCACAGCTCCCAGGGAAAACCTACGCCACCCGAGGAGTGCTCAGGCCCTGGGGCCGTTCCCTAGGCTGGTCCCATGCTTTCGGAACCACGCTCAGGGCGGCTCGCCGCATGGGGAAACGCACTTTTGGCCGGATTTGTGTCACCGGACGACGCGGCGCTCGCGATCGTCGGTGAGGACGCGGTGCACCGTGTCGAGGGGATGCCGGGTGAGACGGGGCCCGTCGGGCTCACCCTGGCACTCGGCCGGCTGAGGGGACTCGGCGCGACCGGTTTCCGGGTCGCCCTGCCGGTGCCCGGGCATCCGCTGGGGCTCAGCGGGCCGCCGGACTTCAACGCCCGGGCACTGGAGGCGGAGGAGGCGGTGGTCGCGTCCGGGGTGCCCTACGGGCTCGTGCCGGAGGTGAGTGAGGCGGGGCCCGCCGGGGATCTGCATGTCGAGGTGGTCTGGCGCTGCCTGCCGGTCAGGGAGGCACCGCCTGCGGATGTGCCGTCGCTCGGTGAGGCGGAGCGGGAGCTCGCCGAGGCGTTGCGGGACGCCACGGCGGTGCTGTCCCGGCTCGATGTCGCCGGATCCGGTCCGGTCGCGGAGGCCGCGGTGGATGCCTACCGGGCGCGGGCGGAGCGGGGGCGGGAGGTGCTGGCTCCGGGTTATCCGCCGCGGGCGGTCCGGGTGCTGGAGCTGGCTCAGCGCGTCGGGCTGCTGGTGTCGGTGGCCCATGAGAACGGGCACGGCGGCGCGGTGAGCGCCTCCGAGATCGCGGCCCGGGGTGAGGCCCTGCGGCCGGTGGAGCGGGTGGCCAGGCGGGCGCAGGTCGCGGCGTACAACGCGTACGTGGAGGAGCGGGGCCGGTAGCCGG
>NZ_DATMVN010000661.1:0-9518 GCF_035563135.1 Streptomyces sp.
GCTCCGCATCGTCGGGCAGAGCGAACGTCTCGTAGCAGAGCGACAGCTCACCCACCAGCGGATGACGCAGCCGCTTGACGCCGTGGTTCTTCTCCTTCACGTCGTGCCTGGCCCACAGCCGCCGGAACTCCTCGCTCTTCACGGACAGCTCACCGACGAGCGCGGAAAGGCGGGGGTCGTCGGGGTGGCAGCCGGCGTCCATCCGCAGGTAGCTGACGATGTCCGACGCCTTCTGGTCCCACTCCACGAACAACTCGCGGTACTCCGGCTTCAGGAACACCAGCCGCGCCCAGTTCCGCTCCTGCGGCGGCAACTGTGACCAGTCACCGAAGACCGCCGCAGCCATCCGGTTCCAGGCCAGGATCTCCGAGCGCCGCCCGACGACGTACGCGGGAACGCCCTCCATCGTGTCGAGCAGCCGACAGAGGGTTCCACGCACCCGCTGCTGCCGCACGGACGGCTTCTTCCTGTGCTGCTTGGGCTTCGCGAGGTGCGTGAGATGCGCCTGTTCGGCGTCCGTCAGTCTCAGCGCGGACGCGATGGCACCCAGTACCTCTCCGGACACGTTCTGCCCGTTGTCCTGTTCGAGGCGTGTGTAATACGCCACGGACACCCCGGCCAGCTGCGCCAGCTCCTCCCGGCGCAATCCCGGCACCCGGCGGCGCCGCCCGAAGTCGGGAAGTCCCACATCCCCCGGCTTCAGCCGCGCCCGCCGGCTGCGCAGGAACTCGCTGAGCTCGGCGCGCCGGTCGAGGGCGTGCCCCGTGCCGCCGCCACCGGGGGCACCGGAGGGCCGCCGCCGGGATTCAGGCTGCTCATCCATAGGCCCAGTATCCACGGTCGTACGCACACCATCCTGACCCCGCCAGTAATAGGACCGGTGGACATACGCATAACCGTGGCCTGGGCGGAATCTGTGTACTGGGGCAGGCTGGACCACGTGCCCGGACCGAAGGCTGCCGGGCGTACGACCACTCCTTAGGAGAACCCCGCATGACTTCCGTCGCTGCCTACGCCGCCCCCTCAGCCAAGGCTCCGCTCGAGCGCACCACCATCGAGCGTCGCGCCGTCGGTGAGTTCGACGTCCTGATCGACATCAAGTTCGCCGGTATCTGCCACTCGGACATCCACCAGGCCCGCGACGGCTGGGGCGAGGGCACCTTCCCGATGGTGCCCGGCCACGAGATCGCCGGCGTCGTCACCGAGACCGGCTCCGGCGTCACCAAGTTCGCCGTGGGCGACCGTGTGGGCGTCGGCTGCATGGTCGACTCCTGCCGCGAGTGCGACAACTGCAAGGCAGGTCTCGAGCAGTACTGCGAAGAGGGCGGAACCAGCACGTACAACGCCCTGGACAAGAACGGCGACCCCACGTACGGCGGCTACTCCACGCACATCGTCGTGGACGAGAACTACACCCTTCGCATCCCCGACGGCCTGTCGCTCGACGAGGCCGCGCCGCTGCTCTGCGCGGGGATCACCACGTACTCCCCGCTGAAGCACTGGGACGCCGGCCCCGGCAAGAAGGTCGCGGTCCTCGGCATGGGCGGCCTCGGCCACATGGGCGTCAAGATCGCGCACGCGCTCGGTGCGGAGGTGACCGTTCTCTCGCAGTCACTGCGCAAGCAGGAGGACGGGCTGAAGCTCGGCGCCGACCACTACTACGCGACCAGTGACCCCAAGACCTTCGAGGACCTGCGCGGCACCTTCGACATCATCCTGTCGACGGTGTCGGCGCCGCTGGACTTCGGCGCCTATCTCGCCCTCCTCAAGACGGACGGTGCGCTGGTGAACGTCGGCGCCCCCGAGGAGCCCGTGTCCGTCGACCTGTTCTCCCTGATAGACGGCCGCAAGTCCCTCTCCGGGTCCGGGATCGGCGGCATCCAGGAGACCCAGGAGATGCTGGACTTCTGCGCCGAGCACGGACTCGGCGCGGAGATCGAGCTGATCGGCGCGTCCGGGATCAACGAGGCGTACGAGCGAGTGCTGAACAGCGATGTCCGGTACCGGTTCGTGATCGACGCCGCGACGATCTGAGACGCTGCCCGCCTCCCGCCCCGCCTCTTCAGCCCTCGTCGCCCGGGCGGGGCGGGAGAGTGGTGGCGGTGTCGAGGAAGAAGGAGTCGATGCTCTGCACGGTCTGCATGAAGTCGTCGAGGTTGACCGGCTTGGTGACGTAGGCGTTGGCGTGCTGGCGGTAGGCGTCCTCGATGTCGTCCGGTGCGGCGGACGTGGTCAGTACGACGATGGGGATGCCTGACAGATCGCTGTCGTTCTTGAGGACGTTCAGCAGCTCGCGGCCGTTCATGCGGGGCATGTTCAGATCGAGCACGATCAGGTCCGGCCGGTCCGTGTGAGGGTCGCGCAGGTACTCCAGAGCCGCGACCCCGTCGTCGGCCCGCTGGATGCCGCGCGCCATGCCGTGTTCGGTCAGGGCCTCCTCGATCAGCATGGCGTCGGCCATGTCGTCCTCGACGAGCAGGACGGTGTACGTGCGGGGGACGAGGCCGTTCATGAGCGAGCTCCGGGTCTGGTGATGGGGTAGCGGGCGTGATGCGGGACGGCTGGTGAAGACGAGTCCGGGCCAGCGTTTGCGGGCCCCTTGGCGGCTGACGCCCCAGGCCCGCCCCAGCTGGGGGTAGCCGGCGCCTTCCTGGGCGGCGGTCCGCGCGGCCAGTGCCGCGCACTCCTCCACAGCCCGGCTGAGGTAGGCCAGGGCGCGCAGAGATGCCAGGGCGTCCTTGCGGGGCTCGTCCGGGCCCTGCGTGCCGGCATCCGGCACCGGAGCGCGGAGGACGAGCTGCCGGGCGGCTTCGGCGACGGCCTGGCGCGCCCGTACGGCCAGTTCCTCCTGTTCGGAGCTCATCTGCGTCTCTGCTGCCATGAGTGCACCGTAGACGCCGAGGCGCCCCGTCGACAACCGTGGTTGTCCCCACGGGTAGGGTGGCGCCCGCCCGGTGCGCCGCCGGGCCCAGGGAGGATGGACCCGACGTGCAGATCGACACCCCTCAGCAGGCCCCGGCACCCCTGCCGCCGCGGCCCGTCCAGGGCGGATGGACCACCCGGGGCTGGCTGGGGGCCGGCTCCGCGGCGGCGCTGGTGCTCCTGCTCGTCCTGATCGGCTGCGGCGTCTGGGTCCTCGGCCATGCCACCGACGTCAATGAGCGGCTCACCGAGCGCTGGTCGCCGGCCCTGATCGCCTCCGTGCGGATGGAGAGCGCCCTGATCAATCAGGAGACGGGCATCCGTGGATACGGCATGACGGGCAAGCGCGGGTTCCTGGAGCCCTACCGGGACGGTGTCGCCCAGGAGAAGGCCGCGGACGGGGAACTGGCGCGCCTGGCGGAGGGCGACGAGCGGGCGGCGGCCGACCTGGCCCGGGTGCGCGCGCACTCCGGGCGGTGGCAGGCCACCACGGCCCGGCCCGTCAGCGAGGCAGCCGACCCCGTCGGCTCCGCCCAGCAGCACACCGAGAGCGGCAAGGCCGCATTCGACGCCGTCCGTGCCGCACTGACCGAACAGCAGACCCACATCGAGGCCGAGCGGGACCAGGCGCGTGACGACCTGGATGCGGCGCGCGATCTGCGCAACATGGTCTTCACCGCCATCGCCTGTGTGGTCCTCGCCCTCATCGCGCTCGCGTTCGCCGGGCTGCGCCGGGGCGTCCAGGTCCCGCTGGACCGGTTGCGCGCGGACGTCCGGGAGATCGCGGACGGCCGGTTCGAGCATTCCATCGCCCTCTCCGGTCCCGCCGACCTGCGGGCACTGGCGGCAGACGTGGACGGGATGCGCCGGCGCCTGGCCGGGGAGCTGGAGTTCAGCGATCGTGCCCGGGCCCAGCTCGACGAACAGGCGACGGATCTGCGCCGCTCCAACGAGGAACTCGAACAGTTCGCCTACGTGGCCTCCCACGATCTGCAGGAGCCGCTGCGCAAGGTCGCCAGTTTCTGCCAGCTCCTGGAACGGCGCTACGCGGATCAGCTCGACGACCGTGCCAAGCAGTACATCGACTTCGCGGTCGACGGGGCCAACCGTATGCAGACGCTCATCGGTGATCTCCTCGCGTTCTCCCGCGTCGGCCGCCTGCATGCCGAGGACGTCGACGTCAGCCTCGAGACCGTGCTGCGTCGTACGCTCAACTCCCTGGGCATGGTGATCGAGGAGGCCGGGGCGGTCCTCACCCATGATCCTCTGCCCGTGGTCCACGGCGACCCGACCCAGCTCGGCGTCCTGCTGCAGAACCTGATCTCCAACTCCGTCAAGTTCCGTGCTCCGGGCGCCGTGCCCCGGATCCACATCAGCGCCCACGAACCCGCGGACGGTGCCGAGGGGGACGGTCCCCGCTGGGAATTCGCCGTGAGCGACAACGGCATCGGTATCGGCCAGGAGTACGCCGAGAGGATCTTCGTGATCTTCCAGCGCCTCCACACCCGGGACACCTATCCGGGCAACGGGATCGGCCTCGCCCTCTGCAAGAAGATCGTCGAGTACCACGGCGGGGCCATCACCCTGGACACCGGCCACACTCCCGGCACACGTTTCGTCTTCACCCTCCCCCTCGCCTCCACCGACGCGGACCCCACCGACGCGGACCCCACCGACGCGGCCTCCGCCGGCTCCGGCAGTTAGACGGGCTCCCAGGTGGTCCGCGGGCCGGGTCCCGCCCGGTTCGCCACGGACCGGTGGCGAACCGGGCCGCCGTGCGGTCCTGTGCTCACAGCTCGGCTCCCACGGCGCTGAGGAACGTGCGGAACTTGGCCGCGGTCTCGGCGGTCTCGGCCTCGGGGTCGGACGCGGCGACGACGCCCGCGCCCGCGTACAGCCGCAGCGTGTGTTCCTCGGCCTCCGCGCAGCGGATCGTGACGACCCATTCGCCGTCGCCCTCCGCGTCACCCCAGCCCACCATGCCGGTGAAGAAACCGCGGTCGAACGGCTCGGTCTCCGCGATGACCTGACGTGCCGTCATGGTCGGAGTGCCGCAGACGGCAGGGGTGGGATGCAGGGCGTACGCGAGCGCCAGCGCAGAGGTGTCCGGGGCGGCGAGCGTACCGGTGACGGTGGTGGACAGGTGCCACATGGTGGCGGTACGGATGAGCGTGGGCCGGGTGGGAACGGTCAGCTCCGTGCAGTGCGGGGCGAGTGACCGGTGGACCGCGTCCACGACGACGGCGTGCTCGTGCAGGTCCTTGGCCGAGTCCAGCAGGGCCGCCGCCCGGCGTACGTCCTCGGCGAGGTCGGTGCTGCGCGGGGCGGACCCTGCGAGCGGATTGGCGGTCACCTGGCGCCCCTGCCGGGAGACCAGCAGCTCGGGGCTGGCGCCGATCAGGGTGCGGCCGGGTCCGGTCGGCAGCGCGAAGGTGTAACCGGCGGGATCCCGGCGGGCCAGGCGCCGGAGCATCATCGGCAGGTCGAGAGGGGCGCGGGAGGTGAGTTCGAGGGTGCGGGCCAGTACGACCTTGCTGAACTCCCCGCGCATCATGCGCTCCACGGCCGAGGCGACGCCCGCTCCGTAGACCCCGGGTTCGGGCACGGGGCGTATGCGCCAGTCCGCCGTGCCGGACGCGCCGACGGGGAGGGTGATCAGTGGGTCGGAGGCGAGCGGCGGCGCGACGCGCAGCGTCGCCGGTACGCCCAGGGCGGCCGGCACCCCGTGGTCGAACGGGATGGCGCCGATGACCACGGGATTTCTCTGTCCGGCGGCGCCGGCCTCGGTCAGGGTGGCGTTCACCCGCTCCACCAAAGGCCTGTCGTCATGCGGTACTTGGCGTACCGCCCCGTGTGCCAGCAGGGTGCGGCCGGAGGTGGCGAGGAACCGGGAGCCCGGCGTGTAGGCGTCCAGGAGCGAGGTGGCCGCGCCTACGGCCGGGTGAGCGGGGCCGGCCGGGGACATGTGCGTAGCGACCTGGGATGCCGTCGGCACGGGGACTCCATTCTCGATGGTTCCGCCGAACGGATGCGGAGTGTGCGGCGGAGCTGAGGGTGGTTCAGCGCGGCGTCACGCCGCCGTCGACGGCCTGGAGTTGCCTTGCGGGCCCGGGACCTGCGACCGGGCCCCGTGGCGTGCCGGAGAGGCGGGCGGACGGCAGACCGGTGACAGCCGTCCGGCCTTTCTGCGGCATGTTAGGTGAGGGTAACCTCACTTGAGTGCTTCGGCCAGAGGGATGCGGAATCCCCTGATGTGCCCTCGGTTACGGTTCGGCCCACCGCTGTCCCCGTGACCGAGGAGTCCGGGCGGCCGACCGGCGTGCGGACCGGAAAAGAGCGCGGAAGCTGATCAACTTTTGGATATCCAGCGCCAACAGGTGTCAAGTTAGGTTAGCCTCGCCTGGGCTCACGTGGGGGAGGGAGGCATCCCGTTGGCTTGGAACGTGGGATTCGACGGGACGGCCGCCGCGTGGCCGGCAGGACCGGGTCCCTCACCGCCCACAGCCGACGTGCCGCCCCCGGGCTCCGGAGCGCGCACCGCGCCCGGCGCAGCCCCGGCCTGGCGGCCGCCCGTCTTGCCGTACGCGAATCACCGACGCGCCGACCGTGCTGCCGGTACCAGTTCCCGCAGGAGTCTTCGATGAACCAGACCTTGACACCCGAACGTGTCCGCGCCGACGTCGCGGAACTCCTCGGCTGCGACCCCGCCGAGATCGAGCCGGAGGAGAATCTGACCGACCTCGGCCTGGACTCCGTACGGACCATGGTCCTGATCGAGCGCTGGCGTGCCGCAGGGGCGGCCACGCTGGAGTATCCCGACCTCGCCGAACAGCCCGAACTGGCGCACTGGACCGAGCTCCTGACGGGCAGGACGGCGTGAGCCTCGCCGACCACCGGGACCGGCACCTGGAGCGCATCGCGCAGGTCCGGGCGGGTCTGCGTGCCGAGAAGGTGGGATACCCGATCGGCGTCAGGGAGACCGAGGTCGTGCGCACCGCCATGGTCGGGACCGGCCTGCTGCGGGTGACCCTGGGCGGGGCGGGCACCGCGGGATTCGAGGCCCACGCGCCGGACGAGCACGTGAAGCTGCTCTTCCCGGCTGCCGACGGCTCGCTGAGGCTGCCCGAACAGAACGGGACCATGCTGCGCTGGGCGGGGTCGGTGCTCCGCTCGCGCCAGTACACGGTACGCCGTTACGACCCTGTCACCGGAGAGATCGACATCGACGTCGCCCTGCATGACGGCGGCCTGGCCTCGGACTGGGCGCGTGGGACCGGGCCGGGCGCCGTCATGCACCTCGCGGGCCCGCCCGGCGGGCTGATCGTCCCGCATTCCTACGACCGTTACCTGCTCGCGGGCGACCTCACGGCCCTGCCTGCGATCGCGCGCCGGCTGGAGGAACTGCCCAGGAGCGCGAAGGGCTGGGCGTTCGTCGAGGTCTTGGACGTGACACAGGAGATCGAACTGTCCGCGCCCGAAGGCGTCGAGGTGCGGTGGCTGCACAGCGCCGGCCTCCCGGCGGGGGGCGGCGACGCCCTGGCGCGGGCCGTGACCGAGGTGACGGTGCCCGAGGGGGAGCGGGTGTACGTGTGGGCTGCGGGTGAGGCAGGTCAGATCAAGCCGCTGCGCCGCTGGGTCCGCGACGAGCTGCGGCTGGAGAAGGCCGACCACGACATCACCGGTTACTGGAAGCGGGGCGTCTCCGACTTCGACGAGGACGACCACTGACGGGCCCGGCCGGACATGAAGCAGGTTCGATGCCGCTTCGGGGTGTCCGGACGCGGAATCATCAAATAAGGTAAGCCTTACCTAAATTTCGAGGAGCATTGCATGTCCATACGCAGAACCTCCGGCCTCGTCGGCGTCCTGTCGCTGAGCCTGATGCTGGCCGGATGCGGGTCCTCTTCGGAGGGTGGCGGGCCGGAGGCCTCGGAGAAGGCCGGGACCCGGGTGTTCGCTGCTGACAACGGCAAGATCACCATCCCCGCCGACCCGAAGCGTGTGGTGGCCACCGGCTACGCCGTGCCCGCTCTCATCGAGGCCGACGCTCCGCTGGTCGGGATCTCGTCGTGGAAGCGCGGCGAGCCGATGATGAGCAAGGAGGACCTGGCCGAGTACAAGAAGCTCACCAAGGTGGCGGGTGAGCAGGCGGCCGAGACCAACTACGAGGCCATCGCCGAGGCCGAGCCCGACCTGATCGTCATCGGTGTTCCCGCCCCCGTGCTCGGCGACATCGACGTCAAGCGGCTGGAGTCGATCGCCCCCGTGGTGGCGATCGGCCCGTCCCTGCCGTCCGCCTGGCGCGACCTGTCCCGCAAGCAGGCCGACGCGGCCGGCGCCCTCGAGAAGTTCGACGCCGGGCAGAAGACGTACGAGGCGAAGGCCGCCGGGCTGAAGACGAAGTACGCGGACGTGCTGCCCCAGCTGAAGCTGGGACACGTCGGCGCGTACGGCGAGGTCGCCAAGGGCAACTTCCACCGGGAGTTCGGCGGCTCGTGGGGGACCAACATCACCGAGGACATCGGTGCGGCGTATTACGGCAAGGTGAAGAAGGCCGGCCCCGGCTCCGCCGCGGTCAGCGAGTACCCGTCCATCGAGGAACTCCCGGACGCGTTCGCCGAGGCCGATGCCCTGACGTACTCCGTCAACGCCGACGGCAGCGTCTCCGAAGCGGTCCAGTACGTCCTCGACTCCAAGCTGTGGAAGAACCTGCCCGCCGTCAAGGCCGGCAAGACCTTCCCGATCCGCTACACCGAGGCCGCGACCTACGGGTCGGCCATGAACACCCTGGACGCGATCGACACGTCGCTCGCGCCGCTGCTCAAGCGATGACCGTCGCGGGTCGAGCGTCCGGTCCGGCGGGGGCCGAGCGCGCCGTCGCACCGCAGGCCGGCCTGCTCGTCGGCGGTCTGGTGCTGCTGACGGCGGTCGCCGTGCTCAGCATGGGCGTCGGCGCGCACCCGGTTTCGCCGGGCGAGGTCGTGCGCGCGTTGCTGGACTACGAGGGCACGGACGACCACGTGATCGTGCGTGACGTGCGGGGCCCCCGGGCGCTTCTGGCCGTCGCGGTGGGCGCCGCCCTCGCGGTGGCGGGCGCGCTGATCCAGACGCTGGCCCGCAACCCGCTGGCCGAGCCCGGCATCCTCGGGGTCACCGCGGGTGCCGGGTTCGCCATCACCATCGGTTCGGCGCTCGGGCTGGCCGTCGGGCAGGCCGGCGAACTCGGCTTCGCGGTCGTCGGCTCCGTGATCACCGCGCTGCTGGTCGCCGCCGTCGGGCGCCGCTCGCCGCTGCGCCTGGTCCTCACCGGCGTCGCCCTGACCGCGGTGCTGAGCGGTGTCGCGCTCGGCCTGCGGCTGATGCTCCCCGACGTCTTCGACATGTACCGGTTCTGGTCGGTCGGGTCGCTGGCGGCCCGCGAACAGGCGCCGCTGGCCCTGCCGGTGGCCGCGATCGTGGTCTCCTTGTCCGGGGCGCTGCTGCTGAGCAGGGCGCTCAACGCTCTCGCGCTGGGCGAGAACGTGGCGCAGACCCTGGGTGCGGGAGTGGGCCGGGTGCGGGCCGCCGCGCTCGTGCTGATCACCGTGCTCTGCGGG
>NZ_DATMVN010000662.1:0-11579 GCF_035563135.1 Streptomyces sp.
GGGACGCTGGCCGCCCGTGGGAGCGCCACCGCCGGCGAGGAGACCGCCCGGGGCACCGCCCTGCGGCCCCTTGCCCTGCGGGCCCTGCTTCGACGGCTGCTTGCCGCCGTTCGCGACCTCCATGGGCAGCATGACCAGCGCGGTCGTACCGCCGGAGTCGGAGGGCCGCAGCTGGATGCGGATGCCGTGACGCAGCGACAGCCGGCCGACCACGAACAGACCCATGCGGCGGGACACCGATACGTCCACGGTGGGCGGTGAGGCGAGCCGCTCGTTGATCGCGGCCAGGTCCTCGGGGGAGAGGCCGATACCCGTGTCGTGGATCTCGACGAGCACACGGCCGTCGGGCAGGGCGTGACCGGTGACCCGGACCTTCGTCTGCGGGGAGGAGAACGACGTGGCGTTCTCCAGCAGCTCGGCCAGGAGGTGCACGAGGTCGTTGACCACCCGGCCGGCGACCTCGGTCGCGGGCACCGCGGCCAGTTCGATGCGCTCGTACTGCTCCACCTCGGAGGCGGCGGCACGGAGCACGTCGACCAGCGGCACGGGCCGGGTCCAGCGGCGGCCGGGCTCCTCACCCGCGAGGACGAGGAGGTTCTCGCCGTTACGGCGCATACGCGTCGCGAGGTGGTCGAGCTTGAAGAGCGAGGACAGCTGGTCCGGGTCGGCCTCGCGCGACTCCAGCTCGGAGATGAGCGAGAGCTGGCGCTGGATGAGGCCCTGGCTCCGGCGCGAGAGGTTGGTGAACATCGCGTTGACGTTGCCCCGCAGCAGCGCCTGCTCGGCCGCCAGACGGACCGCCTCGCGGTGCACGTCGTCGAAGGCCGTGGCCACCTGGCCGATCTCGTCGCGGGAGTGGATGCCGACCGACTCGACGGAGGTGTCGACGTCCTGCGGGTCCGTCTCCGAGAGCTGCCTGACGAGTTCGGGCAGCCGGTCCTGGGCGACCCTGGTCGCGGTGTCCTGCAGCCGGCGCAGCGAACGGATCATGGACCGCGCCACGACGAAGGCGCCGACCAGCGACACACCCAGGACGATGAGGATGATCGCACCGTTGAGGATCGCGTCGCGCTGCGACTCCTCACGCAGTTCGCGGGCCTTGCTCTCCATCTCGCCGAGGAGCGAGGCCTCGATGGTCTTCATGGCCTGGATCTTGGTGGAGCTCTGGTCGTACCAGTCCATGTACGTACGGGTCTTGCCGCTGCCCTCCATGCCGAGCGGGCTGTCGAGCACCTTCTTGGCGTAGATCTCGGCGGCGGTGATCTCGGGATTGCCGTTGTCCAGCGGCGCCAGCAGCTCGGCGGAACTCTTCCCGGTGGACGAGTAGGTCGTCTCGAACGTCTTGAGGGTCGAGTCCGCTTTTCCTTGCGCGTTGCGCCCGAACGCCTGGTCGTTGTCGTTCAGGTGCGCCTTGGTGCCGGTGCCGTCCGGCAGCGCCGCGGCGATGATGGCGCGCTCGACGGAGGCGTACTCCTTCGAGGACGAGAAGGCGGCCAGCGCACGCGTCCGCTTGATCATCTCCGGGTTGCTGGTGGCCTGCGCCATGTCCTGGGAGAGGCTCAGCAGCGACGTGATCAGCTGGCTGTACTGGTCGATCGTGTTGAGGCTGGGGCTGTCGGCCGCGTAGGCGTCCTTGCGGATGCTGGTGATCTTGCCCAGCTGGGTGCTGATCTGGCTGACGCTCGCGTGGATGCTGTCCAGCGCCGCGTCGCCCGGGGTGTTGCCGATCTCGTCCGTGGCCTCGAAGAAGGCGGCCTTGGCGCGGTCGGTGCGCTCACGGGGCTGGGTGACCTTGTAGTCGGTGGCCTTCACGCCGTTCGACAGCGGGCCGGCCGACCTGTCGCGCTCCTCCTGGAGCGCGTTGGCGAGCGCGGTCGCCTTCCTGGTCATCTGGGTGAGCAGCTGCATGTGCTCCAGCTGGTCCATGTCGTTCATGGACTCGTTGATGCGCAGTCCGCCCAGGGTGGTCGCCGCGACCACGGGGAGGGCGAGCAGGGAGACCAGACGCGTGCTGATGCGCCAGTTGCGCAGGGCCAGGCGTGAACTGGCCGGGGTGGGGCCGGCCGGCTTGAGGGGCGCTGCGGCCTCCGTCGTGCTGCCGGTCCCTGCCGGGCCGGGGCGCTGCGCGCGGTCTCCGCCGTCACCGGGCGCGCCGGGATTCTGGGCGTGCTGGGGCGAGGAACCGCGGTCGTTCCCACCGCGCGGCTCCTGCTCCGCCGGGGTTTCCCCTCGGCCCTGGCGGGGCTGGGGCGACCCCATGCCATCCCTCTTGAAACGTCCCTGCACTAGCGTCGCAACCTCTGGACCAGGCGTCCCTCCGCACGTGGCGCGGCGGAACGGTGTCGGCGTCGTGGGGCGCTGGACGCGCCCCATGGTGGTCGTGAGTGACCGGCGTACTTCCCCCTCCCGCCGCCACTCGGCGCTGCGTTGCGCCCCTGCGCGCTGGGCCTGAAACCCGCGGCGGTGCGTGGAATTCCAGCACAGTGAAGGATCTCCAACAAGGCCCGCGTACCGGGCCGTGACCTGGATGACACGGTGTGATGAACGGGTGACAAGGCGTGGAGCGTGTTCAGGGTCAAAACGGGCAATCACGGGTGATTGTCCCGAGGGCGGCGGGTGTCCCAGACGCCATGATCGGGAGCGGAATAGCAGATTCAGAGATGTATTGTCGGGTTTGGACGCCATGATCAACTGCCCGCAATGGGCGTTTTGTCAGCAAGTTCGTGAGCAAACTCACATCATGATCGCCGTCTGATCCCGGCCATGAGAGGGAATCGGATGTTTAGCCTGACGCTTTACAGGGATAGGCGAATCCGACAACCGGCGCACCTTCGGGCCGCGCCCCAGCGACAAGGGTCCATACGGCAGATGAAGACGACGATGACGTTCCGCAACATTGCCAACCCCCGGCGCACGACGCTGGCGCACCTCGAGGACGCCGGAGCGCTGCAGACGCCGGAGCAGCGGGAGCACACCGTCGCCCTGCCCGCCCAGACGGCCAACCCGCGCCGCACCGTCCTCATGGAAGCCCCGGTCGCGGCGGCGCAGTAGCAGCCGTCCCCCGGCCCGGCGAGGCGATAGCCTGGAGCGTCAGTCTTCAGCCAGCCAGCAAGTGAGGGGCGACAGCATCCCGTGCGCATCGCCAGGTTCTCCATCGACGGCAATGTCGCCTTCGGCGCGGTCGAGGGCGACAGCCCCGACAGCCTCGTCCTCGACATCATCAAGGGCATCCCGTACGCCGACTTCGAGCTCTCCGGGACCAAGGTCCCGCTGAAGAAGGTCCGGCTGCTGCCGCCCGTGCTTCCCAACAAGGTCGTGGCCATCGGCCGCAACTACGCGGAACACGCCGCCGAGCTGGGCAACGAGGTCCCGGATGTGCCCGTCGCCTTCTTCAAGCCCACCACCTCGGTGATCGGTGCGGGCGACTCCATCGAATACCCCTCCTTCTCCGAGGAACTGCACCACGAGGCCGAGCTGGCCGTGGTGATCGGCCGTATGTGCCGCGAGGTCCCGCGCGAGCGTGTCAAGGACGTCGTCTTCGGCTACACCTGCGCCAACGACGTCACCGCGCGTGACGTCCAGCGCCGCGAGAGCCAGTGGGCCCGGGCGAAGGGCTTCGACACCTCCTGCCCGCTCGGCCCCTGGGTGGAGACCGACGTCGACCCCGGCAACCTGGCCATCCAGGCCACGGTCAACGGCCAGCAGCGCCAGCTCGGCCGGACGAGCGACATGGTCCGCTCCGTCGAGGACCTGATCGTCCACATCACGGAAGCCATGACGCTGCTCCCTGGCGACGTGATCCTCACCGGGACCCCCGCAGGGGTCGGGCCCCTGCACGTCGGCGACGAGGTCGCCGTCACCATCGAAGGCATCGGCACTCTCACCAACAAGGTGATCAAGCGTGGTTAACGCACCTGCACCTGTCCGCGTACGTTTCTGTCCCTCCCCGACCGGCAACCCCCACGTGGGCCTGGTCCGGACGGCTCTCTTCAACTGGGCCTTCGCCCGGCACCACCAGGGCACCCTGGTCTTCCGTATCGAGGACACCGACGCGGCCCGCGACTCCGAGGAGTCCTACGAGCAGCTGCTCGAATCGATGCGCTGGCTCGGCCTCGACTGGGACGAGGGCCCCGAGACGGGCGGTCCGCACGCCCCGTACCGCCAGTCGCAGCGCATGGACCTCTACAAGGACGTCGCGGCGAAGCTCCTGGCCGCCGGATACGCGTACCCGTGCTACTGCACCACCGAGGAGCTCGACACCCGCCGCGACGCCGCGCGCGCCGCCGGCAAGCCCTCGGGCTACGACGGCCACTGCCGCGACCTGAGCGACGAGCAGAAGGCCGCGTACGAGGCCGAGGGCCGCACCTCGATCGTCCGCTTCCGGATGCCCGACGAGGCGATCACCTTCACCGACCTGGTCCGCGGCGAGATCACCGTCCAGCCGGAGAACGTCCCGGACTACGGCATCGTCCGCGCCAACGGCGCCCCGCTCTACACGCTGGTCAACCCGGTCGACGACGCGCTGATGGAGATCACCCACGTCCTGCGCGGCGAGGACCTGCTCTCCTCCACCCCGCGCCAGATCGCCCTCTACCGGGCGCTCATCGAGCTGGGCGTCGCCAAGGACACCCCCGCCTTCGGCCACCTCCCGTACGTCATGGGGGAGGGCAACAAGAAGCTCTCCAAGCGTGACCCGCAGGCCTCGCTCAACCTCTACCGCGAGCGCGGCTTCCTGCCCGAGGGGCTGCTCAACTACCTCTCGCTGCTCGGCTGGTCGATCGCCGAGGACCGCGACATCTTCGGCCGGGACGAACTGGTCGCGGCGTTCGACATCGCCGACGTCAACGCCAACCCGGCCCGCTTCGACCTGAAGAAGGCCGAGCACATCAACGCCGAGCACCTGCGCATGCTCGACGTGAAGACCTTCACCGAGGCCTGCGGGCCCTGGCTGAAGGCCCCCTTCGCCCCCTGGGCCCCCGAGGCCTTCGACGCGGAGCAGTTCGCCGAGATCGCCCCGCACGCCCAGACCCGTGTGACGGTCCTCTCGGACATCACGGCCAACGTCGACTTCCTCTTCCTGGACGAGCCCGTCCACGACGAGGCGTCCTGGACGAAGGCCATGAAGGAGGGCTCCGACGCCCTGCTCGTCACGGCCCGCGCCGAGCTGACCGCCGCCGAGTGGAACGCCGAGGCGCTCAAGGCGGCCGTCCTCGCCGCCGGCGAGAAGCACGGCCTGAAGCTCGGCAAGGCGCAGGCCCCGGTCCGCGTCGCCGTCACGGGCCGCACGGTCGGTCTGCCGCTCTTCGAGTCCCTGGAGATCCTGGGCCGCGAGAAGACGATCGCCCGCATCGACGCGGCGCTGGCCAAGCTCGCCGCGTAGCTCTGCGCGCACGCCGGAGGCCGGGACCCCCCATGAAGGGGGGTCCCGGCCTCCGGCGTGCACGGCGCGCGTGCGGGCCTGCGGCATCGGAACGCCCGGGGACGGGTAGGTACGCCGCATGACCATCCGTGCGGTCCTCTGGGACATCGACGACACGATCTTCGACTACTCCGGGGCCGACCGCATCGGTATGCGCAGGCATCTGGAGCACGAGGGTTTCCCCGAGGGGTACGGATCCCTGGAGCGTGCCCTTGACGCCTGGAAGGCCGTCACGGACGTGCAGTGGGAGCGCTTCGCCGCCGGGGAGACCGACTTCCAGGGGCAGCGCCGGGAGCGCGTACGCGCGTTTCTCGGGCGGTGGCTGAGCGACGCGGAGGCCGACGAGTGGTTCGGCCGGCATGCCGCGCACTACGAGGCCGCCTGGACCCTCTTCCCGGACACCGTGCCCGTCCTGGACCGGCTGGCGGGCGACTACCGGCATGCCGTCCTGTCCAACTCCAGCATCCACAACCAGGACCGCAAGCTGCGCGCCCTCGGGGTGCGGGACCGCTTCGAGGCGGTGGTGTGCGCCGTCGAGCTGGGGATCTCCAAGCCGGAGGCGGGGGCGTTCCACGCCGCCTGTGAGGCCCTGGAGCTCGACCCGCACGAGGTGGCGTACGTCGGCAACGAACCCGACATCGACGCGGGCGGCGCGGTGGCCGCCGGTCTCACCGGGATCTGGCTGGACCGCGAGGAGCAGGGCGGACGCCCCGAACTCGTGCGGATCACCGGTCTGGACCAGCTTCCCGGTCTGCTGGCCGGCCATACCCGTTTTGGAGCGCCGGACACCTTCAGGTAATGTTCTTCCTGCGCCGCCCGAGCGGGCCGGAAGGTTCGAACGGGAAGCGCGGACAGAAACAAAACCCACAGGGGTTGTGTTTCAGTGGGCTATGGTGTAATTGGCAACACTACGGTTTCTGGTACCGTCATTCTAGGTTCGAGTCCTGGTAGCCCAGCGCAAGACCGAAGTAACAAGCCCCCGTTGTGTAGCGGCCTAGCACGCTGCCCTCTCACGGCAGTAGCGCCGGTTCGAATCCGGTCGGGGGTACAGATCCTTCCCGCGAGAACACCTGGGTCGCACCCACGTTTTCGATGCAGGATCGCTAGGGCCCCCGTTGTGTAGCGGCCTAGCACGCTGCCCTCTCACGGCAGTAGCGCCGGTTCGAATCCGGTCGGGGGTACTTCACACCATGGGCTATGGTGTAATTGGCAACACTACGGTTTCTGGTACCGTCATTCTAGGTTCGAGTCCTGGTAGCCCAGCGCAAGTCAGCAGTAACCACGCCCCCGTTGTGTAGCGGCCTAGCACGCTGCCCTCTCACGGCAGTAGCGCCGGTTCGAATCCGGTCGGGGGTACACCGCAGCAGTACGGCAAGGCCCTTCACCTCGGTGAGGGGCCTTCTGCGTGTGCGCACAGTGCCCATCCCGGGGCTCCGGCAAGTGACTTGGGCCGCCACGACGCTGGGGCGGCCGGAGTGGACGAGGGCAGTCGGTCAGCCGCGGCGCAGGGCCTCGCTCAGCCGTGCGGCCGAGTCGATGATGGCCTGTGCGTGCATCCGGCCGGGGTGGCGGGTGAGCCGCTCGATCGGGCCGGAGACGGAGACCGCCGCGACCACGCGGTTGGACGGGCCGCGTACCGGGGCCGAGACCGAGGCGACGCCCGGCTCGCGCTCGCCGATCGACTGGGCCCAGCCCCGCCGCCGGACTCCCGAGAGCGCCGTCGCCGTGAAGCGGGCCCCCTGCAGGCCCCGGTGCAGCCGCTCCGGCTCCTCCCAGGCCATCAGGATCTGTGCGGAGGAACCCGCCTTCATCGTGAGCGTGGAGCCGACCGGCACGGTGTCCCGCAGCCCGGAGAGCCGCTCCGCCGCCGCCACGCAGATGCGCATGTCGCCCTGCCGGCGGTAGAGCTGCGCGCTCTCGCCGGTGATGTCGCGCAGATGTGTGAGCACGGGCCCGGCCGTCGCCAGGAGGCGGTCCTCGCCGGCCGCGGCCGCGAGCTCCGCGAGCCGGGGGCCGAGGATGAAACGGCCCTGCATGTCCCTCGCCACCATGCGGTGGTGTTCGAGTGCCACGGCCAGACGGTGTGCCGTGGGCCGTGCGAGCCCTGTCGCCGCGACCAGCCCGGCGAGGGTGGCCGGACCGGACTCCAGGGCGCTCAATACCAGAGCTGCCTTGTCGAGAACGCCGACGCCGCTAGAGTTGTCCATACGACGATACTCCCGTCTCACTCTGTGAAACGCAAGTTCAATTTTCCCGGGAAGTTGCGAACCTGTACGAGCGGCCTTGCAACGGCCCGCGGCCACCGCCCCGCTCGGGGGTCCGGACGGCGGCACCCGAATCTCTAGTTGGGCCGGCGAAGACGCCGGCCGGAGGGAAAGCGATGGGTAGGACACTCGCGGAGAAGGTCTGGGACGACCACGTCGTCCGGCGCGCCGATGGCGAGCCCGACCTCCTCTTCATCGATCTGCACCTGCTGCACGAGGTGACCAGCCCGCAGGCGTTCGACGGCCTGCGGCAGGCGGGCCGGCCGGTGCGGCGGCTCGACCTCACCATCGCCACCGAGGACCACAACACCCCGACGCTCGACATCGACAAGCCGATCGCCGACCCGGTCTCCCGCGCACAGCTGGAGACCCTGCGCAGGAACTGCGCGGAGTTCGGCGTCCGGCTGCACCCGCTGGGTGACGTCGAGCAGGGTGTCGTGCACGTGGTCGGCCCGCAGCTCGGCCTGACCCAGCCCGGCACCACGGTCGTCTGCGGTGACTCGCACACCTCCACCCACGGCGCCTTCGGAGCACTGGCCTTCGGTATCGGAACCAGCCAGGTCGAGCACGTCCTGGCCACCCAGACCCTGCCGCTGGCCCGCCCCAAAACCATGGCGATCACCGTCGAGGGCGAACTCCCCGACAGTGTCACGGCCAAGGACCTCATCCTGGCCATCATCGCCCGGATCGGCACCGGCGGCGGCCAGGGCTACATCCTCGAATACCGCGGTCCCGCCATCGAGAAGCTCTCGATGGAAGCCCGGATGACCATCTGCAACATGTCGATCGAGGCCGGCGCCCGCGCGGGCATGATCGCCCCCGACGAGACCACCTTCGCCTACCTCGAGGGCCGCGACCACGCCCCGAAGGGCGAGGAGTGGGACGCCGCGGTGGAGTACTGGAAGACGCTGCGCACCGACGACGACGCCGTCTTCGACGCCGAGGTCGTCATCGACGGAGCCGCGCTCGCGCCGTTCGTCACCTGGGGCACCAACCCCGGCCAGGGCGCGCCCCTGTCGGCCGTCGTCCCCGACCCCGCCTCCTACGAGGACGCGTCGGAGCGCCACGCCGCCGAAAAGGCCCTGGAATACATGGGGTTGACCGCCGGCCAGCCGCTGCGCGAGATCAATGTCGACACGGTGTTCGTGGGTTCCTGCACCAACGGGCGCATCGAGGACCTGCGTAACGCCGCCTCGATCCTCGACGGCCGCAAGGTCGCCGAGGGCGTGCGGATGCTGGTCGTCCCCGGTTCGGTCCGGGTCGCGCTGCAGGCCGTCGAGGAGGGGCTGGACAAGGTCTTCACCGCCGCCGGCGCCGAATGGCGGCACGCGGGCTGCTCGATGTGCCTCGGCATGAACCCCGACCAGCTCGCCCCCGGTGAGCGCTCCGCCTCCACCTCGAACCGGAACTTCGAGGGCAGGCAGGGCAAGGGCGGCCGCACGCACCTGGTCTCCCCGCAGGTCGCCGCCGCCACCGCCGTGCTGGGCCATCTGGCCTCGCCCGCCGATCTGTCCGACGCCCGTACGCCCGCCGGAGTCCGATAACCATGGAAGCATTCACCGCACACACCGGCCGGGCCGTTCCGCTGCGCCGCAGCAACGTCGACACCGACCAGATCATCCCCGCGCACTGGCTGAAGAAGGTCACCCGCGACGGCTTCGAGGACGGGCTCTTCGAGGCCTGGCGCAAGGACGAGAACTTCGTCCTCAACCGTCCCGAGCGCAAGGGCGCCTCGGTTCTGGTCGCCGGTCCCGACTTCGGTACGGGCTCCTCGCGTGAGCACGCGGTCTGGGCCCTGCAGAACTTCGGCTTCAAGGCCGTCATCTCCTCCCGCTTCGCCGACATCTTCCGCGGCAACTCCCTGAAGAACGGTCTGTTGACCGTCGTCCTCGACCAGGAGGTCGTCGACAGTCTCTGGGAGCTGACCGAGGCCGATCCGGCGACGGAGGTCACCGTCGACCTGGAGAGGCGCCAGGTCCTCGCGGGCGGAATCACGGCCGACTTCGAACTCGACGAGAACGCCCGCTGGCGACTGCTGAACGGGCTCGACGACATCAGCCTCACTCTTCAGAACGAAGCGGACATTGTGACTTACGAGGCGGCCAGGCCGTCCCACAAGCCGCGCACGATTGACGCCTGAGCAGCGCTTTTCCCGCACTGCGCCCCCTGCCCGCCGGCAGGGGGCGCAGTCGCTTGTTGAGACCCCCTCGGGCGACAACTCGCCCCAGATGGCACAATCGGCGCATGGAACGCGACAGCCAACTCGAGCTCTATGGCCACGTCGCCGACCGATTGAAAGAAGCGCACGCAAAGGTGCGTGCCCTGCAAGTCCCGGAGGGCGTACGGATGGCGCTGTCCCGGAAGCTGCTGGTCGTCACGGCCGCGGCTAAGCACGATCTCCCAGGCGCGGCAAGACGTCTGGACCGGTTGATGAAGGACCTCGATGAGGGCCGATTCCCCGAAGGTGACTGATGCTGCGGACAGCGCAGCGGTCGACTTCGTTGCGGCACTAGGGTGATTAGCCCGTTTCGTGTTTGATTTGCGGTATATATCTGCCTAACGTGCGAAAAAGCCTGAACAGTTTCGTTCCGGCAATGTCTCCGAAGGGGAAGACGTGAACAAGGCGCAGCTCGTAGAAGCGATTGCCGACAAGGTCGGCGGCCGTCAGCAGGCCGCAGACGCAGTCGACGTGGTACTCGACGCGATCGTCCGCGCGGTCGTCGCGGGGGACCGTGTCTCGGTCACCGGCTTCGGCTCGTTCGAGAAGGTCGACCGTCCCGCCCGGTACGCCCGCAACCCGCAGACCGGTGAACGCGTACGGGTCAAGAAGACCTCCGTGCCCCGTTTCCGCGCGGGCCAGGGTTTCAAGGACCTGGTGAGCGGCTCCAAGAAGCTCCCCAAGAACGACGTGGCCGTGAAGAAGGCCCCCAAGGGCAGCCTCTCGGGCGGTTCTTCCACCCGTACGACGGCCAAGGCGGCCGCGAAGAAGGCCACCGCCAAGAAGGCCACGGCGCGCAGGACCACGGCGGCCGCGAAGAAGACGGCCCCGGCGAAGACCACCGCCAAGAAGACCACCGCGACGGCCAAGAAGACCGCGCCTGCGGCGAAGAAGGCGGCCCCGGCGAAGAAGACGACGGCCACGAAGAAGACCGCCGCCGCCAAGACCGCCCCCGCCAAGAAGACCACCGCGAAGAAGGCGCCCGCGAAGAAGACCACGGCGCGCACGACCACGGCCAAGAAGTCCACCGCACGCAAGAAGTGAGACCGGGCACCGCTCGTTCCTCATACGCGCCGGGCCGGGCTCCCCTCGGGGAGCCCGGCCCGCGGGCTGTTCAGGGGCCCGGTCAGAGCGTCTGCAGCGTCACCAGGGTGATCCGCAGCGCGGCGCCCCCGCCCTCGGTCTCGATCCGCACCCGCTGCCCCGGACGCAGCAGCCGCAGCCCTCCCGCGTCGAACGCCGCGGCGTCGAAGTCCACCGGGGTGCCGTCGTCGAGGAGCACGCTGCCGGTGCGGGTCTCGGAGTCGTACGTGAACGAGGTCGCCTGCATGAGCGGCAGCCTATCGGTCCCCGGCAGGCGGCACCGGGGCCGCCAGCCCTGCGGTGAACCGCCCCACCCCCAGCGCCAGCGCGGCTTCCAGGTCGTCGCCCGTGTCCACGTCCCTGCGGACCGAACCGAGGCCCGGCAGGGCGACCTCGACCGCTCCCGAAGCCAGGTGCCGTGCACGCGACGCCCCGCCGAAGGCCGGCCGCAATTCCACGCCGGGCGTCGCGGAAAGAAATGTGGTGCCGATTCCCTGCGCATCGCTGACAAATGCACGGGGGAATGCCGCAGCGAATTCGAGCACCCGGGCCAATTCGCCCGGACGCAGCGCGGGGAGATCCGCGTTGAGCGCGG
>NZ_DATMVN010000663.1:0-4158 GCF_035563135.1 Streptomyces sp.
GGAGCCGCCGGCGTCGCGCCGATCCGTACGGTGTGCGGCGCGTCCTGCCCCAGGAGGCCGGCAGGACCCGCCGCGCCGGCCGTCCGCTTCCCGCCCCGGGACAGCTCGCGGAAGGCAGCCAGCGCGGCGGCCTCGCCGGGCAGTTCACCGTCGGGCGGGCCAGGGACCCGGAGCGCGAGAAGGGCGGCCTCCAGCCGCCGGGCTCCGGTTCCCACGTGACCGTCGACGGGCTCGACGGACTCGCCACGGAGCAACATCTCCGCCACGTCCGCATCAAGCCACTCGTGCTGCTCGTCGGCCATCACATGTCCTTCTGCGTCCACGGACGCGAATGCGTCACACCGGCCGGCGCCACCGGGCCCTGGCGGCCGGGGCGTTGCGCGGGCACGGCACCGAGCCCCGCACCCACCGCCGGAATCTCGTCCTCCGGGCCGTGGTCGGCCCCGACCAGCTCCGCCAGCCGCTTCAGTCCGCGGTGCGCCGCGGTGCGCACCGCGCCGGGCCGCTTGCCCAGCGTCCGGGCCGCGCTCTTCGCGTCGAGACCGACCACCACACGGAGCACGACCGCCTCGGCCTGGTCCTGCGGCAGTTGCGCGATGAGGGACAGCGTGCGCCCGGTGGCCAGCGACTCCAGCGCCTCGCCCGCGGTGTCGGACTCGCCGGCCTCCCCGGCCAGCTCGCTCTCGTCACCACCGATCGCCGGGCGCCTGCCCCGCATCCGTATGTGGTCGAGCGACCGGTTGCGCGCTATCCGGGCCGCCCAGCCGCGGAACCGGTCGGCGTCACCGCTGAACCGGCCGAGGTCCCGCGCTATCTGAAGCCAGGACTCGGACGCCACGTCCTCGGCATCCGGTTCACCGACCAGCGTCCTTATGTAGCCCAGCAGCCGCGGGTGCACGGCGCGGTACACAGTCCGGAAGGCGTCCTCGTCCCCGTCCTGCGCCGCGAGCACCGCGGCGGTCAGCTCCGCGTCGTCCCCCAGCACTCCCTCAACCCGCCCTGCTGATCCGAATCGTAGCTGGTCACCACCACTGCGCTACTCTGCGCGACTCAGCACGCTACGTGGTCGGACGGCACCCCGTCCATGACTTGTACAACCTGCAACTGTCTCCTGACCCAGTGCGGTGTGACAGAAAACGCACCCGTGGCGCTGAGATGAGTACGGGGTCGCCCTGCGGCCCTGCGGAAGACGGCCGGGGCCTCTCCTGTGGGGGGTGGCGGCCCCGGTCGTCGTTCCATCCACCCCGTCCGAGCCGGCAGAACGTGGGTGGCAGGACGCCTGGGCCACCAGCACGTGGCCGGCGCGGCGCGCGTTCCGGGCCGGGGGCGCGGAGGAAGACCGGCCTCGCCCCATGGGGAGGAGTCGCCACAGGCAGCGTGACCGGCGACGCGCTTTTCCGCGAGGGATCACACGGTGAAGCGGAACTCCACCACGTCGCCGTCCTGCATCACGTACTCCTTGACCTCCACGCAGGCCGCCCCGGTGGCGGGCTGTCGACCGCCGGCACGACAGTCTTGAGCAGCCGGCCCGGTGGCCGGGCGCCATGGCCGTCGCGTGGCCGGCAGCGGCCGGGAACAGTCGGAAACGCCCGGATGGAGGCCTGCCCGGGCGGCAGCCGACAGCCTCTGCCAGGACGGTGGAACGCCTGGCCACAGGACCGCTGCGGCTCCGCCGGGCCAGGGGTGGCGGAGCCGGCCGTCCTTGGGGGAATTCACCTCTCCGCGCTGTAGTCACGTCGCGCCTGGCCCTCCTGCGTGACCGACGCGCCGGCGGACGGCGGGGTGCCGGGGTTCAGGAACGGGGCAGTCCCACGTGCACGCCCATGGCGGTCGCCGCGTGTACGAAGAACGCTTCCGGATCGGCGGCGACACCGGCGATGTGCCCGTACGCCTCGAATCCGAGCATGCCGTGCAGCTGGGTCCAGGCGGTGAGCATCCGCGTGACCACGGGGTCCGGGAGTCCCGCGAGCAGACCTGCCGTCAGCGGCTCCACGTTCCGGCGCATGCCCTGCGACAGTGCCGGATCTTCGGCATGGGGAGCGAGAACACCGGCTTCCTTCGCCTGATGAAGTGTCGCCAGCAGAGCCAGGACCGTCCGCGCACCCGCCGCCATCGTCTCGGGGGGAGCGCTGTAACCGGGCACCGGGGCGGCCCAGATCAACGCGTACTCGTCAGGGTGGTCAAGGGCCCACCGCCGGACGTTCAGGCAGATCTCGACCCACCGGGCCAGGTAGCTCCCCGAGGGGGCGGAAGCGGAGCCGGCGGTATCGGCGGGGCCGCTCGACTGCCGCTCGGCGGCGTCACCCATCGCGTTGTACGCGCTCAGCACGAGATCGGTCAGCAGATCCCACTCACCGGGATACGCCTTGCGGGCATCACCCGGGTCCACGCCCGCTTCCCGGGCCAGACTTTCCAGGTCGAGATCGACTCCGCGGCGCAACGGCAGTCTTCCCACCGCTGCCTCACGCATCGCCGCACTCACGTCCGCGAACACCGCGTCGCGCCGGGTTCCCGCGTCTGCCGAGACCGTGTTCTCGTACTCGGTACTCGTGTCCGAAGGGTCGGTGACGTCCATCCGGCGATTCCTCTCTCGTCATCTGTCCGTGCCGGCGCCCGGCCCTCGCGTTCGCTCCGGCGTGGCCACCGCGCCTGGTTCGGCACGATCGACGCGCTGCGGGGGCACACCGGCCGATACCAGACAAGCACAGGGTGCTGACGTGGCGCTGACGTGGCGCTGACGGACGACCGGTCCGTTCCGTCTCCGGGGAGGGCCGGGGGAGCGTCCGGGGCGAGGGCGGAACGGCCGCCCGGCCGGGCTCGGAGGTGAGGGGCGGCCGGGTGGCCGTGGCTGGAATGACGTCATTCCGGAGTCACGCCGTCGGGGCGGCCCGGCCGCGGGCGTGGCGGGACATCACCGCGCGCAGCACCCGCCGGCCCTCGGCCGACAGATCCAGCGCACGGCGCAGGCCCGCTCCGCCGCCCGCCGTGTCACCGGGCTCGGCGAGGCTCTCCAGAATGTGGATCTGCCGGCGGAGTTCTCCCATGACGAGCGGACCGCGGTCCGGCGGCCCGCCGGCCCGGCAGTCCCCGGATGTCCGCACCCCGCCACCGGCCGGGACGTCGAACTCCCGGTGGATGTCCAGGGCGAGGAGCGAACAGGCGTCCGCCCAGGTGCGCAGAGGCACCGCGCCGAAGTCCCGGGGCGCGGCGCCGAGCAGCATACGGACACGGGCGGTCGTGGCGTCGCGCTCCGCCGCACCCTCCAGCGCCGCGTACACGGCGTCGAGCCGGCCGGCCCAGTCCGTTCCGCTCCCGCAGCCCGTCCGGAGCGCGCGCAGCGGCTCCGGGTCGTCGCCGCTCCCCGGCGGCGGAAGACAGCGGTCCAGACAGGCGATCCCGCTCGTCGCGAGAGCTCGCTCATCGGCACGAGCGATCAACTCCAGCAGATCCATCAGCGCCACCCCCATCGGCCCATCGGTCCCGGGAACGCACCGCTTCCCGTTACCGGATACAGCGCCGGTTGGCCGAAAACCGTCACTCATCCCCGGCACGGAAGATCCACCGAAGATCACGCAGGACTCAGCCTGGTCGTCGCTCGATGCCCAGACGGTCCAGGAATGCGAAGAAAAGTTTCTCGGCGGACCACTCCGGATGCTCTATGCGCAGCAGTTCGAGCAGTGGCCCTTCGAGGACACCTTGGCCGGTTTCCGCCGCCCATTGCACGGCACGGGCGGCGGCGTCCTCGGGTGGCAGGAAGAGCTCCTCGACCGTCGCCCCGCCCCGGCCGAGGAGCGCGGCCATCGGGGCTCTGCCCAGGCAGGCGTACCAGGATCCGCTGTACGGCGCCGCCGCTTCGACGGCCACGCAGACGCCGTCCATGACGGACCCGAGGAGGACCGGTGCCCGTGCGGCACCGGCCAGCGCGGTCATGCTGCCGGGCGAGGGCTCCATGGGGTGGGACCAGACCTGCCAGCCGTCCGCGCGGTACTCCCGCAGCGTCAGCCGCTCGCGCGCGTCCCGCAGCGCGGGGTGGCCGATGAGCGGCTGACCACTGCGGCCCACCAGATAACAGCCCCAGAAACCCACCTCGTGCTCCCCCCGCTGTCCGGGCTCTCATTCTTCCCGCCCGGCCCCCGTGGAAGCGGGGGAACGGGTCAG
>NZ_DATMVN010000664.1:0-11799 GCF_035563135.1 Streptomyces sp.
GCGCCCTGTACGTGGCGCCGGACGGCAGCGACGAGGCGGTCGGCACGGAGTCGGACCCGACGACGCTCCCCTCGGCGATCAGCCGCGTCACCTCCGGCGGGACGATCTACCTGCGCGGCGGAACGTACGAGTACTCCGAGACGGTCACCATCCCGCCGGGCAACGACGGCACCTCCGGCTCCCGCACCACACTCGCCGCCCACCCGGGCGAGACCCCGGTACTGAACTTCGCGGCCATGAGCGAGGATCCGGCGAACCGCGGGCTCGCGGTGAACGGCGCGTACTGGCACATCGACGGCATCGTCGTCGAACACGCCGGTGACAACGGGATCTTCGTCGGCGGCAGCAACAACGTCATCGAGCACGTCGTGACACGCTTCAACCACGACTCGGGCCTGCAGATCTCGCGGATCGCCTCCGACACCCCCGACGACGAGTGGCCGGCGAACAACCTCGTCCTGAGCTCGGAGTCGCACGACAACGCCGACTCCGACGGTGAGGACGCCGACGGCTTCGCCTCGAAGCTCACTTCGGGCCCCGGGAACGTCTTCCGCCACACCGTGGCCCACCACAACATCGACGACGGCTGGGACCTCTACACCAAGTCGGAGACGGGCCCCATCGGCCCGGTGACCATCGAGGACTCCCTCGCCTACGGCAACGGCACCCTCTCCGACGGGACCGTGAACTCCGACGGCGACCGCAACGGCTACAAGCTCGGCGGCGACGGCATCGAGGTCGGCCACCTCGTCCGGCGCAACATCGCCTACGACAACGGTCACCACGGATTCACCTACAACAGCAACCCCGGCTCGATGACGGTGTCGGACAACGTCAGCATCGACAACGCCGAACGCAACTTCTCCTTCGACAAGGGCACTTCGGTGTTCCGTGACAACATCTCGTGCCGCAGCGACGACGGGTCGAACGACAAGACCGTGGGTGACGCCGACAGCTCCAACCAGTTCTGGACGGGCTCGAACGGTCCGGCCTGCTCCGCGTACTCCGGCGCGATGGACTGGTCCTTCGCCGGGGACGGCTCCCTCGTCGTGACCTTCGGCGGCGACAAGGTGACGCCGTAACCACATCGGCCGATGCCTCCGCCGGTCCGTCCGCAGGCCCGTCCGGACGGGCCTGCGGACGGACCGCGAGGGCCTTGTTCCTGGCACGCAGTGCGCCTGTGCCCCGTGAGGGCCCCGCCCCTTACGACGCCCTCAGGCGCCGCCACACCGCCTTCGCCGCGTGGTGCCCCGACATGCCGTGCACTCCGGGACCGGGCGGGGTGGCCGAGGAGCAGAGGAAGACCGCGGGGTGGGCGGTGGCGTACGGCACCCGGGCGAGCTTGGGCCGGAGCACGGTCTGGAGCCCGGCGAACGCCCCGGTGGCGATGTCGCCGTCGACGTAGTTGGCGTTGCGTACGGCGAGACGGGGCGGCCCGGCGACCGCGCGGGCCAGGACCAGGTCGCGGAAGCCGGGGGCGAAGCGCTCCAGCTGCCGCTCGATGACCTCGGTGGCGTCCCCCTCCCAGCCGGCCGGGACATGCCCGTACACCCAGAAGACATGGCGGCCCTCGGGAGCGCGGGTCGGATCGACGAGGCTGGGCTGCGCGGTGATCAGGAAGGGGACGCTCGGGTCCCTGCCCGCCACGGCGGCACGCAGAGCCCCATCGATCTCGGCGGCGGAGGGGCCGATGTGGACCGTGCCCGCGCTGCGGGCCTGCTCCGCCGTCCAGGGAACGGGGCCCGACAGCGCGTAATCGATCTTGAAGCAGGAGGGCCCGTACCGGTAGTGGTCGTAGGCGCCGCCCAGCCCGGCGATCCGGGCGAGCGCGGTCGGTGAGGTGTCGAAGATGTACGCGCGGGCGGGCGGGAGTTCGTCCAGGCGTCTGACCTCGACGCCCGTGCGGATGGTGCCGCCCTGCTCGCGCAGGAAGGAGGCGAGCGCGTCGGAGATCGCCTGCGAGCCGCCGCGTGGCACCGGCCAGCCCTCCTCGTGCGCCGCCAGGGCGAAGAGCAGGGCGATCCCGCCGGTCGCGAGTCCACTGGCGGGGGCGATGGCATGCCCGGCGAGGCCCGCGATCAGAGCGCGCGCCTTCTCCCCCCGGAAACGCCGGGAGAGCAGTGTGGCCGGCTGGACCGCCTCCAGTCCGAAGCGCGCCCAGCGGTACGGGTCCCGGGGCAGGCCGTCCCACGGGGTGCGCAGGAAGTCCTCGGCGAGGGTGTCCCAGTGCCCCGTGAAGGGGGCGACCAGCCTGCGGTAGGCGCCCGCGTCCTGTGCGCCCAGCGACATGGCGGTCTCACCGACGGACTTGGCGAGCACCGCGGCGGAGCCGTCCGGGAAGGGGTGGGCGAGCGACAGGGGCGCGTGGAGCCATTCGAGGCCGTGCCGGGCGAGCGGCATCGCCTTGAAGGCCGGGGATCCGATGCCCAGCGGGTGCACGGCGGAACACGGATCGTGGCGGAATCCGGGAAGGGTCAGCTCCTCGGTGCGGGCACCGCCGCCGACGGTCTCCCCCGCCTCGAAGACCTGCACGGCGAAGCCGCGGCGGGCCAGCTCGACCGCAGCCGTCAGCCCGTTCGGGCCCGCCCCCACGACAACGGCATCCAGCATCGATGGCACCTTCGGACTCCTTTGTCAGCCGATGGCCGGGGCACCCAGGATATTCGGGCGCGCCCCCGACGGATCGCCGGGTAACCTCCCGCCCGATGGACAACGCATGCGTACCCTGCCCCGCCGTCACCGCGATGGCGTCCCGGCTCGTCCGGCTGCCCGGCATCGAGGCGGTCGCCCTGGGCGGAAGCCGGGCCCGTGGCACCCATCGCCCCGACTCCGACTGGGACCTGGGCGTCTACTACCGGGGCGCCCCGGATCTGGCCGCCCTCACCGCGGTGGCGTCCGAGGCCCAGGGAGCGCCGGCCGGCGTGGCGGGGCCCGGCGGGTGGGGCCCCTGGGTGAACGGCGGGGCGTGGCTGACGGTGGACGGTGCCGCCGTCGACTGGATCCTGCGCGATCTGGACCGGGTGGAGGCCGTGTGGTCGGACTGCCGGGCGGGGCGCTTCGAGGTCGGTGTCCAGGCCGGCCACCCCCTGGGCTTCTGGTCCCCCTGCTACGCGGGCGAGGTCGCCCTCGGTCAGGTGCTCGAGGATCCGGGCGGTGAGCTGACGCGCCTCCAGTCGTCGATGCGGCTCTACCCGGAACCGCTGCGCCGTGCGCTGACCGATGCGGCCTGGGAGGCGGACTTCTCCGTGGCCGCCGCCCGCAAGTCGGCCCCGGCCGGTGACACCCTCCATGTCGCCCTCTGCCTGTCGAAGGCGTTCGGGATCCTCGCCCAGGCCCTGCACGCCCACCACCGCGTCTGGTGCCTCAACGAGAAGGGCGCGCTCGCTTCCGCCGCCGCTCTGCCGGACACCCCGGCGGACTTCACGGACCGGGTGTCCGAGGCGCTGCGAGGCCTGGACGCGGCCGCGGTGGAGACGGCGGCCGGCGTCGTCCGGGACGTGAGGGCGGTGCTGGGAGGCTCCTCGGTCACCGAGGGGGTGTGAGCTCCATCCGATGCGGGCCGGGCCCCGTCCCGACGCGGGCTGGGCCCTAACCCTGCGGGGCGCCTGTCCGCAGGGCCTGGAGGATCCGTTCCGCCGTCGCCCCGTCCCGGGCCGCGGTGAACGGCAGATCGTTTCCGCCGGTGATGCGGTAGCGCGCCCCGGAGAGCGTCGACTGGGCGCCGCCCGCCTCCGTGACCAGGAGCAGGCCCGCCGCGTGGTCCCAGGCGAACTCCCAGTTGAAGGCGACCGCGTCCTGCGCGCCGCAGGCGACGGCGAGGTATTCCAGGCCCGCCGACCCGCACGCACGGGCGTCGATGCCGTCCGTGCGCAGGCCGAGCAGGGCGCGCTTCTGGGCGTCGGAGGTGTAGTCGGGGTGGGACATGGCCACCTTGAGCACCGCACCCGGTGCGGGCGAACCGCTGTGCAGGGGCGTGCCGTTGAGCGTGGCTCCCCGGCCCCGTACGGCGACGGCCATCTCGTCGAGCACGGGGGCGTACGTCCACGAGGCGTACACCTCTCCGTGCCGGGCGAGGGCCACCAGGGTGCAGAAGCCGGGTTCACCGTGCACGAACTGTCGCGTGCCGTCGACCGGGTCGACGATCCACACGGGGGCGTCGCCGCCGAGCGCGTCGAGGACTGCGGGGTCGGCGTGGACGGCCTCCTCGCCGACGACGACCGAACCGGGCAGGAGCCGGGTCAGGGACGCGGTGAGGTGCTCCTCGGCAAGACGGTCGGCGGCGGTGACCAGGTCGTGCGGGCCGCTCTTCTCGACGATCTCGTGTGTGGCCAGCTGCCGGTAGCGCGGCATGATCTCGGCGGCGACCGCCGCCCGGACCGCCGCCTCCACCTCGGCCGTCGGCCCGGCGTGCCCGGCGGTCCCGTACAGAAAGTCATCGATCATGACTCCAGCTAAGCACGGTCCGCCGGGGGCACCCCGGGCAGGTGGTCAGCGGCCGACCGCGTAGCCCTGCATCCCGCGGGGATTGGCGGCGGCGGACAGGATGCCGGTCTCCGGGTCCCTGGCGACGGCGCACAGCCTGCCCTCGGACCACGGGTCGCCGACCGTGACGTCGTGGCCGCGGCGGCGCAGCTCCTCCACCACCTCCGGGTCCATGCCCTCCTCGACGGTGACGCTGCCGGGGCGCATCCCACGCGGGAAGAAGGAGCCGGGGAAACTTTCGTTGTGCCAGTTCGGGGCGTCGATGGCGCCCTGGAGGTCGAGGCCGCCGCGCACCTGGGCGCGCAGCGCCACGGCGAGGAAGAAGTGCAGCTGCCACTGGTCCTGCTGGTCGCCGCCGGGGGTGCCGAACGCCATGACGGGGACTCCGTCGCGCAGGGCGAGGGAGGGGGTCAGCGTGGTGCGCGGCCGGCGGCCGGGGGTCAGCGTGTTGGGCAGGCCCTCGTCGAGCCAGGCCATCTGCAGCCGGGTGCCGAGCGGGAAGCCGAGCTCGGGCACGACCGGGTTGGACTGGAGCCAGCCGCCGCTGGGCGTGGCGGAGACCATGTTCCCCCAGCGGTCGACGATGTCGAGGTGGCAGGTGTCGCCGCGGGTCGCGCCGTCCTCGGCCACCGTCGGCTCGCCGGCTCCGGCCACGGGGATGCCCCTGGCGTCAAAACCGGCCCCGCCGGAAGCGACGGCGTGGGCGTGCGCGCCGAGGACCGGACTGCGGCCCTCCGGGCTGCCGGGCCGCAGCTCCAGCGACGCGGTGCCCTTGATCAGGGCGCGGCGTTCGTCGTTGTACGGCGCGGAGAGCAGGGTGTCGAGCGGTACGCCGGCGGCGTCGCCGTACCAGGCCTCGCGGTCGGCCATCGCGAGCTTGCACCCCTCGATGAGCAGGTGGACGTAGTCGGCGGAGCCGTATGCCGGGAGCTCGGCCGGGAGGAGGGCGAGCTGCTGGAGGAAGGCGGGGCCCTGGCTCCAGCCGGCCGCCTTGGCCAGCGTCCAGCCGTTCCACTCGTATGTGGCGGGCGCTTCGTACGTCGCGGACCAGCCCGCCAGGTCGGCGGCGGTGAGGGTGCCGGCGTGGCGGCTTCCGCTGGTGTCCATGGTGGGCACGGCGGCCTGGCGGACCAGCGCCTCGGCGATGAAGCCCGTACGCCAGACGGCGCGGGCGGCGTCGATCTGTGCGACACGGTCCTCGCCGCCCTCCTCCTCCGCTTCTGCCATGAGGCGGCGCCAGGTGGCGGCGAGGGCCGGGTTGCGGAACAGCTTGCCGGGTTCGGGCGCCTGCCCGCCGGGGAGGTAGACCTCGGCGGAGGCCGGCCACTCGGTCTCGAAGAGTTCGCGGACGGTCTCCACGGTCCGGCCGACGCGCTCGACGGGGGCATGGCCGTCACCGGCGTATCCGATCGCGTACTTCAGGACCTCGGCGAGGGTCTTGGTCCCGTGGTCGCGCAGCAGCAGCATCCAGGCGTCGAAGGCGCCGGGTACGGCGGCGGCGAGCGGGCCGGTGCCGGGGACCAGGCCCAGGCCCAGCGAGCGGTAGTGCGCGGCCGAGGCACCTGCGGGGGCGGGCCCCTGGCCGCACAGCACCTTCACCTCGCCGTCCTTCGGCGCGAGGATCATCGGGACCTCGCCGGCCGGGCCGTTGAGATGCGGTTCGACGACGTGCAGGACGAAACCGGCGGCGACGGCCGCGTCGTAGGCGTTGCCGCCGTCCTCCAGGACGGCCATCGCGGACTGCGAGGCGAGCCAGTGGGTGGAGGACACCATGCCGAAGGTGCCCTGGAGGGTCGGCCGAGTCGTGAACATCGCGCGCCACCTTGCTGGTTGTACGTGTCGAGCGGACCGATCACGGCTCACGACCGGGCCTGGGGAGAACCTGGGGAGTTCCACCCTGCGAGGTCGTTCACCTGATCGTCGAGCAGGCTATCGATCACCCGGTTTCCCGACCCGGCCGGCTGGCCGGCACTTCGACGCCGTCCGGCCCACCGCACGGGACCGAGGCGCCGGGAGCCCCTGCGTGATCGTCGCAGGGCCGGCCGGGCGACGGCGTCGACCGCCTACGCCGGCCCTCCCCTGGATCCTCGCGGCATCCCTCCCCGGACCCCCGGAGCGCGCGAGTCGCCGGCCTGCCGAACACCCTCGGCCCCGGGCCCGGCGCAGTGCCCGGGTGACCCTCTTCACCCGCGCGGCCGGCGAGCAGCCCCCACCGGCGATCTCCAGGGATCACGTGCCGGTCCGGCCGGCGGTCACCTGGCCGGAGGATCAGTTGGGTGACGTGAGGACTTCGGCTCCGGACTCGGTGATCGCGATCGTGTGCTCGCTGTGCGCCGTCCGGCAGCCTGTCGCACTGCGGAGCGTCCACCCGTCGGCATCCGTGACGAGTTGAGCGGTGTCCGCCATCACCCACGGCTCCAGGGCGAGCAGCAGTCCGGGGCGCAGTTCGTACCCGCGGCCGGGCCGCCCGGTGTTCGAAACATGCGGGTCCTGGTGCATGGTCGATCCGATGCCATGACCTCCGAACTCCGCGTTGATCAAGTAGCCCGCCTCGCTGAGGACGGTGCCGATGGCGTGGGAGAGGTCGCCCACGCGGGCCCCGGGCCCGGCGGCGGCGATCCCCGCGGCCAGCGCGCGTTCGGTCGTTTCGATCATCGCGACGCTCTCCGGGGGCTCGGTGTCACCGACGATGAAGCTGATAGCGGCGTCCGCGGCGACTCCCCCCTTGGAGACGGCGAGGTCGAGTGTCAGCAGGTCTCCGTCGGCGAGCGTGCGGTCGTGGGGCAGCCCGTGGAGCACGGCGTCGTTGACGGCGGTGCAGATGTAGTGCCCGAACGGGCCGCGTCCGAAAGAGGGCGCGTAGTCGACGTAGCAGGACTGCGCTCCCGCCTCGGCGATCATTTTCCGGGCCCACCGGTCGATGTCGAGCAGGTTCGTGCCGACCGTGGTGCGGCTCTTCAGCGTGTGCAGGATGTCCGCGACCAGGGCGCCCGAATCCTTCGCTCGGGCCAGCCGGATGTGGTTCAGGATCTCGATCATGCGACGCTCTTTCCATGCAGCCAATAACTATACCGGTCAAACTATACCGGTATAGAATCGGGGTCATGGTCAGGTTGCCGCTCACTCCCGCAGAAGTCGCACGTGGTCAGCGCCTCGGCGCCCTCCTGCGTCGGGCCCGCGGGGAACGTTCGATGCTCGAGATCGCGCTCGACGCCCGTGTCTCACCGGAGACACTCAGAAAGATCGAGTCCGGCCGCGTGGCCACCCCCGCCTTCCCGACCATCGCGGCGATCGCCGACACCCTCGGCCTCTCCCTCGACGCGGTGTGGGCAGAGATCAGCCGGCCCGACTACGGCATCGGACCGGCGACCGGTCACAGCGCACGCGAACAGCTGACTGCCTAGTCCCGGGGCAGGCACCAGTGGATCAGCCGCAGCGGTGCGACTGCCCGGTAACGGGACCAGGGCGGAGGCAGGTGTCCGGCCCCGGCTGTTCCAGGGCGCCGGGGACCGGCTCGACGGCATGCCCGGCGGCCCGCATCCGGCCGGCGAACGTCACGATCAGCGGTTTCGGGGACCGGATTCCCCCCGGGGTGACCGGATTCCTCCGGGAAGGAAATCGCCACGGACTTCAGTGCGTCGCCGGCCTCGCGCAGGTGCTTGCTCTTCGCCCGCGTCCCGCGCGGCTCCTCCCCCTCGTCCGTGCTCACGCCTGCGGCCCGGCCGGCTCGCAACGGAGCGGCAGAGCAGCCGGAACGGTTCATTCTCGGGTGGCGGAACCGTCTCAGCCTTCGACGCCGGCCGGGGCATGGGGTGCGCCGGCGGGTTTCGATTCCGGGGAACCGCGCCGGCGCAGACAGACGGGGAGGACGGCCATGGAGGCGACGGCGGGCAACGACGCCACTCCGGCCCCGAGGATCAGCGGCTGCTGATCCGGGGTCCCGTCAAGCGGTGAGGACGGAGTCGTCCTGGGTGAGTGATCCGGCCAGCCGGTGACGCGCGGCGATGAGCGCGGCGTCGATGTCGCGGGTTCCGGTGGACACGCAGAGCGTGTAGGTGATGTCGTCCATCCGTTGCCGCACCTCGTCACCGCCCTTCTCCGCGTGCAGGGCGCGCAGGGTGTCGTACTGGTCGACGAGGTTTCGCAGCACTGCGGGGTGTGCCATCAACACCGGGCGTCTCCTTCTCACCGTCATCTGCCTGAAGCTGTTCGCCCGCCTACCCCGAGTCCTGACCCGTACACCGCTCCCGCATGACGCGGGCCGGACCCGGGGCGGGTGCAGGTCCGGCCGTCAGTCGGTGGACAGGGCCTGGAGCAGGTCGCCGACCTGCGGGTCGGGCAGTGACCGCGCCACGTCGGCCTGGGCGACCATGCCGACCAGGTCATGGCCGTCGATCACGGGCAGACGGCGGACCTTGTGCTCGGTCATGGTCCGCAGGATCTCCTGGACGTCGTCGTCGGCGCCGATGGTGACGGCTTCACCCTGGGCGAGGTCACCGGCCGCGCACGTCGCGGGATCCTTGCCCGCGCCGAGAACCTTCACGACGATGTCGCGGTCGGTGAGCATGCCCTTGAGCTTGTTGTCGGTGCCGCAGATCGGCAGCGCTCCGACACCGAGGTCCTTCATCTTGCGGGCGGCGTCCAGCACCGTCTCCTCCGCACCGACGCACTCGGTTCCGCCGGTCATGATGTCTCGTGCCTTCGTCATGGCGCATCTCCTTCATCGGGTACCAGCCGGGCCGACACGCCGCTCCGCGTGCGCGGCGGCCTGTGGACGTGGAACGTGTTCCCGAATATGACGAGCGGTAACAAAGACAACTTCTCGTACTCGGCCACCCGGTGCCGGCGGTGCAGGGCGGTCAGGCCGTTGCGGACGTAGTCGCGGGTCCGCCGCCCGGGCACCCCGGACATCATCCGGGGGCACCGCCGCGCCCTCGGACGGATCGAAGCAGAGGCCGATGCCGTCGTCGGCCTTCTCCACGAACAACACGGAGAACACGGACAACACGTCCGTCGAGAGCTTGAACGTGTCCGTCGGATGCGGCTTGAGCTGGAACCTCCGCCAGATCCGGCCGACGGCCGGCTCCGACAGGCCACTGCGGCCGAACGAGCCGGAGGTATCCGGATTCCCTGCCGGGCGCCGGTCCCCGCCGTCTCATACGGGCGGCGGGGACCGGCGTCGCTCCTCGGTACGGTCCGCCCGTGGGCGGACCGTACCGGAAATTCTTTCAGCTGCCGTCCATGAGACGTACCGCGAATTCCGGTGAGAAGTCACCGGCCTTGTACTGGGGCCCTTCCACCGGACAGCGGTTGTCGTCGGCGTGCCGGCCGTCGGAGTCGCCGGGGTTCTTGATCCACAGGTAGTACGCGGCGCCGCCCTCGCCGACCCGGGAGGCCGAGCCCAGCTTGCGCAGCGGCGGGTTGCAGAAACCGACCTGTCCGCTGTTCTCGTCGCCGGGGATCCTGTAGGCGCCGTTGCCGTTGCGGGAGGTGTCCACGACCCAGGTCGTGCCGACGCCCAGCCGCTCCTCGACACGTGCGGCGAGCCGGCGGCCGTAGTCGTTGGAGATGTCGGTGGAGTGGTAGTTGGCCACGTTCACGGCCACACCGTCGGCGAAATAGATACCGGAGCGGCCCAGCAGGTCGGCCATGTCGCTCAGGCCGATCCCCTTGTCCGCCGGGTTGTCCTCACGGCGCGCGCCCAGCGTCCATGTCGCGTTGCCGGCGTCGATGTACGTCTTGACGTACGGACCCTGCGCGTCGAGGTGCTGGTTGGCGTACCAGAGCATGTCGAAGCGGGCCTCCCGCTGCTCCTGCGTCAGGCAGTTCTGCTCCAGGTCGGCCTGGGCCACCGCGTCCGGCTCCAGGACGACGAGCGCCGGCCGACCGGCGATGCCCGCGATGAAGCCGTCCATCCACTTCTTGTACGCCTCCGCGCCGGAGGCCCCGCCGCCGGAGGCACCGCCGCAGTCACGGCCGGGGATGTTGTAGGCGACGAGCGTGGGCAGCTGGCCGGCGGCCGTGGCCTTGTCGATGTAGCTGTCGACGTCCGTCTGCACGTCGGTGTTCCAGCCGCCGAACCACTTGACCGTGGTGCGGTCGGCTATCTGGCTGCGGATCCTGCCGGCGCGGGCGTCGACGGGGTTGGGTTCGGAGTGGGCGTCCACCCACTTGCGCGCATTGGAGCCGGGGTCGACGAAGAAGCCCTCACGCGCCGTCGACGTCGTCAGCGAGACGTTGTCGAGGATGAAGTCGCGAGGCTCCTGCTGCGCGCCGAGCTGGAAGGCGATCTGGCCGCCCTCACCGGCCGTCGTGTCGATCGTGGAGCGGAAGGTCCACTGGAACCGCTTGCTCACGGTGCCCAGGTCGATCTCCTCGTCCAGGGCGGCGTGGTAGGAGCCACTGGACTCCTGGACGGACGCCCGGATCTTCGCCGGGGCTGAGGAACGGGCGTCGAAGGAGAGGGTGTACAGCGCGCCCTTGCGCAGCCGGACGCCGTTGCGTCCCAGCATGGCGTCGTACGGCCTGGTCTTGTCGGTGCCCACGGAGGTCTTCAGCGTGCCGCCCGTGTAGTCGGCGCCGGTGCCCGTGGAGGACCACCAGGTGGTGTTCGGCGGGGCGGTGGTGAAGTTGCCCTCGGGAGCGAGTTCGCCGTAGAGCAGCGGCTCGGGAGCGGCGTGGGCGGTGGAGGCCGGCAGCGCCACGGAGGCGGCCAGCAGGGGTATCGCGGTGAAGGCGTACAGCAGGGATCTCGTGCGCACCGGTGTCGATGTCCTTTGCTCGTGTCGGTGAGGGATCGGACGCGGGCGCTTCGGGCCCGCGTCCGGAAAGAGGCCGGGAGAGCCCTTCAGCGGGAGAGCTCTTCGGAGGAGGGGTCCTTCTTCAGGACGGTACTGACGCCGATACCGGTGACCTCGCGGATCCGCGTGTCCCGCAGCCGCAGGTGCCGGGTCCGGCCGACGGCCCGGATGCCGTCGGTCTCCGCCCCGCCCCGCGGCAGCGCCGAGCCGTCGATGGTGAGGTCGAAGATCCGCGGCTCGACGGCCCGACGTGTGCAACCGCCCCGCATCTGATCGAGGACCAGCACCACGGCCTCACCCACGGGACCGGGCAGCGGCTTCAGGCCGAACGACGGGCCGGCCGCGTCGTGTTCGTTCCCACCGGGCCCGCGGGAACCCTTGAAGGTGACACAGGGTCCGATCCGTACAGGCTCACCGGTGCGGTACCGGCCTGCCGGGAGGTACACGCCGCTGCCCGGCTCGCAGGCATCGAGCACCGCCTGGGCCGCAGCCGTCTCCTCGCTCGCGCCGTCCCCCT
>NZ_DATMVN010000665.1:0-2310 GCF_035563135.1 Streptomyces sp.
GGCACGATCGGGGCGGCGGTCCTGGAACAGGCGCCGGCTCCGGCCGGGCAGGCGCCCGTGGACCCGGCTCCGCCCGGGGATCCCGTGTTCACCCTCTCCGCCAAGAGCGCCGCCGCCCTGAGTGCCCAGATCCGCGCCTACCGGCAGCTGCTGGACGAGCGTCCCGACATGGGGCTGGACGAGCTCTGCTACACCGCCAACGTCTCGCGCACCCACCACCCCTACCGCGTCGCGGGCCCGGTCGCCGACCGCACGGCGCTCGTGGACCTGCTGGACAAGGCCGCCGAGGAGAAGCACGAGGGGCCCTCCGGCATCCGCAGGACGGCGTTCATGTTCAGCGGCCAGGGATCGCAGTACGCGGGCATGGGAGCCGCGCTCTACGCACGTTTCCCGGTCTTCCGCGAGCAGGTCGACCTGTGCGACGAACTGTTCACCCCGCATCTGGGCCGCTCCGTGGCCGAACTGGTGCTCGGTACCGCCGCCGACCCGGAGGCGATCGACCGCACCGAGTACACCCAGCCCGCCCTGTTCACCCTGGAGTACGCCCTCGCCCAGCTGTGGATGTCCTGGGGTGTGCGCCCCAACGTGCTCATCGGGCACAGCATCGGGGAGGTCGTGGCCGCCGCCGTGGCCGGCCTGTTCGGCCTGCCGGACGCCGTGACCCTGGTCGCCGCCCGCGCGCGGCTGATGCAGGCGGTGAGCGCGCCGGGCGGCATGGCCGCCGTGTCCGCGCCCGCCGAGGACGTCGAACCCCTCCTCGCCGGCCACCCGGACCTGGCCCTCGCGGCGGTGAACGCCCCGGACCAGTGCGTGGTCTCCGGCGGCACCGCCGCCCTCGACGAGATCATCGCCCTCCTCCAGGAGCGGGGGACCCGCGTCGACCGGCTGGCCGTCTCGCACGCCTTCCACTCACCCCTGATGGCCGAGGTCTACGACGACTTCCGGGCCGCCCTCGACGGCATCACGTTCCACGAGCCCGCCATCAGCCTGATCTCCAACGTCACCGGCCGGCCCGCCCGCCTCCGCGAGATCGGCACCGCCGACTACTGGGTGCGGCACATCGGCGAACCCGTACGCTTCATGGCCGGTATCCGGGCGGTGGCCCAGCGCGGCCGCCACGCCCTGGTCGAGATCGGACCGCAGGCCGCCCTGACCGCCCTCGCCCGGCGCTGCCTGACCGCCGAGGACCACGTGTGGCTGGCCAGCCTGCGCCGCCGCGACGGCTCCGCCGGCACCACCCTGGCCGCACTCGCCGGATACTACGCCGCGGGTCTGACGGTCTCCTGGGCCGGCTACCACGCGGACCGCCCCGCCGCCGCGAAGACCTCCCTGCCCACCTACGCCTTCCAGCGCAAGCGGTACTGGCTGCCCTCCGTCGGCGCGCGTCGCACGGGCACGGCCGGCGGCAGGGCCCGCCACCTGCTGCTCGGTACGGAGGAACGGTTCGCCTGCGGGGTGAGGGAGTTCACCGCGGAGTTCACCGCCGAGGACCTCGGCGCGCTGACCGACCTCGGTGACGGAGAACGCACGACCCTTCCGGCCGGCGCGTACGTCGACCTGTTCCTCGCGCTCCAGGACGCGGTCGGGGGGCACACCCGCGCCGCCGTCCGCGAGCTGAAGCTGCTCGCGCCCCTGCACACGACCGCCGAGACCGCCACGGTCCTGACCTCCCGCTGGCGCCCGCGCGCCGACGGCGGCGCCGACGTGCAGGTCTTCACTCTCGTCGGCGGCGAGGAGCACATCCACGCCACCGCCACGATCGCCGCCGGACGCGAACCGGTCGTGCCGGTCTCCGAGCTGGCGGAGCTGGACGCCGAACTGGCGCCCGCCGGACAGCACATCGACGACGAGGACATCTACACCGACCTCGCCTCCGTCGGCCGGCCGCACGGACCGCGCATGCGCCTGCTGCTGCGCGCCTCCCGGCACCGGGACGGACTGGTCACCGGCGAGCTCACCGGCCGTGACGCCACCGCGGTCGAGCACGTGCCCGCCGAACTCCTGGAGGCCGCGGTGCAGGCCGCCGTCGTCCTGGACCCCGAGGGCCCGGTGTTCGTGCCGCGTGAGATCGCCTCCGTACGCCACTTCAGGAAGCCCCGCGGGGAGCGGCTCAGGGTCGTCGCCCGCGTCCACGGCGAGCAGGACCGCCGGGTGGCCGACATCCTCCTCCTGGAGAACGGCGATCCGGTCACCGAACTCCTCGGAGTCCGCCTGGCCCGCCCCGAGGGCCGCACGGGCCGCCGCCAGTTCCTGCACCGGCCCGAGTGGGTGCGCAGGGCCCTCCCGGCGCGGACCGCCCCCGCCGGCGAC
>NZ_DATMVN010000666.1:0-3300 GCF_035563135.1 Streptomyces sp.
CTCAGTCCCTGGCGAGGCCGAAGCGCGCGCGCAGCCCGGTGCGTTCGTCGGTGTCCACGGCCGCAGCCCCGTCCGTCACCGTCTCGTACACCGCCAGGATGTCCGCGCCGACGGTCGTCCAGTCGAAGCGGCGCACATGCGCACTGCCCCGCTGCCGCAGCCCCGCGCGCCGCTCCGGGTCGCCCAGGAGGCGTACGGCGGCCGTGGCCAGCGCGTCCGCGTCCTCGTTGGCGAACAGGTCGCCCGCCGTCCCCTGGCCGAGCACCTGGGCGAAGGCGTCCAGGTCACTGGCGAGGACGGGCGCTCCCGCCGAGAGGGCCTCGACCAGGATGATGCCGAAGCTCTCGCCGCCGGTGTTCGGCGCGACGTAGACATCGACACTGCGCAGCAGCCGCGCCTTGTCCTCGTCGCTCACCATGCCCAGGAACTCGACACGGCCGCGCATGTCCTTCGGCAGCGAGGCGACCGCTTCCTCCTCGTCGCCGCGCCCCGCGACCAGCAGCCGGGTCTCCGGACGTGCGGCGAGGATCGCGGGGAGCGCCTTCATCAGGACGGGCAGTCCCTTGCGCGGTTCGTCGATGCGCCCTATGAAGCCGAGGGTGCCGCCCTGCCACTCGGCTTTCGGCTCCGCACGGGCGAAGAAGTCCACGTCGACGCCGTTGGGGATGACCACGGCGTCCCCGCCGAGGTGCTCGACGAGGGTACGCCGTGCGTATTCGCTCACCGCGATCCGCGCGCTGATCTTCTCCAGCGCCGGCTGGAGGATCGGATACGCCGCGATCATGGCCCTGGAGCGGGGGTTGGACGTGTGGAACGTCGCCACGATCGGTCCCTGCGCCGCCCAGCAGGTGAGCAGCCCCAGCGAGGGCGAGGTGGGCTCGTGGATGTGGATGACGTCGAACGTGCCGTCGTTGAGCCAGCGCCGGACCCGCGCGGCGGACAGGAACCCGAAGTTCAGCCGGGCGACGGAGCCGTTGTACGGGACGGGCACCGCCCGCCCCGCGGACACGACGTACGGCGGGAGCGGCGTCTCGTCGTCGGCGGGCGCGAGCACCGAGACGTCGTGACCGATGCGGATCAGGTGCTCGGCCAGGTCACGGATGTGGAACTGCACCCCGCCCGGGACGTCCCAGGAGTACGGGCAGACGATGCCGATCCTCACGGAGTCTCCCCCTGGGGGTCCAGATCGGCGAGCCAGAGCCGCTGCAGCATGTGCCAGTCCTCCGGATGCTCGGCGATCCCGGTGGCGAAGGCGTCGGCCAGCGCCTGTGTCATGGAGGACGTCTTCTCGGCGCGGGTGCCTGTCTCCGGTACGGCGACGGGCGGATGGACCTGCCCCTGCATCACGGACGTGCCGTCGTACCAGAGGGTGACGGGCAGCAGCAGCGCTCCGGTGTGCTGGGCCAGCAGAGCCGGACCGGCGGGCATCCGGGCGGTGTCGCCGAAGAAGTCCACCTCGACGCCGGAGGCGGACAGGTCGCGGTCGGCGACGAGGCAGACCAGCCCGCCCGCGCGCAGCCGCCGGGCCAGGGCCCCGAACGCGGCCCCTCCGTTGTGCGGCAGGACCTCCATGCCCAGGCCCTGGCGGTAGGCCACGAAACGGTCATAGAGGGATTCCGGCTTGAGCCGCTCGGCGACCGTCGTGAAGGGCACCTTCAGGTCGGTGGTGGCCCATGCTCCCGCCAGGTCCCAGTTGCCCAGGTGCGGCAGCGCCACCACGACCCCCTGGCCCGCGTCGAGAGCCTCGGTGATCCGGTGGATGTCACGGACGTGGATGGACTCCTTGATCCGCTGCGGACTCCAGGTCGGCAGCCGGAAGGACTCCATCCAGTAGCGCATGTACGAGCGCATGCCGGCCTTCGACAGCTCGGCCAGCCGTGCGGCGTCCGCGCCGGGCACCACCCGGGCGAGGTTCGACTCCAGGCACAGCACGGACTTCCCGCGCCGCTTCCACACCTGGTCGGCCAGGGTGCGGAAGAGCGCGGCCGCGACCGGCTCGGGGAGTTTCTTCACCGCTCCCCAGCCGAGGCCGTAGAGCCCGTCGGACAGCCGCCCCCTCAGATCGGTTCCGGTGTCGCTCACTGCGCGGCCCCGCTCCCCTGCTCCGCCGTCCCGCCCTGGGCGGCGGCCGCGGCGGCATCGGCCTCGGCCGACTCCCTGCGCACGGTCACCACTCGCTGGATCAGCGTGACCAGGCTGCCCACGGCGACGATCCACAGCGCGACCGGGAGCAGGACCTGGATGCCGGGCACCCCGAAGCCGTGCAGGCCGGCGAGGCCCGCCGCGACCAGCGAGACGACGAGCCGCTCGGCGCGCTCCACCAGTCCGTTCACCGCGACCGGCAGGCCGATCGACTCGCCCCGCGCCTTCGTGTACGAGACCACCTGGCCGCTGGCCAGACAGAAGATCGCGACCGCGCACAGCACGTTGTCGTCGCCGCGGCCCGCGTACCAGAGCGCGAACCCGGCGAAGATCGCCCCGTCCGCCACCCGGTCGAGCGTCGAGTCCAGGAACGCGCCCCACCGGCTGGAGATCCCGGCCTGCCGGGCCATGTTGCCGTCGACGAGGTCCGAGAAGACGAAGACCGTGATCACGATCGTGCCCCAGAAGAACTCCCCCATCGGGAAGAAGACCAGCGCACCTGCCATCACTCCGGCCGTACCGACGAGAGTGACCGCGTCGGGGCTGACCCCGAGGCGGAGCAGCAGAGCGGCGAACGGTGTGAGGACACGCGTAAAAAATGCACGCGCGTACTTGTTCAGCATGGCCTTCCCGAGGTTCGGCGGGCGCCGTGGCCCCTTCGGCCACCGGCTGGCCCATCGTAGTCACCAGCCGTGCCCGGCATCGGCGGGGCACCCCGTCCCGCCCGGCGCCCGGGAAGTCCCGCTTCGCCGCGGGTGACGTGTGGACGGCTTCCGGCACGGGTGAAAAGCTCGAATGACCACGGGCGTCGCCGGAGCCGCCACGACGGTTCCCCTGCCCGCGCATCCGCCCCCAGCTCTTGCGGTACCGCCACCGAACGGGAGGCACGCGTCATGGGTGACAGGACACACACGCACACCGGAGCCGCCGGCAGGGCAGCGGCGGCCGGCGGGCCCGCTTCCGTACGGAACGTGGTGCTGGCCGGCCACAGCGGCTCGGGCAAGACCACTCTGGCCGAGGCGCTCGCGCTGACGGCCGGGGCACTGAACCGGGCCGGCCGGGTCGAGGACGGCTCCACCGTCTCCGACCACGACGAGATCGAACAGCGCCGCCGGCGTTCCGTGCAGCTCTCGCTGGTCCCCGTCGAATGGGGCGGCC
>NZ_DATMVN010000667.1:0-13178 GCF_035563135.1 Streptomyces sp.
GGGTACGGCCGCGGGCCCACTCCTCCGTACGGGCCTGCCCCGGCCCGTTTCGCCCCGCCCGCACCCGAGCGCCGCCGCAGGACGGGCTCCACCCTGCTGCTGGCCGGTGTCGCGCTGCTCGTCGCGGTGGGTGCGGGGTGCGGGGTGTACGCCTTCATGCAGGGTGGGAGCGGCGGTTCCACGGCGTCCGGTACCGGGACCGTCCCGCCTTCCGCTGCCGGCGCCTCCACGGGCGGCACGCACACGGACGGCAAGGGTTCCGGCGGCGCGGGCGCGGACGGTGCCGTCCCTGCCGGGTTCCTGGGCGCCTGGTCCGGGACCGTCGAAGGCGGCGGAGGCCCTTCCACCCGCCGGCTCGTCGTCCAGCAGGGCGAGGTGGGCGACACCGTGCTGTCCCTCACCGCCGAGGGCCCTCTCGGCACCGGCGGCTCCTACCGCTGCGTCTTCCAGGCCGACCTGGACGGTGAGCCCTCCTCCGGCGGGCCCGTCCGCATCGGGTCCTCCCGGGTCACCGAGGGCGAACCGATGTCGTCGTGCGCCCCGGGTGAGCCCACCGTCCTGACGCTGCTGCCCGACGGCACCCTGCGCCGTGAGGGCACGGTCACCGGCAAGAGCCTGACGTACACGAAGACGGGCTGAGCGGCTCACGCCGCGAGGTCCACCGCCCGGAACGCGAGCCACAGGTCGTAACGCGCGCTCGGTGTCCGGAGCAGCGACCGGGACAACAGGGCTTCGAGCCGGATGAGGCGTTTGCGCGCGCCGGGCACGGAGATGCCCAGTTCGGCGGCTGCCGGGCTCAGTTGCGCCTCGCAGCGCAGCCACGTCCGCAGGGTCTCCTCGCCCATGAGGCCGGCCCGGTCCAGGAGCCGCAGCTGCTGGACGGCCCAGTTCCGGACGCCGGGGGAGCGCAGAACCGTGTCGAGGTCCTCGGACGCCGCGGGGTCCTCGGGGCGGGCGCGGTGCAGGGCCGGGGTGGCCCTGATCCGCAGGGCCAGGTCGACGGCCGCCTGGTCCGCGAGCCGGTTGAGGTCCAGGCCGAGGAGTTCGCCGACGAGCTTCAGCCGGGCGGCCAGGGTGTTGCGGTGGATCTTCAGGTGCTGGGTGGCGTGGGAGGAGAACGCCAGCCAGGACGCGACGGTCGCGGACAGCTCCTGGCTGCCCGGGTCCTGCGAGCGGCGCGGCAGATGGACGAGGAGGGGTTCGAGCAGGGCGTCGGCCCACCTCGCCCCGGCGGCGCCGACGAGCAGGGTGGGCTCCTGGGCGGCGCCGAATCCGGCGTGGCGCCCCGGTACGCCGCGGGCGACGGCGAGGGCGTGGAAGGCCTGCTGGTAGGCGGTCGCCGTGTCGGGCAGCCGCACCTCCTCGCTGACGCCCACGACGCAGTCGTCCACGAGTCCGGCGATCGCCAGGCCGAGGGTACGGCCGCTCGCAGGTCCCTCCGCTTCCGCTTCTTCGTCCGCCGGCGCGATCAGGATCAGATGACGGGCGTACACCGGGCAGCGCACGATCCAGGTACGGCCGCCGGAGACGTCCGCGCAGATCCGGGCCACCTCGTCGCGCTGTCCGCCGGAGCACTCGACGACGCACACGCGTACGGGGTCGGGGAGTTTCGGCCGCAGGGCGCCGGCCACCTGGTGGGCGATGGAGAGCTGTCCCGTCATCAGCAGGTGCAGCACGGCCTCGCGGCCCCGGGACTCCGCCAGGTCCACCCGCCGCCGTTTGCGTTCGACGCTCTCCGAGGCCCAGGACAGGGAGAGCGGCATCACCGCGTCGGCCATCAGTGTGGTCAGTCCGCCGGGCAGCGGCTTGGGGGCGACGAGGGCGAGGACCGGGCCGTGCTTCTCGGACGGCCGGCCGAGGGGAAGCAGCAGCGCGGAGCACTCCTCGGTGTCGAGGGAGTACGAACCGGTCCCCCGGGCCGTCAACTCCCGGGCGGCCCGGGAGGCCAGCCCGGCCGCCTCGTGCCCCGGCCACCGGGCGTTCCCGCCCACGGCCTGGAGCACCGTGCCGTCACCGTCCAGGATCCCGGCCCAGCCCCCGGCCCGCCCGGCCAGTCCGCGCAGCAGCTCGGGTGATCCACCGGTCCGTGCGAGCCGGTACATCAGCAGTACGTCGTCGGCCCGTTCCCGCGCACGCACGTCTTTCTCCGTTCCTCCCCGGGACCGGGGTGCAGAGTACCGGCCCGGCTGTGCGGTCCGATACCCGTCGTGGGCCACACAGTGCGCATTGAAGCTCCCGGCCCACCGCCCCGCCCCTCTAGACTCCCCAGCGTGTTCCGGGGCGTTCGGGAGACGTCGGGGGACGTCGCGGCAGCCCGGCCCCGGGGGCCCGAGGACGTCGGGGGACGTCCGGACGGCACGGCGGCAGCGGCTCACGGGGGTGGTCGCTGTCGTCGGTCCGCCGCGACTGTCAGTGGTGCCGCCTAGCGTGGTTCTCGACCGTGTCGTACGCCGGACGAGAGGCCCCTGCCGTGGAGTTCCGCATGGAGCGTGGCGAACTGACCGATGCTGTCTCCCGGGCGGCTCGTGTCCTGCCCGTGCGTTCGCCCGTTCCCGTCCTCGGAGGGCTCCTCCTCGATGCGGATGCCGGCCGCTTGCGTGTGTCCGGGACGGACTTCGAGGCCTCCGTGCGCGTCGAGGCCCAGGCGCACACCGTCCGCCCCGGCAAGGCGCTGGTCATGGGCCGGCGGCTGCTCGACATCTGCAAGGTGCTGCCCGAGGGGCCCGTGGAGTGCGCGGTGGAGGGCTCTCGTCTCACGGTCACGGCGGACGGCTCGCGCTTCGGTCTCTCGGTCCTGCCTCTCGACGACTACCCCTCGCTGCCGCCGCTGCCGGAGGTCCGCGGGACGGTGGACGCGGGGGAGTTCGCCTCGGCGGTCGCGCATGTGGCGGTGGCAGCGGGGCGGGACGGCACCCTGCCGGCGCTCACCGGGATCCGGCTGGGACTCGACGGCTCCACGATGACGCTGGCGGCGACCGACCGGTACCGCTTCGCGGTGCGCGGCCTGCCGTTCAAGGCGACGGCACCGGACGTGACGGCCGATGTCCTGGTCCCGGCCCGCCGGCTGGCCGAGATCGCCCGGTCGCTCGGCAGGACCGGACAGGTCGACGTCGCCGTGGACGGCGGATCGGCCGGATTCGAGCACGCCGGGACACGTACGACGGTGCGTCTGCTGGACGGTCGGCTGCCGCGCCACGACAAGCTGTTCGCCATGACGGAGCCCGCGGTCGCGACGATGGACCGGGCGAGCCTGGTGGAGGCCGTGAAGCGGGTCTCCGTGGTCGCGGACGGCGGCAGCCCGCTGCAGATGACGTTCTCCGCCGCGCCGGACGGCTCGGTGTTGCTGCAGGCGGGATTCGAGGACGACGTGGCCTCGCAACGGCTTCCGGCGGCCCTGGACGGTACCGCCGGGATGACGGTGGCCTTCAACCCGGCGTATCTGATGGACGCCCTGTCCTCCTTCGAGGACACGACGGTCCGGCTGAAGCTGATGGGACCGGGGCAGCGCGCCATGATCACCCATGGGGAGGACCCCGGGGCAGCCACGCACCAGCACCTGCTGATGTCGGTGAAGCCGCCCCTGCTCTGACTCACCTCAGGGGTGGGCCCTGCTCGGAGGGCGGCAGGTCCTCACCCCGGAAGGTCCGCCGTCCCGCCGACTGCGGCGAGCAGCCGGACGGGGAAGTCCGGATCGGCCTGGCCCACCGTGAGCCCGAGCCACCGCGAGCCACCGCGAACCCCCGGGCACCCGCCAGACCTGCATGCTGCCCGCCGGATTGCAGAGCTGCCCCATCGGCTCCGGGGCGCTGTCCTCGCCCTCCTCCCCCGCCGGGAAGGGCACGGAAGGGCAGGGCGGGAGCAGTGTCGATCAGGGCGAGGCGTGCCCCGGTGGTCATGGGCGGGGTGCCCGCGCTGTCCGTGTCCATGGTGTGATCCTGCCGACCGCCCGTCCGTGGAAACCGACGGGGGGCGCGTCCGGCACCGGCCGGACGCGCCCCCCGTCCCCGGGTCGGGGCCGTGGTTCAGCAGCTCAGGTTCGAGCCGGGGGTGGTGCCGAGGATCTGGACGAACGCCTGGAACTTGTTGATGCGGCTCTGGACCTGGGCGGGGTTGCCGCCGTTGCACTCGATGCTGCCGTTGATCGAGCGGATCGTCTCGCCGAAGCCGGCGCCGTTCACGATGGCGTTGTGCGGCGTCATGGTGCCGGGTCCCGACTGGGTGTTCCAGTACCAGAGACCGGTCTTCCAGGCCACGGCCGCGTTCTGCTCCACCTGCCAGGGGTTGCCGAGCAGGTCGATACCGAGCGCGTCACCGGCGGCCTTGTAGTTGAAGTTCCAGCTGAGCTGGATCGGTCCGCGCCCGTAGTAGGCGGCCTGGCCGGCCGGGCAGCCGTACGGCTGGCTGGTGTCGCAGTAGTGCGGGTAGTTCGCGGTGTTCTGCTCCACGATGTGCACCAGGCCGCCGGTCTCGTGGCTGACGTTGGCGAGGAACGCCGCCGCCTCCCGCTTCTTGACCGTGTCGCTGCCGGTGTTGGCGAAGCCGGGGTAGGCGCTCAGCGCCGCTTTGAGGCCGTTGTAGGTGTAGAACGAGTTCCGGCTCGGGAACATCTGGTTGAACTGCGACTCGCTCACGACGAAGCCCGAGGGGTCCGGCTCCCCCGGGTCCGTCTCGCCGCCGGAGCCGCAACTGCCCTGGTCGGCCCAGACATCCACCGTGCCGGGCCGCTCGTTCTGGGTCCACCACTTCGCCGACCAGTTGCGCCCGTTGTACGAGGCGGAGTTGCCGCCCCAGTAGACGGCGGAGGCGCTCCAGGCCGGGGCGCAGGCAGCGGCCGACGCCGTGGAGACGGGGAGGAAGACGAACGTCGCGATGACCGCGCCCAGTGCGACGATCAGGCTCATGACACGTTTGGCCACGTGATCACTCCTTCGACGCGACGCCCGCACTGAGCGGGCGCCGCCATGGGGGGTTACGGCCACTCAAGCGTCGATGGTCTGGACCTGTCAAGGTCTAGACCAGAACTCGGCCTCTTCTCCCGCTCCTCCGACCGCACCGAGCGGCACTCTTGTTGAACGCGAGACGAACTTCACCGGAAGGAAAACGGAGGCGCACCTACCACCGGGCCCCCAGCCGTACGGTGAGCCATCCGGCACACCGCACCCACGAGGGAGCGCGAGCACCATGGGTCCGTTGTTCACCCCCGAGAACGTCATCGCCGTCCTCACCGCCCTCCTGGGCGTCGCGACCTCGGCGGGCGTGCTCTGGTACGAACGCCGCGTCCCGCGCCGCAAACGCATCGGCTACCGCGTGCAGATGGACACCCCCATAGGCAGCGAAGTCAGCCAGGGCCGGGCCAATGTGCGGCTCGGTCTCTTCAACGAGACCCCCGACATGGCCGACGCCACCCTCGTCCTGCTGCGCATCGAGAACGACGGCTCGCAGTCGATCGGCGACGAGGACTACACCGGGCGCGGTGAACTCAACGGCCTCACGGCGGAGTTCACCGGACGGACGGTCCGCGGGATCGCCGTGACCCATTCGCCGGACGCCGAGCACCTGATGGATCACTTCACCCCGGCGGCCGGCCTGCGGCACGACGGCTCGGTGATCCGGCTGCCGCGCGTCCCCCTCAACCGCAACGAGCACTTCAAGCTCCTGGTCCTGCTCACCGGTTCGCACGTGGGCGGTCCGATCAGGGTCTCCGGGGGCATCCGGGACGGTGTCGTGGCACGGAACAAGGCCGCCCGCCCCGACGAGAAGCCCCCGCTCTTCGGACCGGCGGCCAGGATCATCACCGTGGCCCTCACCACCTGCGTCGTCACACTCGCCGGGATCATCGTCGTACGGGACGACTCCCCGCCCCCGATGGACTGCGCCCAGGGCACCCTCACGGTCACCGGCTCCACCGCGTTCAAGCCGGTCATGGAGGAACTGAAGAAGAAGTACGAGGACGAGTGCGAAGGTGCCGGCATCCGCCTGGAGATCCACGGCAGCAACGCCGGTGTGCGCAAGCTCGCCGCCACCGGCCTCAAGTCCGGCTCCGACGGTTCCCCTTCCATGATCGCCCTGTCCGACGGCCCCAGGCCGGCCGCTCTCACCGAGCTGCACGAGAAGCGGGTCGCGATCTCGCTCTTCTCGCTCGTCGTCAATGACACCGTGCCGGTGAAGGACCTCTCCCTCGACCAGATCAGACGGATCTACCGCGGTGAGGTCCGTAACTGGAACGAGGTCGTCGAGGGCGGCCCCGACCTCGACATCCGGCTCGTCAGCCGGGACGCCAACTCGGGGACCCGCGAGGTGTTCCAGCGGCGCGTGCTGGGCGCCAACGAGCCCGCCACGTCCTCGCGCGACTGCATCACCAAGGACTACGCCGATGCCCCGGTCCTGCGCTGCGAACTCGACGGGACGGACCAGGTGCTGAGCGAGGTCGCCAAGCTCGACGGAGCGATCGGCTACACCGAACTGCGGGGCGGTGCGGTGCCCGAAGGCGCCCACCGGACAGCCATCGACGGCACCACGCCGTCCGTCGAGACGATCGCCACCAGCAGCTACCCGTACCGGGAGATCGAGTACGCGTACACCTACGGGTCGCCGCCCGCGAACTCCCTGGTGGCCGGATTCCTGAACTACCTGGACAACTACGGCGAGGAAATCATGCGCACCAACGGCCACCTGCCCTGCGCGACGCCGAAGGGGATGCGGCTCTGCGGGGAGGGCTGGGCCCTGCCCGGGTAGGGGCGGGGATCTGCCCAGGCAGGACCCGGGAGCAAAGGACGGCCGGAAGCAGGAGACGGCCGGAAGCGCAGGGCGGCCGGAAGCAAAGGACGGCCGGACCTTCCACGGGAGAAGGTCCGGCCGCCGTCGCGCTGCTTCCCCCGGGGGGAGCAGCAAAACCCCTACAGGAAGGAGTTGATCTCGATCGTCTCGGTGCGGCCGGGGCCGACACCGATCGCGGAGATCGGTGCGCCGGACATCTCCTCCAGCGCCTTCACGTACGCCTGCGCGTTCTTCGGCAGGTCGCCGAAGGTCTTGGCCTTCGTGATGTCCTCGGACCAGCCCGGCAGCATCTCGTAGACCGGCTTCGCGTGGTGGAAGTCGGTCTGGCTGTAGGGGAGCTCCTCGACGCGCTTGCCGTCGATCTCGTACGCCACGCACACCGGGATCTGCTCCCAGCCGGTCAGCACGTCCAGCTTGGTCAGGAAGAAGTCGGTGAGGCCGTTGACACGGGTCGCGTACCGCGCGATCGGGGCGTCGAACCAGCCGCAGCGACGGTCACGGCCGGTGGTGACACCGCGCTCGCCGCCGATCCGCCGCAGCGCCTCGCCGTCCTCGTCGAGAAGTTCCGTCGGGAAGGGTCCGGCACCGACGCGGGTGGTGTAGGCCTTGAGGATGCCGATGACCCGGCTGATCTTCGTCGGGCCCACACCGGCCCCGGTGCAGGCGCCGCCCGCGGTCGGGTTCGACGAGGTGACGAAGGGGTACGTGCCGTGGTCGACGTCCAGCAGGGTGCCCTGGCCGCCCTCGAAGAGGACGACCTTGCCCTCGTCGATGGCGTCGTTCAGGATCAGCGTCGTGTCGGCGACGTACGGCTTGATCTGCTCCGCGTACTGGAGCATCTCCTCGACGATCTTCCCGGGCTCGATCGCGCGCCGGTTGAAGACCTTGGCCAGGAGCTGGTTCTTCTGCTCCAGCGCCGCTTCGACCTTCTGCTCCAGGATCGACTCGTCGTAGAGGTCCTGGACGCGGATGCCGACCCGGTTGATCTTGTCGGCGTAGGTCGGGCCGATACCGCGCCCGGTCGTGCCGATCTTGCGCTTCCCGAGGAAGCGTTCCGTCACCTTGTCGACGGTGACGTTGTACGGAGTGATCAAATGAGCGTTGCCGCTGATCAGGAGCTTGGACGTGTCGACGCCTCGCTCGTTCAGACCGCTCAGCTCGGAGAGCAGGACCGCCGGGTCGACGACGACACCGTTACCGATGACCGGGGTACACCCCGGCGACAGGATTCCGGAGGGGAGGAGATGCAGTGCGTACTTCTGGTCGCCTACGACAACCGTGTGGCCGGCATTGTTGCCGCCCTGGTAACGCACCACATAGTCAACGGATCCACCGAGGAGGTCGGTGGCCTTCCCCTTGCCCTCGTCACCCCACTGAGCACCGAGCAGCACAAGTGCGGGCACAGGCGTACACCCCTTCCGGGCGGGGCATGTCCAAGGCCAGGGGGCGTACGTAAAGGTCGTACCTGCCGCACGACGATGTACGGCAAAGCCTGAGCCGTCGAACCGGGTGCCCCGGAATAGACGAAGCCCCTGGCGCAATAGCGCAAGGGGCTCTTGCACCAAGATGCTACCCGAGGAAGGACCGAGGTGTCGGCTGCAGAGCCCCCCGGCGACGGCGACCACCAGCTACTGGTACTCATCGATCCCCTTGCCCGCCGCTACGACGGCGAGTCCGTGCGCATCGCGAAGGACGTGCTGAGCGCCGGCGCGCACGCCAAGATCTGCCTCGCGGACAGCCCTGACGAGTTCGCCAGAGCCCTGTCCCGGCGGGGCTCCAGACGTCCGGTCGTCGTCGGTGACGACCACGCGCTGCTGCGCGCCGTGTCCCAGCTCCACCGGGAGCGGGAGCTCGCGGACAGCGCACTGGCCCTGATCCCGGTCGGCGCTGCGCACACGCTGGAACTCGCCCACGCGCTCGGCGTGCCCCGGGGCGCGGTCGCGGCGGCGCGCACGGCACTCGACGGTGCCGCCCGCCGGCTGGACCTGCTCGTCGACGACAGCGACGGAGTCGTCCTCGGCGAGCTGCGCATTCCGGCGGCCAGGCCCGCACAGGGTCCGCCCCACACGGTCTGGGACACCTGCCGCAGCCTCGTGGCCTCCCTGGTCCGCCCCGTGCCGCCCTCGCTCGCCGATCCCTCCCGGGCCCATCGGCTGCGGGTCGAGGCGGACGGGGTCCTGCTGAACGACCTGGACCGGCCGGTCGAGGACGTCTCGGTGACCGCCCAGGGCGACGGAGGGCTGGCGGACGTGGTCATCCACACGGCCTCCGGCGAGACGCACACGCTGGAGGCCAAGGCGGTCACGGTCTCCGGCCCGGACTTCCGCTACCGCGCGGACATACAGGTCGCGGGTCCTGTCAGGACCCGCACATGGACGGTCCGGGCCGGCGCCTGGGGACTGGTGCTCCCTGCGGCCGGCGCCTGAGGACCGGCGCTCCGCGCGGCGGCCACCTGAGGGACCGGTGTTCCCAGCGGTCGGCGCCTGAGGACCGGTACTCCCTGCGGCCGGCATCTGAGGGGCCGGTGTCACCTGCGGCCGGCGTCCGGGGGCCGGGCCTGCCGGCCTCAGCCCGGCGTCCTGCGGCTCTCCTGCCACCGGTCCAGGACACCGGCCACTTCCGTCTGCATGAACGCGAAGAACTCCGCCGTCTCCGCCAGCCGCGTACCGGCCGGGGTGTCCTCGCCTCAGATCTCGACCAGTAGCTCCCGCAGCCCCCTGATCACGTACCCGGAATTCCACTCCGGTTCGGCCGTCACCCGCATCCCGGGCGCCTTGCGCAGCAACTCCCCGAAGGAAGCCGCCAGTTCGAGGCGGGCCAGCGGAGCGCCCAGGCAGTAGTGGATGCCCGCGCCGAAGGAGATGTGCGGGTTGTCCTTCCGGGACAGGTCGAGCGTCTCCGCGTCGGCGAACCGCTCCGGGTCCCGGTTGGCCGAGGCGAAGAGCAGCGCGACCTGCGAACCACGCGGGATGACGGTGCCGTCGACCTCGATGTCGTCCAGGACCCACCGCGCGAACATGGGTACCGGGGTGTCATAGCGCAGCAGTTCCTCCACCGCCGTCGGCAACAGGCTGTGGTCGCCGCGCAGGGAGGCCAGTTGCCCCGGATGCCGGAAGAGCATCCACCAGCCGTTGACGGTGGCGTTGACGGTCGCCTCGTGGCCGGCGTTGAGCAGCAGCACGCAGGTGGAGACGATCTCCTGCTCGGTCAGCCGGTCCTCGTCGTCATGGGCGGCGATGAGCCCGGAGATCAGATCCGTCCCCGGGTCCGCGCGCCGTGCCCCGATCAGTTCACGCAGATAGCCCGAGAACTCGACCGACGCCTGCACGGCGGCCCACGCGGTCTCCTCCGGCGGGTTCAGCTCGAACATCCCGCAGATCGCCGCCGACCACGGCCGCAGCAGTCCCCGGTCGGCCTCCGGGACACCCAGCATCTCGGCGATCACGGCCACCGGCAGCGGCTCCGCGACCGCGCTCAGCAGATCACCGCCGCCGGCCTCGACGAAGTCGTCGACGAGCCCGGCGGCCAGCCGCTCCACGACCGGGGCGAGCGCCTCGACCCTGCGGGGCGTGAACGCCTTGGCGACCAGCCGCCGGATCCGGGTGTGGTCGGGGGCCTCCAGATCGAGGATCCCGTGCCCGTTGAGCGTGTGGAACGGTTCGTGGGCGGCCGGCGGGGCGGTGACGCCGAACTCGTCGTGGCTGAAGCGGTGCAGATACGTCCGTCCCAGCCGCCGGTCGCGCAGCAGCCCGGACACATCGGAGTGGTGCGGGATCAGCCACTGCCCCGTCGGCTCGAAGTAGTGCGCCCGGCCGGTGGCCCGCAGTGCGGCGTAGGCGGGGTACGGGTCGGCGACGAACGCCGGGGACCAGGGGTCGAAGGACACGTGCATGGGCCGACGCTATCCGGGGGGCGGCGTCATCCGGGGGTGACCAGCCGTGCCTCGTACGCGAACACGGCCGCCTGGGTGCGGTCCCGCAGCCCCAGCTTCACCAGGATGCGGCTGACGTGCGTCTTGATCGTCGACTCGGCGACCACCAGGTGCGAGGCGATCTCCAGGTTCGACAGCCCCTGCGCGATCAGCACCAGCACCTCCGTCTCCCGCTCGGTGAGATCGCCGATCCTGGCCATGGCGGGCGGCCGGGGGGCCTCGGCGATCTTCGAGAACTCGGTGATCAGCCGCCGGGTCACCGTCGGGGCGAGCAGTGCCTCGCCGGACGCCACCACCCGCACGCCCTCGGCGAGCTGCCGTGCCGAGGCGTCCTTCAGCAGGAAGCCGGAGGCTCCGGCCCGCAGCGCCTGGTACACGTACTCGTCGAGGTCGAACGTGGTCAGCACGAGCACCTTGGCGTCCGCGTCGGCGGCGACGATCTCACGGGTCGCCTCGATGCCGTTGAGCTCCGGCATCCTGATGTCCATCAGCACCACGTCGGGCCGCAGGACGGCGACCTGCGCGACCGCCTGCCGCCCGTCGACGGCCTCGCCGACGACCTCGATGCCGGGCATCGCGTTGAGCAGCACGGAGAAACCCTCGCGGACCATCATCTGGTCGTCGACGATCAGGACCCGGATGGTGTCGTTCATGCGGTGCCGCCCTTCGTGGCGGCGGCCTCGGCCGCCGGGACGGGGAGGAACACGGCGACCTCGTAGCCGCCGTCCGGTGCCGCCCCGGCCGTCATCTCCCCGTTCAGCATCGCGACCCGCTCCCGCATCCCGGTGATCCCGTGACCGGCGCCGGGCGAGGGCTTGACCAGGCCCCTGGCGGGACCGTTGACGACGCGCAGTCCCAGCCCGCCGAGCACATAGCCGATCTCCACCTTGGCGGTGGCGCCCGGCGCGTGCCGGAGCGTGTTGCTCAGCGCCTCCTGGACGATCCGGTACGCCGACAGCTCGACGCCCTGCGGAAGCTCGCGCACCGCGCCGGTGACCGTCTTCTCCGTCTCCAGCCCGGCCTCCCGGACGTTGTCCAGCAGCCGGTCGATCTCGGCGAGGGTGGGCTGCGGGGCGTCCGGTGCCTCGTAGTCCTCGGCCCGTACGACGCCGAGGACCCGGCGCAGTTCGGTGAGCGCGGCGACGGCGTTCTCCCTGATGGTGACGAAGGCCTGCTCCAGCTCGGGCGGCGGGTTGTCCACCCGGTACGGGGCGGCCTCGGCCTGGATCGCGACGACGGACATGTGGTGGGCGACGACGTCGTGCAGCTCACGGGCGATGGTGGTGCGCTCCTCCAGGAGCGTGCGCCGGTCGCGTTCCACGGCGGTGACGGTGCGCTGCACGGTCACCTCGCGCTGGGCCTCACGGCGGGTCTGCACGACCGTCACGACGAGCAGGGCGAACGCCGACGTGAAGGCCATGCCGCCATTGGTCGAGGAGGGGTCGTAGGAGCCGAGGGCGGCCATGAAGAAGCCGGGGAGCAGGGTGATCACCCACATCCAGGCCGCCGTACGCGGCCTGGTCCGCGCCGCGACGACGATCAGGACGCCCAGGTGGCACACGAAGGTGTGAGGCGCCCACGGCCAGTCCCCGCTGCCCACGACGGCCGTCACCGGGACCAGGGCGATCGACGCCCAGAAGGCGAGGACGGGGCGGAGCAGCGTCATCATCAACGCGGCGGCCGGCAGGAACGCGGTGATGAGTGTCGCGATCCCGAACGGGGAGTAGGTGTTCGCCGAGAAGACGCCTCCCAGCAGGGCCATCAGCGCGACCGCGGCCACCACCGCGTGCGGGAACCAGACGGCCCGCGTCCGGATCGGCTTCGGGAGCCTCCGGATCACCGGGCCGTCCGTGCCCAGCGGCCCCATCGGACGGTATGCGAACACATCATGGAAGAGGTCCTGCCGCAGGCCGTCCATCGCCCCTGCGGCCAGCCGGAATTCCGGGCTTCTGGTCTTCGTCTCGGTCACGCTCACACGGTAGGCGTCCCCCTGCGCCCCGGTCGTCAGCAGTGATGCGGATCCTCCGCCGTCCGTCGCAAGTACTACCAGGCCAGCTGGGCGATCTCCTCGGCCACCACGGCGCAGGCGTCGGCCGACGGGTCGATCAGCGGGAAGTGCCCCACCCCGTCCAGCAGCGTCAGCCCCACCGTCTCCCCGGCCTTCGCCGCCGCCTCCACGAACGCCCGGGTGACGGCCTGCGGCACGGTGATGTCGTCCACGCCCTGGACGACGGCCGTCGCTGTCCCGGTCGGCAGCAGCAGAGCCGGATCGACGTGCGCGCTCCGCGCCTCGAAGTGCTCCTCGCCGCCCAGGAGCTGGTGCAGCGCACCCGAACAGACGTCCAGCTCCACCGCGCTCGCGAAGTCCCCGATCGGCGCCAGGGCGACCACCCCGCGCAGCGGCGGTGCGGCGGGCAGCCGCCACGGCGAACCCGCCGGCAGCACGTGGCGGGCGGCCGCCCACAGGGCG
>NZ_DATMVN010000668.1:0-8205 GCF_035563135.1 Streptomyces sp.
CCTCGTAGAAGGTGAGGTAGGCGGCGGCGGACAGATCGTCCCGCAGCGAGGCCAGGGCCGGGCGGACCCGGCTGACCAGGTCCTGCGCACAGTGTCCGCCGTGCAGCTTGGCACCCAGCACGTAGCCGCCGTCGTCGAGCCTGCGGAGGTACCCGTCCTGTGTGAGGGTCCACAGCAGCTCGCGGACGGCTTCCACGGGCAGCTCCGTCTCCCGTGCCAGCCGGTCGGCGGGCACGCCGCCGTCGTGCGCCCCCACCGCCTCCATCAAACGGAACGCCTGCTGGAGCGGCGTGATGGGCGTATGGCCTGCTCGGTCACCCATCCCACCAGCGTGGACCCGTCGGGCGGAGGCGGCAAGGCAGGCCGCGGGGCGCCGGCCGGAGGGTCTCCCCGGCCGGCGCCCGTCCTCAGTCCTCGCCCTCCAGGTCGCCCTCGGTCTCCAGGAACACCTGGCGCAGGGCTTCGAGCACCGCCGGGTCGGGCTTCGCCCACATGCCCCGGGACTCGGCTTCCAGGAGGCGTTCCGCGATGCCGTGCAGCGCCCAGGGGTTGGCCTTCTGGAGGAACTCGCGGTTCGTCGGGTCCAGGACGTACGTCTCGGTCAGCTTGTCGTACATCCAGTCCGCGACCACGCCCGTCGTCGCGTCGTACCCGAAGAGGTAGTCGACCGTCGCGGCGAGCTCGAAGGCGCCCTTGTAACCGTGGCGGCGCATCGCCTCGATCCACTTCGGGTTGACCACCCGGGCGCGGAAGACCCGGGACGTCTCCTCGACCAGGGTGCGGGTGCGCACCGTCTCGGGGCGGGTCGAGTCACCGATGTAGGCCTCGGGGGCGGTGCCCTTCAGCGCGCGTACGGCCGCGACCATGCCGCCGTGGTACTGGAAGTAGTCGTCCGAGTCCGCGATGTCGTGCTCACGCGTGTCGGTGTTCTTCGCCGCCACCGCGATCCGCTTGTACGCGGTCTCCATCTCGTCCCGGGCCGGGCGGCCGTCCAGCTCACGGCCGTAGGCGTAGCCGCCCCACACCGTGTACACCTCGGCGAGGTCGGCGTCCGTACGCCAGTCGCGGGAGTCGATGAGCTGGAGCAGCCCGGCGCCGTACGTCCCCGGGCGGGAGCCGAAGATGCGGGTGGTGGCGCGCCGCTCGTCGCCGTGCTCGGCGAGGTCGGCCTGGGTGTGGGCGCGTACGAAGTTCCGCTCGGCGGGCTCGTCGAGGGAGGCCGCCAGGCGTACGGCGTCGTCGAGCAGGCCGATGGTGTGCGGGAACGCGTCGCGGAAGAAACCGGAGATGCGCAGCGTGACGTCGATGCGGGGGCGGCCCAGTTCCTCGTACGGGATCGGCTCCAGGCCGGTGACGCGGCGCGAGGCGTCGTCCCAGACGGGGCGGACGCCGAGCAGGGCGAACGCCTCCGCGATGTCGTCGCCGGCGGTGCGCATCGCGCTGGTGCCCCACAGGGACAGCCCGACCGAGGTGGGCCAGTCGCCGTTGTCCGCGCGGTAGCGCTCCAGGAGCGAGTCGGCGAGGGCCTGGCCGGTCTCCCAGGCGAGGCGGGAGGGGACGGCCTTGGGGTCGACCGAGTAGAAGTTGCGGCCGGTCGGCAGCACGTTGACCAGGCCGCGGAGCGGGGAGCCGGACGGTCCGGCGGGGACGAAGCCGCCGTTCAGCGCGTGGACCGCGTGGTCGAGCTCGTCGGTCGTCGCGGCGAGGCGGGGCACGACCTCGCGGGCCGCGAAGCCGAGGATGTCGGCGACGGCCTGCGGGTGGCCTTCGGCCACGGCGGCGACGGCGGCCGGGCCCCAGTCCGCGTCGTCCATGGCCTGGACGAGCGCGCGGGCCCGCTCCTCGGTCTCGTCGGCGGCGGTGCGGGTGGCCGCCGACTCGTCCAGGCCGAGCGCTTCGCGCAGGCCGGGCAGCGACGCCGTGCCGCCCCAGATCTGGCGGGCGCGCAGGACGGCGAGGACGAGGTTGACGCGGTCCTTGCCGGCCGGGGCGCCGCCGAGGACGTGCAGGCCGTCGCGGATCTGGACGTCCTTGATCTCACAGAGCCAGCCGTCGAGATGCATGATGAACTCGTCGAAGCCCTCGTCCTCCGGCCGGTCCTCCAGGCCCAGGTCGTGGTCGAGCTTCGCGGCCTGGATGAGGGTCCAGATCTGGGCGCGGACGGCAGGGAGCTTGGCCGGGTCCATCGCGGCGATCTGGGCGTGCTCGTCCAGGAGCTGTTCGAGGCGGGCGATGTCGCCGTAGCTGTCGGCGCGCGCCATCGGCGGTACGAGGTGGTCCACGAGGGTGGCGTGCACCCGGCGCTTGGCCTGGGTGCCCTCGCCCGGGTCGTTGACGAGGAACGGGTAGACCAGCGGCAGATCACCCAGCGCGGCGTCGGGGCCGCAGGCGGCGGACAGGCCGGCGTTCTTGCCCGGCAGCCACTCCAGGTTGCCGTGCTTGCCGAGGTGGATCATCGCGTCGGCACCGAAGCCGTTGTCGTCGGCGGACGCGGCGATCCAGCGGTACGCGGCCAGGTAGTGGTGCGAGGGCGGCAGATCGGGGTCGTGGTAGATCGCGATCGGGTTCTCACCGAAGCCGCGCGGGGGCTGGATGAGGATCAGCAGGTTGCCGCGGCGCAGGGCGGCGAGCACGATGTCGCCCTCGGGGTTGCGGGACCGGTCGACGAACATCTCGCCGGGCGCCGGGCCCCAGTGCTCCTCGACGGACTCGCGCAGTCCGGCGGGGAGCGTGGCGAACCAGCGGCGGTAGTCGGCGGCGGGGATGCGGACCGGGTTGCGGGCCAGCTGCTCCTCGGTGAGCCACTCCTGGTCGTGGCCGCCGGCCTCGATGAGCGCGTAGATCAGCTCGTCGCCGTCGCCGGAGACCAGGCCCGGGATGTCCTCCTCGGGCCCGAAGTCGTAGCCCTCGGCCCGGAGCCTGCGCAGCAGGGCGACCGCGCTGGCGGGGGTGTCGAGGCCGACGGCGTTTCCGATGCGGGAGTGCTTGGTCGGGTACGCGGACAGGACGAGCGCGATCCGCTTCTCGGCGGCCGGGATGTGGCGGAGCCGGGCGTGGCGCACGGCGATCCCGGCGACCCGGGCGGCGCGCTCGGGGTCCGCGACGTACGCGGGCAGGCCGTCCTCGTCGATCTCCTTGAAGGAGAACGGGACGGTGATCAGGCGGCCGTCGAACTCGGGGACGGCGATCTGGGTCGCCGCGTCCAGCGGGGAGACGCCCTCGTCGTTCTCCTCCCAGGCGGCGCGCGGGCTGGTGAGGCAGAGTGCCTGGAGGACGGGGACGTCGAGGCCGGTGAGGGCGCCCGCGTCCCAGGACTCGTCGTCACCGCCGGCCGACGCGGTGGCGGGCTTGGTGCCGCCCGCGGCGAGGACGGTCGTCACGATGGCGTCGGCGGCGCGGAGTTCGTCGATGAGCTCGGGCTCGGGCGTGCGGAGCGAGGCGACGTACAGCGGGAGGGGGCGGGCGCCCGCGTCCTCCACGGCCGTGCAGAGCGCCTCGACGAACGCGGTGTTGCCGCTCATGTGGTGGGCGCGGTAGTAGAGCACCGCGACGGTCGGGCCGGTGACGTCCCTGGCGGTCCGCTCCAGCGGGCCCCACGCGGGGGCCGGGGCGGGCGCCTCGAAGCCGTGGCCGGTCAGCAGCACGGTGTCGGAGAGGAAGCGGGCCAGCTGCTCCAGGTTGGCGGGGCCGCCGTGCGCGAGGTAGGCGTGCGCCTCCGCCGCGATGCCGATGGGCACGGTCGACGCGGCCATCAGCTGCGCGTCGGGGGCCTGTTCGCCGGTGAGGACGACGACGGGCCGGCCGGTGGCGAGGACCTGGTCGAGGCCCTCCTGCCAGGCACGGACACCACCGAGGAGACGTACGACGACGAGATCCGTGCCTTCCAGGAGCTGCGGCAGGTCCTCGACGGAGAGCCGGGACGGGTTCGCGTAGCGGAAGCCGACCGGGCCGCCGGAGGCGCGGGCGCTGAGCAGGTCGGTGTCGGACGTCGACAGGAGCAGGATCATGCGGCGTCAGCCCTTCCCCGGGGTGTCCACGCCCCGGGCGGTGTCGGATTGGGGTCTCCCCTGCTCGGGCGGAGCCGACCTCGGGGAGGGGAGTTCCTGACTCGCACGGCCGGAGGGCCGGGCTCACAGTGGCGGGACCGCGCCGGAATCTCACCGGGCTTCCTCCCATGTCGCCGTATGGCGATGGCGGACCCAACGGACCGCCGCTAGGCATAGTAGGCGTCGGGTGGGGGGTCCTGACCAGACGGCCCCCGCCCTGACCGGGACGGGGGCCCGACCGGGCGGCCCTGGCGTGACCGGGCGGCCCTGGCGTGACCTGTACCGGGGCCCGACCGGGCGGCCCTGACCTGACCGGTACCGGAGCCCGACCCGGCGGCCCTCACCTGACCGGTACCGGAGCCCGACCGGGTGGCCCTGACCCGGCCGGGGCGGCAGTGGTGTCCCGTAGGTCACAGTGACCGTCGGGGTGTACCCCGGTCACGGTCGGTATGCTCGCCGCCATGCCCGCCTCCTCCCCTCCGTCCCGGTCTCCGGGCGATGCGTGTGCCCGGAGCAGCGGTGACGCCTGTCCCGGCGCGCTGCGCCTGCACCGGGCGGACGACGGTGCGCTGGCGCGGATCCGCATACCCGGCGGGGTGCTGACGCCCCGGCAGGCAGCGGCACTGGGGCATGCCGCCGAGCGCTTCGGTGACGGTGAGCTGCATCTCACCTCCCGCGGGAACGTGCAGCTGCGCGGGCTCGGCCCGGACTGCGGCGCCGAGCTGGCCGGGCTGCTGGACGAGGCCGGACTGCTGCCCTCCGCACGGCATGAACGGGTACGCAACGTGGTCGCGTCCCCCCTCTCCGGGCTCGACGGGCTCGGTGCCGGCGACGTCCGGCCCTGGCTGACCGCACTGGACAGCCTCCTCTGCGCGAGTGACAGCGCGACGGCGCTCTCCGGACGGTTCCTGTTCGCCCTCGACGACGGCCGCGGCGATGTGGACGCCCTCGGCGCCGACCTCACCCTCCTGGGCCAGGATGACGGCGGGGCCCTGCTGCGCATCGGGGACGGTGACGCCGTGCTCCGCGTCCCCTCCGCCGACGGACCGCGCGCCGCGCTGATCGCCGCCGAGGCCTTCCTCGACGCGGCCCGGGGCACCGGCGCCTGGCGGATGAAGGACCTGCCGGACGGTCCGGCGGCAGCGCTGCCCGCCGAAGTCACCCGCCGGCTGCGGCAGGCCGGCCTCGCGGTCGCCCCGCACCACCGCCCCCGCCCCCTCGAAGCCCTGCCCCCGGCTCCCGGCCCCGTCCCGGGCGGCCGCCACGAGACCGCGCTGTCGGTCGGCGTACCGCTGGGCCGGCTGGACCAGGCTCAGTGGCGGCTGCTGTCCGGCGCCGGAGAACTGCGCCTCACCCCGTGGCGCGGGGCCGTCGTCACCGGAGTCGCGCCCGGCCGTGCGGGCAGCCTGCTGAGCGGCCTGTCCGAAGCCGGTCTGATCACCGGGCCGGGCTCCCCGTGGGCCGGCGTGGGGGCCTGCATCGGGCAGCCCGGCTGCGCGAAGTCGCTGGCCGATGTGCGGGCCGAAGCGGGGGCCGCCGTCGGGCCGGCCGGACGGCTCCCTGTGTACTGGTCCGGGTGCGAACGCCGCTGCGGTCATCCGCACGGGGAGTGGATCGATGTGCTGGCCGTCCCCGGAGGCCACCGGATCTCCCATGTGCGGGGAGACCGGACAGCCGCGGCCGTGACGGTCCGGGACGACCCGGGCGCACTCGCCGCAGCCGTGGCGGCGGCCCGGGGCGCGCGCAGCTGACCACCCCGCACCATCCCCTTGTCCGACCTGTTCGATGAAGAAAGCGACAGCACTGTGCACCAGTACGAGAAGGACGGACCGGCGATCTACCGCCAGTCCTTCGCCACCATCCGCGCGGAGGCGGATCTGGCCGGGCTGCCCGCCGACGTGAGCCAGGTCGCCGTCCGCATGATCCACGCCTGCGGCATGGTCGATCTCGTACGCGATCTCGCCTTCTCACCGAACGCAGTGGCCGATGCCCGCGCGGCCCTGCGCGCCGGCGCACCGATCCTGTGCGACGTCGCGATGGTCGCCAGCGGCGTCACCCGCAAGCGTCTGCCCGCGGACAACGAGGTGATCTGCACCCTCTCCGACCCCGCCGTCCCCGAGCTGGCCGCGAAGCTCGCGACCACCCGCAGCGCCGCCGCCCTGGAGCTGTGGCGGGACCGGATGGAGGGCGCGGTCGTCGCCGTCGGGAACGCGCCCACCGCGCTCTTCCGGCTGCTGGAGATGATCGAGGAGGGCGCCCCGCGCCCCGCCGCGGTCATCGGTGTGCCCGTCGGCTTCATCGGGGCCGCCGAGTCCAAGGAGGCCCTGGCCTCCCACTCGTCCGGGCTGGAGCACCTCGTCGTGCGGGGCAGGCGCGGCGGCAGCGCCATCGCCGCAGCCGCCCTCAACGCGATCGCCAGCGAGGAGGAGTGAGCGTGCCCGAGCAGCAGCAGACCGAGGGCGCCGGAAGCACCGGAAGCACCGGGCGGCTCTACGGCGTCGGGCTGGGGCCGGGCGATCCGGCCCTGATGACCGTGCGGGCCGTGCAGATCATCGGCGAGGCCGATGTCGTCGCGTACCACTCCGCCCGGCACGGCCGCTCCATCGCCCGCTCGATCGCGGCGCAGTACATCCGCGCCGACCACATCGAGGAGGCGCTGGTCTACCCCGTCACGACGGAGACCACGGACCACCCCGGCGGCTACCGGGGTGCTCTGGACGAGTTCTACGCCGAGGCCGCGGCCCGCCTCGCGGTGCACCTCGACGCCGGGCGCACCGTCGCCGTGCTCGCCGAGGGCGACCCGCTCTTCTACGGCTCGTACCAGCACATGCACAAGCGGCTCGCGGACCGTTACGACACCGAGGTCATCCCCGGCGTCACCTCGGTCAGCGCTGCCGCCGCCCGTCTCGGCACCCCGCTCGTCGAGGCCGAGGAGGTGCTGACGATCCTGCCGGGAACCCTTCCGGAGGAGGAGCTGACCGCACGTCTGGCGGCCACGGACTCCGCGGTGGTGATGAAGCTGGGGCGGACGTTCCCCGCCGTGCGCCGCGCGTTCGAGGCGTCCGGGCGACTGTCCGAGGCACGCTACGTCGAGCGCGCCACCATGGCCGGGGAGCGGACCGGCGACCTGGCGGACACCGACGCGGACTCCGTGCCGTACTTCGCGGTCGCCGTGCTGCCCAGCCGGATCGACGCGCCCCGCCCCTCTCCGGCAGCGGGCCGGGACACCGGCGAGGTCGTCGTGGTCGGCACCGGGCCGGCCGGGCCGCTGTGGCTGACGCCCGAGACACGCGGGGCGCTGGCCGCCGCCGACGACCTGGTCGGCTACACGACGTATCTGGACAGGGTGCCGGTGCGGCCGGGCCAGCAGCGCCACGGCTCCGACAACAAGGTCGAGTCGGAGCGCGCCGAATTCGCCCTCGACCTGGCACGCCGCGGCCGCCGGGTGGCCGTGGTCTCCGGGGGTGACCCCGGGGTCTTCGCGATGGCGACGGCCGTGCTGGAAGTGGCCTCGCAGGACGCGTACACGGACATCGCCGTGCGGGTGCTCCCCGGGGTGACCGCGGCGAACGCGGCCGCCGCCCGGGCGGGTGCGCCGCTGGGCCACGACTACGCCACCATCTCCCTCTCCGACCGTCTCAAGCCCTGGGAGGTCATCGCCGAGCGGCTGCGCGCGGCAGCCACGGCCGACCTCGTCATGGCGCTGTACAACCCCGGCTCCCGCAGCCGGACCTGGCAGGTCGGCAAGGCCCGTGACCTGCTGCTGGAACACCGTTCCCCGGACACACCCGTGGTGCTCGGCCGCGATGTCGGGGGCCCGGCCGAGAGCGTGCGGACGGTGCGGCTGGCCGATCTGGACCCGGCCGAGGTGGACATGCGGACGATCCTCATCGTCGGTTCCTCGCAGACCCGCCGGGTGCGGCGGGGTGACGGGCAGCAGATCGTCTGGACGCCACGCCGCTACCCGGAGGACTGACGGGGCCGAGGCCGTCGCGGCGGAGCGGCATCGTGGCGGCCGCTCAGCGGTCCCGGGCCCAGGCGGCCATCCTGCCCATGGACCGGGCCGCTTCGGCCAGGCTCCGGGCCGCCCGGTCGAGCTCCTCCGCGAGCCGCGCCGCCTGTTCGGCCCCCTCCGCGAGCCGGGCGGCCTCCGCCCTTT
>NZ_DATMVN010000669.1:0-9417 GCF_035563135.1 Streptomyces sp.
GAGCTCGGCGGCGCAGCACACCAGCGCCGCCCTGCGCGCCGTCTCCCCGCCCCGCACCAGCGAGTACGTGATGAAGCCGTAGACGACGGCGGCGACGGCCGAGAGGACGTACGCGAGCGGGGCCCTGCCGAAGTCCAGGACCATCTCGACGACCGAACGGGATGCGGCGGCCACGGTGAACACCCCGTAGAACCAGACCAGTACCCGCCCCGGCCCGGAGCCGAGCTCGAACTGCTGCTTCTGCCGCGGGGCGTCCCGCTCCGGGGCCCGGGACGCGGGCGCGCCCGTGCGGTCGGTGTCGCTCATGGTCAGTTTCCCCAGATGTCGTAGAGCCGCACTTCGAGGACGGCGAGCACGACCGCACCGGCCGCCACCGTCACCGAACCCCAGCGGGTCCGTTCCGACAGCGACAGGAAACCCGCCGCGGGCACGCTTGCGAAGGCGCCGATCAGATAGGCGATGAAGATCGTCATACCCTGGTCGGGCCGCTCACCGCGGGCCAGCTGCACGATCCCCACGAGCAGCTGCGCCAGCGCCAGCACGGAGACGACCGCCATGCCGATGAAGTGCCAGTCCTTCGTGGGCTGGTCCCGGTAGGCGGCGAATCCGCACCAGGCGGCGAGGGCGAGCGCGGTCACGGCGACCGCGACCGTCAGGGCGTCAAGCATGGAGCGAGGGTATTACGGCCGGGCGGAGCAGCCGCGTGGGGGCCCGGGGGACGGGCCGTCCCGAGGGCGTCAAGGAATCGTGGCCTTTGCCACAGGGCGCGCACGGCATGATCGTGCCGCCGTCTGCGGGGCGTGCCGGAGAGGATTCACGTTTCCGCTGGTCAAAGCGGTGCTCACGGGGTTCCTTCGTGCGGGAGACACCGTCCATCACCGTCCGCTATACGGACACGGTGAGCTGCTGGAACGTTACGTCTGTTTTACTTGGCGCATGACCACGACGAGCTACCGCAGCCCTGCGACCGAGGCGATCCCGACGCCCGGTGCTCGTTGTACGTGTCGAATGCGCGCCTTCTGAGGGCCCCCGCCTGAGCCTCGCGCCCCGAAGCGAGACCGAGCCCGTGCCGCCCGCACCCAGCGGATCGAGCAGGCCCGGGCACGCCCCGCACCCGGCGCCCCGCCGGGGCCGGACATGCCGAGACTCCCCCCCCGGTCGACCACCGAGAAAAGTCTCACCAGACGAATGCCCCGTGCCCGGCGGACACCGCGCCGTGCACTCGACAGTGACGGAAACCCTGTGATCACCACTTCGGGCCTCACGAAGGTCTACCAGTCACGCGGCCGTGAGGTCACCGCCCTGGACGGCGTCGACCTGCACGTCCGCGAGGGCGAGGTCTACGGCGTCATCGGACAGAGCGGCGCCGGAAAGTCCTCCCTCATCCGCTGCGTCAACCTCCTCGAACGTCCCACCTCGGGCACCGTGACGGTCGCCGGCCAGGACCTCACGGCCCTCGCCGGCCGCGGCCGGCGCGCCGGCAAGGAGCTCCGCCGGGCACGCAGCCGCATCGGCATGGTCTTCCAGCACTTCAACCTGCTGGACTCGCGCACCGTCCAGGACAACGTCGAGCTCCCCCTGGAGATCCTCGGGCTCTCCGGACAGGCACGCACCCGCAAGGCGCTCGAACTCCTCGACCTCGTCGGTCTCGCCGACAAGGCGAAGGCCTACCCCGGTCAGCTGTCCGGAGGCCAGAAGCAGCGCGTCGGCATCGCCCGCGCGCTCGCCGGCGACCCCAAGGTGCTGCTCTCCGACGAGGCCACCAGCGCCCTCGACCCGGAGACCACCCGCTCCATCCTGCAGCTGCTGCGCGACCTCAACCAGGAGCTCGGCCTCACCGTCCTGCTCATCACGCACGAGATGGACGTCGTCAAGACCGTCTGCGACTCCGCCGCGCTGATGAGGAAGGGCCGCATCGTCGAGTCGGGCACGGTCGGAGCGCTGCTGGCCACCCCCGGGTCCGAGCTGGCCCACGAGCTGTTCCCCGTCGGCGGCGCCCCCTCCGGGCCCGGCTCCACGATCGTCGACGTCACCTTCCACGGTGAGGCCGCGGCCCAGCCGGTGATCTCGCAGCTCTCCCGCACGTACAACATCGACATCTCGATCCTCGGTGCCGCGATGGACACCGTCGGCGGCAAGCAGATCGGCCGCATGCGCATCGAACTGCCCGGCGGCTTCGAGGAGAACGTCGTACCGATCGGCTTCCTGCGCGAGCAGGGCCTCCAGGCCGAAATCGTGGACGCAGCCCCCGTCGGCACCGCCGGCACCCCCGCCCCGATCACCAAGGAGGTGGCGAAGTGACCTGGTCCGAAATGCAGCCACTGCTCTCGCAGGGAACCATCGACACCCTCTACATGGTGCTCTGGTCCACGCTCGTCACCGTCGCCGGCGGACTGCCGCTCGGCATCCTGCTCGTCCTCACCGACAAGGGCGGGCTGCTGCAGAACATCGTGGTGAACAAGGTCATCGGTGTGATCGTGAACATCGGCCGCTCCCTGCCGTTCATCATCCTGCTGATCGCCCTGATCCCCTTCACCACCTGGGTCGTCGGCACCTTCATCGGACCGTCCGCGATGATCGTGCCGCTCGCCATCGGCGCCATCCCGTTCTTCGCGCGGCTCGTCGAGACAGCGGTGCGCGAGGTGGACCACGGACTCGTCGAGGCCGTCCAGTCGATGGGCGGGTCCATCCCGACGATCGTCCGCAAGGTGCTGCTGCCGCAGGCGCTCCCCTCGCTCGTCTCCGGCGTCACCACCACCGTCATCGTGCTCATCGGCTACTCGGCGATGGCCGGCGCGGTCGGCGGCGAAGGACTCGGCTCCAAGGCCGTCACCTACGGGTTCCAGCGCTTCGACGACCAGTTCATGCTCATCACCGTCGCGCTGCTCATCGTCATCGTGACCGTGGTCCAGCTGATCGGTGACGGAGCCGTACGCCTGCTGGCACGCAGGGGCCGCACCACCTCCTGAACGTCATCTCCCCCGAAGCCCGAACTCCTTGTCCGGGCGCACCACCGTCACCACCGGAAAGAGGCACTCTTCGTGCGTAAGAACATCAAGATCACCGCTGCCGCGGCGGCCACCGCCGCCCTCGCCCTCGGGCTCAGCGCCTGCGGTACGGACTCCGACCCGGCCGCCGAGGACGCGACCGGCGCCGGTGCGGACACCTCCAAGGCCCTCGTCGTCGCCGCGTCGCCGACGCCGCACGCCGACATCCTGAACTACGTCAGGAAGAACCTGGCGGACAAGGCCGGCCTCAAGCTGGAGGTCAAGGAGTTCACGGACTACGTCCTGCCGAACACCGCCACCGAGAACGGCCAGGTCGACGCCAACTTCTTCCAGCACAAGCCCTACCTGGACGACTTCAACAAGAAGAACAAGACCCACATCGTCCCGGTGGCGGACGTCCACCTCGAACCCCTCGGCCTCTACTCCAAGAAGGCCAAGGACATCAAGGACATCAAGGCCGGCCAGACCGTCGCCGTGCCGAACGACACCACCAACGAGGGCCGTGCGCTCCAGCTGCTCGCCGAGAACGGGCTGATCACCGTCAAGGACGGCGTCGGCACCAACGCCAAGCTCAGCGACATCACGGACAAGAAGGGCCTGGAGTTCAAGGAGATCGAGGCCGCGACCGTCCCGCGCGCCCTGGACGACGTCGACGCCGCCGTCATCAACGGCAACTACGCCATCGAGGCCGACCTCCAGCCCGGCAAGGACTCCCTGGTGCTGGAGAAGGCGGAGGGCAACCCGTACGCCAACCTCCTGGCCGTCAAGGAGGGCAACGAGGAGGACCCCCGGGTCCAGAAGCTCGTGAAGCTGCTCAACTCCGACGAGGTCAAGAAGTTCATCGAGGACACCTACAAGGGCTCGATCGTCCCCGCCTTCGGCGCACCCGCCAAGTCCTGACACCCGGGCACCACTTGCCCCACGAGCCCCGCGCACCCCATCAGGGTGCGCGGGGCTCCGCCGTGCGGACCCGGCCATGCACATCCACGGGCCGATGCTGCATGCTGGTGCCTCTACACGGTCTTCGGCATGGAGCTGCGCATGACTACCACCTTCCCGTCCATCTCCATCAGCACGGACAGGTTGGTGCTGCGCCCCTTCGACATGGCGGACGTCCCCGCGTACATCGAGATGATGAACGACGAGCTGGTCACCGCCTGGACCGACGCCCCGCACCCCTACACCCAGGTCGACGCCGAACGCTGGGTCCGCAGGATCGCGCCCGCCGAACGCACCCAGGGCAACGGCATAGTCTTCGCCGTCACCGAATTCCTCACCCAGCGCCTCGTCGGCTCGGTGCGCCTGCTCAACACCGACCGGCGCACCCTGGCCACCGAGGTCCGCTACATCACCGCCCCCTGGGCGCGCGGCGAGGGGTACGCCACCGAGTCCGTGCTGGCCCTCGCCGAGTGGCTCTTCCGCGACCAGGGCTTCGAGCGGATCGAGCTGCGCACCCCTGCCGGGAACACCGCCTCCCAGCAGGTGGCCCAGAAGCTGGGCTGCATCAGCGAGGGAGTCCTGCGCAACGCCCGCATAGCCAGGACCGCCACCGAGGACGGAGGCTGGACCGACATCAGGACCGACCTCATCGTGTGGGGACTCCTGCCCGAGGACCTGGAAGGCGTAGCGGAACAGCTGGCCGACGCGGGCGGCTACGGCACGTACGACGACTGGAACTGACCTCCCGCCCGGGCTCCGGGAGCCCCTGGCGGGGCGTTGGTACGGACCGGATACGCTCACCCTTGCTCCGCCCACCCCGCGCAGAGCCCCGCCTGCTCACACCCCAGGAGACTGACGACGATGGCCGACCGGGTCACGGTGATCGGCTGGGACGGCTCGCCACTGACCAGAGCGGCCACAGCCGCGCTCTCGGCCGCCACGCTCGTCGCCGGCGCCGCCCACCACCTCGCGCTGCCCGAAGTCCCCGGGCGTGCGGAACGCATCCGCCTCGGCAGCGTCGACCTGGCCGCCCGCAGGATCGCCGGCCACCGCGGAAGCGCCGTGGTCCTCGCCGACGGAGACCCCGGCTTCTTCGGCGTCGTACGCACCCTGCGCAAGCCCGAACACGGTCTCGAGGTCGAGGTCGTACCCGCCGTCTCGTCGGTCGCCACAGCCTTCGCCCGCGCCGGCATGCCGTGGGACGACGCGCAGATCGTCGTCGCCCACCCCCGCACCCTGCGCCGCGCGGTCAACGTCATCCGCGCCCACCACAAGGTGGCCGTGCTCACCTCCCCCGGCGCGGGCCCCGCCGAGCTCGCCCTGCTGCTCGAAGGCGTCCACCGCACCTTCGTGATCTGCGAGGAGCTCGGCACCGTGCGCGAGCGGGTCACCGTCCTCACCTCCGACAAGACGGCCGACCACACCTGGCGCGACCCCAACGTCGTCATCGTCATCGGGGGCGGCCCCGAGACCGCGGCCGGCGGCGCCTGGATAGCCGGCCGCCGCCCCGCCCACCCCGAGGGCGTCCGCGGCTGGGCCCTGCCCCCCGCTTCCTACGGCGGCACGGGGGAGGGCGGCGAAGGGGAGTCGCCCGGCCTGCGCGCGGCCCAGCTGGCCCGTCTCGGGCCGCGCACCGGTGATCTGGTCTGGGACATCGGCTCCGGCGGCGGCGCCCTCGCCGTGGAGGCGGCCCGCTTCGGCGCAGCGGTGCTCGCCGTGGACAGCGACCCCGACGCCTGCGCGCGTACGGCGGCCGCCGCCCGCACCTTCCAGGTGGGCGTCCAGGTCGTCCGGGGCACCGCCCCGCACGTCCTGGAACGCCTGCCCGAACCCGATGTCGTACGGATCGGCGGCGGAGGGGTCCCCGTGGTCACGGCGGTCGCCGACCGGCGGCCCGAACGCATCGTCACCCACGCGTCGAACAGGGACGAGGCGGAGGCGCTCGGTGCGGCCCTCGCGGCGAACGGGTACGCGGTCGAGTGCGCGCTGCTCCAGTCCGTGGAGATGGACACCTCCGCCTGGGCGGAGCGCGAACGCTCCGTCGTGTTCCTGCTCTCCGCGGTACGCACCGATCTCGCCCCCTGAGGTGGTCGCGGGGGAGCGCGAGGTAGGCTGACCGATTGTTGTACCGCGCCCGGCTGTTCGACGGTTCGCTCGTCAATGTCCGGAAAAGTGGACCATTTTGCTCCGCGACGTGGTACAGCGAAACCGGGGGACGCGCAACGTGGCGCAGTCCACAGCGAGCCGAGGCAGAACTGTCTGTCGCGGTGGCGAAAGGCCGCGAGAATATATACCTCCGTGCGCGTTTCGTGCCGCGCGGGGAGCCCGCTCGTTCTAGTTGACGAGCACCGGCGTGCCGTGGTTCGGGCATCCCGGGCGAAGGGCGAAGGAGCACTGACGATGGGCGAGGGGTACGCATGACTGACACCGGCCAGATCCCGGGCGAGGGACTGCCGGAGAACGCAGGCATGGTGGAGCAGCCGGGCGTCCCCGCACCGGACGCCTACACCTACCTCGAACCCTCCGAGCACCCGTCCGAGGACGACGACCTCCTTCTCATGCCCGCACCCCAGGGCGCGTGGAGTGACGCTCCGGCGGCGCCCGCGGGCCTGCCCGAGCAGTCCCCGGCGCCTGGGCAGGGCGTGAACGGCACGCACGGGTCCGGTGTGTCCGGCCTCCACGGCGTGCAGATCCCGGCGCACCGGCCCGTGCAGGTCCCGGCCGCCGCCGCGCCGGCCCGCCGCCCGCTGCACCGTGGTCCTGCGTCCACCGAGGCACCCACCTACGGCGGGGCGCATACCGGCGGAGTGGTGCGTTCACTCGCGGACCGGGGGCCGGCCGGCCCGCAGAACCCGATGCCCGCGCGGCACGCCGGACCGGCGACGGCAGGTCCCGAGTACTTCGCCACCCCGGCGGAGGACGCGTCCATGCTGCCGGGCCCGCAGCTGGGCGAGATCCCGCCCCAGGGTGCGCCGGCCTGGGGCCCGCCCGAGCCTGAGCCGGTGGCGGTTCCTGAGTTGACCGTGGTTCCTGAGCCGGCCGTGGTTCCCGAGCCTGAGCCGGTGGCGGTTCCTGAGCCGGCCGTGGTCCCTGAGCCTGAGCCGGTGGCGGTTCCTGAGCCCGAGTCGGCCGGGGTCTCCGAGCCCGAGCCGGTCGCCGTTCCCGAGCCGGTCGGGGACCCCGAGCCCGTCGCGGAGCCCGAGGCACCCGCCGCGCCCGCCGAGCATGACGCGTCTGTCCTTCTCGCTGAGTCCGTCGAAGCGGTGGTACCTGTCGTGCCCGCCGCGCCCACGGAAACGGACGCCTCTGAGCCGGCGGCTTCCGTGCTGCCGGAGGCTCCCGCAGAGCCGGCGGCGGAGACCGCCGGGGAACACCCCATGGACTCCCTGGCCGAGGTGCAGCCGGACGTACCGGTGGAGGTTCCCGCCGGGGTGTCCGCCGAACTGCCCGCCGAAGTGGCCGTCCCGGTCGGGCCGACGGGGCAGTTCGTACCCCTGGAGGACTCGGTACCCACGGTCCCGCACCCCGCGCCGACGCCCGTGGCCGAGGAGACCGCGGCCGCCCCCGCCGTCGAGCCCGAGCAGAGCGCCGATCCCGCGCCGCAGCCCGAGTTCCCCGTGGCGGATCCCGCCCCGGCCGGGCCCGAGACCGTGGAGGTGCTGGAGCCGGTCGCCTTCCAGCAGCCGGAGATCCAGCCCGAGGCCCAGCCCGAGGTCCAGTTCGAGCCCGTCGCGGAACCCGAACCGGCTCCCGAGCCCGCCGTCGTCGTGCAGGCCGGACCCCAGGTCCCCGCGGAGCCGGAGCCGGAGCCCGGCGCCGCGCCCGAGAACACCGAGGCTCCGGAAGCCGGGACCCCGCAGGCCGGACCCGCCGTAGTCGCGGACCCGGAAGCGCAGCCCCTGGACGCACAGGTACCGGCAGCCGAGGCCCCGGCCGTGGACGCTCCCGAGGTCGTGGACGTTCCCGAGGCTGTGGATGCTCCCGAGACCGTGGACGTCCCCGAAGAAGCCCTGCTCGTCGAGGCGGAGGAGGAGACCGCCGGCGCCGAGGCTCCGGCCCCCGCCGCAGGCGGAGCAGGCCCCGCCTCCGCTCCCGCCCCCGGTTACGACGACGCCGAGCGTGAAGCCGTCCTGCGGGTCATGCGTGAACGGCGCGACATCCGTAACGGTTTCCGTAGCGACCCCATCCCGCACGAGGTCCTCCTCCGTGTCCTGGAGGCCGCGCACACCGCACCGAGCGTCGGCCATTCGCAGCCCTGGGACTTCGTCGTCATCCGTTCCGCGGAGACGCGCCGTTCCATGCACGAACTGGCGCAGCGCCAGCGTGAGGCGTACGCCAAGTCGCTCCCCAAGGCCCGGGCCAAGCAGTTCAAGGAACTGAAGATCGAGGCCATCCTCGACACGCCGGTGAACATCGTCGTCACCGCCGACCCCACCCGAGGCGGCCGCCACACCCTCGGCCGGCACACCCAGCCGCAGATGGCCCCGTACTCCTCGGCGCTCGCCGTGGAGAACCTGTGGCTCGCCGCCCGCGCCGAGGGCCTCGGTGTCGGCTGGGTCAGCTTCTTCGACGAGCGGGAGATGGTCCGCGCGCTCGGCCTGCCCGAGCACCTCGAAGTCGTCGCCTACCTCTGCGTCGGTTACGTCGACGAGTTCCCCGAGGAGCCCGAGCTGATGCAGGCGGGCTGGTCCAAGCGCCGCCCGCTGTCCTGGGTCGTCCACGAGGAGACGTACGGCCGCCGCGCCCTGCCCGGCGAAGAGCCGCACGACCTCCTCCAGGAGACCATCGCCGGCATCCGCCCCCTGGACGCCAAGGCGCTCGGCGAGGCATGGGAACGCCAGAAGCGGATGACGAAGCCCGCCGGCGCGCTCGGGATGCTCGAGATCATCTCCGCGCAGCTGTCCGGGCTCTCCCGGCTCTGCCCGCCGCCCGTCCCGGAGCCCGCGGCCGTCGCGATCTTCGCCGGTGACCACGGGGTGCACGCCCAGGGCGTCACGGCGTGGCCGCAGGAGGTCACCGGCCAGATGGTCGCCAACTTCCTCGGTGGCGGCGCCGTCTGCAACGCCTTCGCCGCCCAGGTGGGCGCCGAGGTCTGCGTCGTCGACGTCGGTGTGGCAGCCGAACTCCCCGCGACACCCGGCCTGCTGCCCAGGAAGGTCCGTCCCGGAACGGCCGACTTCACCACCGGCCCGGCCCTCACCCGCGAAGAGGTGCTCGCCGCGATCGAGGTGGGCATCGAGACCGCCCGCGATCTGGTGGCGGCGGGCAACAAGGGCCTGCTCACCGGTGAGATGGGCATTGCCAACACCACCGCCTCGGCCGCGCTGATCTGTGTCTACACCGGCATGGACCCGGCAGAGGTGACCGGTCGCGGAACCGGGATCAACGACGAGATGCACGCCCGCAAGGTCGACGTGGTCCGCCGTGCCCTGGACCTGCACCAGCCCGACCCGGCCGACCCGATCGGCGT
>NZ_DATMVN010000670.1:0-8595 GCF_035563135.1 Streptomyces sp.
CGGCGACGCACCCTCCGGGCCAGTACGAGCGTCCCTGGCGGCTGAACGGCTCCAGCATCTGACTGACCACCAGCCGCTCGTACGGGAGCACCCTGGCGCCGGCGCGCGCACCCTCGCGCAACCGCCGGTCCTGGGCATCCCACTTCCCGGCTCGCGTCCGCATGTCCGCGTCGAGGTCGAGCAACGCGACGGCCGGACCGAAGCAGACCAGGACGCACAGCACCGCGCACGCCGCTTGCAGAGGGACGGTCCGCCAGGCACGCTGCCGGGCCGCCACCCCCAGCAGTGTGCCGGCGCCGACGAGCAGGGCCACATACACCAAGAGGTAGTCGTTGCGGAGCCGGTTGGCGCTGGGAGCACTCACACGCTCCTGGAACACCGGATAGGTGATGACCGTACAGAGGTAACCGGACACGAGGAGCGCGGCCGCTCCGGCACAGGCCGTCAGCGGCCACCGGGCGGGCAGGGCGGGCGGCCTGCCGTCCGGACCCAGGCACAGGAGACCGATGAGCGCTCCCACCGCGACCGCTCCGGCGTACTGCCAGGTGGTCGCCACGGAGTACGCGATCTCCGCGAAGCCGCGCAGGGAGGCGGCGAGCGACTCCGGCGCGGCCAAGGACCCCGTACCCGCCCCGAACCGTTCCCGACGGGTGTTCGAGCCGGGCGAGGTGATCAGGACGAGGGCCCCGGCCGCGACGCCGGTGAGACCCGCTGTACACCAGAGGCGGAGGAAGGAACGGGAGGGTTCGGCGGCGGTACGGCCGCTCAGGAGCAGGACGGTGACCAGCAGCACCGCCACGACGACGGCGGTTTCCTCCGACAGGGTGCTGACGGCCGCACCGGCGAGCAGGGCGAGGGTGAGTGCCGCGCCCCTGCCCCGGGGGGAGCGGGCCACCAGGAACGGGATCAGCGCGGCGCAGGCCAGCACCGGCGGCATCGTGTGCGAGACGGACGCGGCGGGCCAGTAGAAGGTCTTGTACGTGTTGGGCGTGACGAACAGGAAGAGGGCGGTCGCCATGGCGGCGACCAGCAGCGGCAGCCCGCGTGGCACGGTGATCCGGCAGCGCCGCAACGCGGCGGCCGTCGCAGCCCACAGCACGGCGAGGACCAACGCGCCGCTGACGGGACCGAACCACTGGTGGCCCGCGACCTGGAACTTCGCATAGGCGCCCACCAGCACCGCGTTGACGACCCGTCCGTTGTCGTGGAAGTAGAACCGGCCGATGAGGCCGGTGATGCCCTCGTCCCGCACCACGGGCAGGAAGCACCAGTCGTCCGCGCCCGGCCGGACGGACCGGCCGAACCATGCCGCAGCGACGAGCAGGGCGAGGGGCGGCAGGCAGAGCGCGCTCACCCAGAGCGAGGTGTGCGAGCGTGGACGTGTGCCGTGCTCCGGCCGTCCCGGTACGCCCCGCGGGTCACGCGGGCCCTGGCGTCGCGTGGCGTCCGGCCGGTCCGGGACCGCGGATTCCGGTGCGCTGTCGGGCATCCGCGCTCACCGGTCCTCGGAGTGGAGGGGGCGGCGGCGCACCGGCTCGCCGGCCGGCCGTACCGGCGGCTCTTTGGGTGCCCCGGCCGGCGCGGGGGCCGGGCGGAGGCCCGACATGATCGCCCACCGGGCCAGCAGGAAGGAGACCGGGGTGACGAGGACGCCGGCGGCGAGCGCGGCCAGGTTCTTGTCCACGCCGAGACCGCTGACCGCCCAGTGGAGGAGAGCCCCCGACGCCACGAGATTGACGAGGCTCGACACCGGATAGCGCACGAACGCGTGCCAGGTCGGCTTCGTCCGGCAGGTGACGTAGGAGTTGAGCAGGAACGAGCACACGATACCGGCCGCGTAGCCGAGGACATGAGCGGCCAGGTAGGGGATCCATCGGTTCAGTACGGCGTAGACGCTGAGGTAGACGACTGTGTTCACACATCCCACCAGGACGAAACTGCCGAACTGGCGCGCGGCGCGGATCCGGGCGGGAACGAGTGCGTTCAGCTCCGCGGTGACGGGCGCAGGAGGGCGGTCCGACAGCACCGGGCAGTCCTCGTCGGTCTCCCGCACCACGTAGGGCGGGCGGCGCTTCGCCTCGTGGTAGATACGCCCCACATATTCGCCGATGACCCCGAGAGTGACCAGCTGGATGCCGCTGAGGGCCACCACCGCGGTGAGCAGAGTGGCGTACCCCGGCGTGTCGGCGCCGTGCAGCACGACGGTCACCACCGTCCACACCGCGTAGGCCAGAGCCGACAGGAACACCCAGAAACCGGTGTAGATGGCCAGGCGGAGCGGACGGTTGTTGAAGGACAGGAGCCCGTCGATGCCGTAGTTCAGCAGCCGCCTGCTTCCCCACTTCGACCGGCCTGCCACGCGCTCGCTGTTGCGGTAGCGGAAGCTGACCGTGTCGAAGCCGATCCAGGAGAAGATCCCCTTCGAGAAGCGGTTGCTCTCCGGCAGGGACAGGACGCTCTCCACCGCCCGCCGGGACAGCAGCCGGAAGTCTCCCGATCCGTCGAGGAGTTCCACGTCCACGCATCGGCGTACGACCGCGTAGTAGGCATGGCTGAGCGTGCTGCGGACCACGCCCTCACCCGAGCGGTCGCGACGCGGGATGACCTGGTCGTAGCCGTGCCGGTGCAGTTCGAGCATGCGGGGGATGAGCCCGGGCGGGTGCTGGAGGTCGGCATCCATGATCACCACGGCATCCCCCTGCGACATGCGCAGACCGGCGAGCATGGCGGCTTCCTTGCCGAAGTTCCGGCTGAACGCCGTGTAGTGGGTCCGTTCGTCCTGTGCGGCGAAGGAGTGGAGGAACAGCCGTGTGCGGTCGAGACTGCCGTCGTCCACGTAACAGATCTCGAAGGTGTCTCCGAGTTCCTCCAGGACGGCGACCAGAGTCGCGTGAAAGGCCCCGATGCCCTCCGCCTCGTTGAAGCAGGGCACGACGACCGACAGCTGAAGGCCGCTCACGCGACACCTCCGGACGTCCTCGGACTCGGGACTTCGATTTCGGATCGCACCGTTTCATCACCGTGGCCCATCCAACGGCGGGGTCCTGCTCATTCCCGCTCCGAACGCGCGGACCGCCCTTCTCTTTCGCACGAACGGCGCACGAACACCACGTGAGCAGGGGGCGGGGCCGGCGGGGGGAAGGGGTACGAGGCAGGGCGGTACGACCGGGTCGTCCCGGGGAAGTGGCCGGCACCGTCCACGGAGGCCCACCGTCGGCTGACCACCGCCCTCGTGCCGGTCCACCGAGGCGGGCACCGCCATGACCGGCGCCCGCGGGCCGGCGGGGGCCCAGCGCGTCGACCACCCGGCCATGGGGATCACGGACGCAGAACCGGCGTACTCCCCGCTCCTCCTCCTGCGGAGGGCGCACGGTCTCCGGCCCGCCCGGGCGCATCACCGCGTAGGCAGTGCCCACGTCGTCCACCTCCACGCCCATGCCGGGCACGGCCCGGCGGACGGACATGGGCGGTTCCTCTCGCGGGTGACGCGCACGTGGCGCTGTTTCTCTCCGGAGCGGCGCCGTGCCGCACCCGTCGCGGCACGTGGCAGAACACGGAGAGGGAACTGGGGCGGTCCACCGGACCTGAGCCACCGGGTACCCTGCGTGATCATGACACGTGCTTGGATCCCGCCCATGCTGTTCATGGTCCCCGGCTCACTCGTCGCGACCATGCTGGTCGTGAGGGGGGTGACCGGCACCGCGCTCGCACTGCTGGCGGTGTTCGTCCTGCTCGCGGGAGTGCACTCGCCGCTGGCATTCCCGCGGTCGACGGGAGCGGTGGAGGCACAGCGCCGCAGCGCGGCCGACGGCCGGCCGGTCGTCTACTGGCGGGCCGGCTGCAAGTACTGCCTGCGTCTGCGGATCCGGCTGGGCCGCGAGGGCCGGCGGCTGCACTGGGTCGACATCTGGCGTGACCCGGCCGGGGCGGCGGCAGTGAGGGCCGCCGATGACGGCAACGAGACCGTGCCGACCGTCGTGGTGGCGGGCCGGCCGCACGTCAACCCCGATCCCGGATGGGTGCGCGAACAGCTGGCCCGTACGTCCGGTCCCTCGCAGCACCGGTGAACGTGTGGTCCCGGCGCGGTGAGCGGTGGCCGGCCCGGGGCGGGTCACCGGTCTCCGACCGGCGGCCCGCCCCGGGATGTCAGCGCCGTGTGCGGACCAGCAGGTAGACGAAGTACGGCGCACCGATGACGGCCGTCATCAGCCCGGCTCCCAACTGTGCCGGAGCGATCACCGTGCGCCCTGCCAGATCCGCGAGGCAGACCAGCACGGCACCGAGCATGAGTGCCACCGGGACCACCCGCACGTGCCGTCGGCCGACGAGGGCGCGCGCCGCGTGCGGGGCGACCAGTCCCACGAAGGCGATCGTGCCGGCCGCCGCCACCGCGGTGGCGCCGAGCAGGACGGCCACGACGAGGAAACCGAGACGGGCCCGGGGGAGACCGAGGCCGAGAAGCCTCGGGGTGTCCTCGTCGAGCGCCACCAGGTCCAGTTCCCGTCGGCGTACCACCGCCAGGACGATGCCGACGGCGAGAGCGACGGCCACCGGCAGGGAATCGGGCATGGTGCGCCCGTACGTGGACCCGGACAGCCAGGTGAGGGCCTTCGTCGTGTCGAAGGGATCACTCAGGACGATGACCAGGCTGATCAGCGCCGCCACGGCGGAAGAGACCCCGATCCCGAGCAGGACCAGCCTGTTCTGCCGGAAACCGCCCCGCGCGGCCAGTCCGAAGACGAGCGAAGCAGTGACCGCCGCCCCGCCGAACGCAGCTCCCGCGACCGCCCACGAGCCGGGGGACTGGGCGGTGGTGACCAGCAGGACGGCGCCGAGACCGGCGCCTCCGGAGACTCCCAGGACGCCGGGTTCCGCCAGAGGATTGCGGGTCACGGCCTGCACCAGGGTGCCGGACAGGGCCAGCGCGCCACCCGCGAGGAGCGCGGCCGACACCCGGGGCACCCGGGTGTCGAGGACGAAGGTGACGGCCCTGCCCGCCCTGCCCTGCGCCCAGTTCATGACATCGCCGAGCAACAGTTTCGAGTCACCCAGGAGCACCGCCGCGGCCAGCACGCCGACGAGTACGACGGCCAGCGCGACCACGGTCGCGAGGAAGGCCTTCCGGCCCGGGATGCGCAGCCGGTCGGGTGCGTCCGCCGCGGCGCTGTCACGGGTGCGCAGCGCCATCACGACGACGAACACGCCACCGACCACGGTCGTGACCACCCCGGTCGGCACCTCCACGGCGGTGTCGGCGGGTACGACGGCACGCAGCAGCACGTCCGAGACGAGAACGAGCGCTGCGCCCACGAGCCCCGCCACGGGCAGGCTCACCCGGGAGCGGGACAGCCCCCGGAACCGGCGGGCCAGCGGCCGGGCGAGTGCGGGCGCGCAGAGGCCGACGAAGCCGATGGGCCCGGCGATCGTGACCGCCGCCGCCGAGAGCAGGGTGGCGAGCACGACCGTGGTGACCCGGGTCCCGCGGACGGGTACGCCCAGCCCCCGTGCGGCGTCGTCGCCCAGGGCCAGGGCGTCGACGCGCCGGGCGACGAGCAGCAGCCCGAGAAGCCCGGCAGCGATGACCGGGGCCATCTGGCCGACGCCGGTGAATCCGTTCTGCCCCACGCTTCCCTGGTTCCACTGGTAGAGGCCCTCGGTCTGCTGCGGGAACAGCAGCAGCAGTGCCTCGGTCACCGCGTTGAGTCCCAGCATGAGGGCGCTGCCCGCGAGGACCAGGCGGACGCTGCCCTTGCCGAGCCCGGACACCCCGAGCACGACCGCCGCGGCGGCGAGTCCGCCGACGAAGGCGGCGCCGGACGAGGCGAGGAGGGGGAGGGTGGTGCCCGTGACGGCGAGCACCCCGAGCGCCAGGTAGGAACCGGCGTTCACGGCGAGGGTGTCCGGTGAGGCGAGCACGTTCCGGCTGACCGCCTGGAGGGCGGCGCCGGCCGTGCCGAGGGCCAGCCCGACGAGGACGGCGGCGACCATCCTCGGCAGCCGGGACGCGATGACGACGGAGGAGTCCCCCGCCGCCGCGTTGCCGGTGAGCGCGTTCCAGACCTCGGACGCGCCCACGTCGGCGGTGCCCTGGGTGATGTCGACGGCGGCGAGGACCACGACCAGCAGCACGAGCGTGGCCGTCACGGCGACCGCGCCCGTCGCGGCCGCGGCGGAGTGGTCCCGGCCGGCCGCGGTCTTCTCGATGACGGCCACGGCGTGCTACTTCGTCAGCGCGTCGACGAGGGAGTCGGCGTACGCCTCCATCGAGCGGGGGCCGCCGAACATCCAGACGCCGTCGGGCATCCGGTGCACGTTGCCGTCCTTCACGAAGGGCAGCGACTTCCACACGGCGTTCTTCGCGAGGGGCCCGGTGAACGGGTCGACGTCGCTGTCGTTGGCGATGTACGAGAACTGGACGTCGCCGAGGCCGGTGAGCCCTTCGACGTCGGTGGTGGCGAGACCGTAGCTCTTGTCGCCTTCCACGGTCCAGGCGTTCTTCAGACCGAGCTCCTCGTTGACGGCGCCGAGGAGGGAGCCACCGGTGAAGGCGCGGACGGAGACCTGGTTCGACGCGACGTAGCCGTCGGCGGAGGCGATCTCCGCGCCGCCGAGACCGGCGTCCGCGAGCGCCTTCCTGCCTTCGGCGAGGCTCGCTTCGAAGTCCTTCTTGACGGTGTCCGCCTGGGCCTCCTTGCCGGTGGCCTTCGCGATGAGGTCGAGGCCCTCGGTCATCGTGCCGATCTGGTCGGCGGCGTCGGCGGAGTTGATCTCCAGGACGGGGGCGATCTTGCGGAGCTGCTTCACCACAGCCGGCGAGAGGTCACTGGTGGCGACCACGAGGTCGGGCGTGAGGGCCGCGACGGTGTCGATGCTCGGTTCGCCGCGGGTTCCGATGTCCTTGGGAGTGCCGGTGAGCGGGGCCGCGGTGTTCCACGCGGCGTAACCCTTCACGTCCGCGACGCCCACGGGAGCGACGCCGAGGGCGACCAGGTCTTCGACCACGTTCCACTCGGTGGCGACGACCTTCGTGGCGGGGCCGTCGAGCGTGACCTTCGTGCCCTTGGCGTCGGTGAGAGTGATCTTCCCGGCGGGCTTGCCGGAAGCCGCGGCGTCGTCGGAGGACGGCTCCGTGGTCCCGCAGGCGGTCAGGGAGAGAGCGGCGACCGCGACGGCGGCCGTGGCGAGGAGGTGGCGTCTCATGAGGAGGTGCTGAGCCTTTCGGATCTGGTGTGATGGCGGCCGATCGCGCGGGTGCGCAGCCGGCCGGTCGAGGGATCGGTGTCCACGTCGATGCGGATGCCGTAGACATCCGACAGAAGTTCCGGCGTGAACACGTCCTCGGGTACGCCGTCGGCGACGATGCGCCCCGTGCGCAGCAGAGCCACACGGTCGGCGACAGCCGCGGCCTGGTCGAGGTCGTGGAGGACGACGCCCACGGCGATTCCGTGGGTGTCGGCGAGATCGCGGATCAGGTCGAGGAGTTCGACCTGATAGCGCAGATCGAGGTAGGTGGTCGGTTCGTCCAGGAGCAGGACGCCTGTCTCCTGAGCGAGACAGCTCGCGAGCCACACGCGCTGGAGCTGCCCGCCGGAGAGCTGTTCGACGCCCCGCCCGGCAAGGTCCTCCACACCGGTGAGACCGAGCGCGCGGTCCACCGCGGCGGCGCCGCGCGGATCGGGACGGCCCCAGCGGCCCCGGTGGGGGTAGCGGCCGAAGTCGACCACGTCCCGGACGGTGAGCCCGCCCGGCGTCGACCGGGACTGCGTCAGGAGCGCGACGCGGCGCGCGAACTCCCGGGCACCGAGCGCGAAACCGTCCGTGGCCCCGTCCGTTCCCGCGCCGACCGTGAGCGAGCCGGTGCGCGCGCTCTGAAGCCGGGCGAGCGTGCGCAGCAGAGTCGACTTCCCGCTGCCGTTGGGGCCGACGAGGGCAGTCACCTCGGCGGGCCGCAGGGCGATGGCCGCTTCGTGTACGACGTCGACCCGGCCGTACGCCACAGTCACCCCGTGGGCGGACAAACTGTTGCCATGTGCGCGCGGCACAGGGGAGTCCACGGCACGGGAAGTGCTCTCACCAGCTCTCATGCGCCTTAGGTTAGCCTGCCCTTACAGCACGCTGGACCACCCCCTCCGTAACGGCGAAGAACCCCGGAGCTGCCGGCCGGCCGGCTCTGCCGCTCCGCGCACAGGCATCTTCTTCCGCGATGTCCGCGCACGGCGGCGCCGGCGATGCCTGGTGGGCGGGGCCCGGGTCCCGCCCTGCGGGTCCAGGAAGCCGGGGGAGGCCGACGGGTCCGCCGACGGTGCAGCCGCCCCGGCGAGCGGTGGCCGGTTCGATGCCCTGGACGGGGACGGATGCGCCCGTGGAGAGGGATTGCCGCCGCGGTGGACGAAGTGCAGAGGGCGGTTCATGGCCAGGGAGCTGCCGCCGAGGACGAAACCGGCCGGTGTTGGAGCGCCTGCGGCGCGGGCGTCGGGGACGGTAGTGGCTTCGTGCCCGGGGCCCGGGCGTCCGGTCCCGGCGCCGAAGAGGAGCCCATCGGGCGCGTTCGACCGGATGGACGGGTGGGGGCTCCACCCGGGCCGCGGGCCGTCC
>NZ_DATMVN010000671.1:0-20555 GCF_035563135.1 Streptomyces sp.
ATTCAGGTGGATACGGCGGTCGTGTGTACCGTCTGCGGTGGCAACGGCGCCGCGCCCGGCACTCTTCCCCAGACGTGTGACAAGTGTGAGGGCCGCGGTGAGGTAACCCAGGTCGTCAAGTCCTTTCTCGGCGAGACCCCGACCCAGCGGCCCTGCCAACAGTGCTCCGGATTCGGCACGGTCTTGCCAACCCCGTGCTTTGAGTGCACCGGTGACGGCCGCGTCCGTGCGCGACGCACGCTCACCCTGCGAATCCCGGCCGGTGTTAACAACGCCGACCGTTTGCAGTTTGCGGGGGAAGGCGAGGTAGGTCCCGGCGGTGGCCCGCCGGCCGATCTGTACGTGGAGGTCAGAGAGAGCGCCCATCCGGTCTTCCAACGCCAGGCTGACGACCTGCACTGCACGCTCACCGTGCCGATGACCACTGCCATCCTCGGCGCGACAATCCCGCTAGAGACTTTTGACGGAATACGGAATATCAGCGTGCCCCCCGGTGCCCAGACCGGCGAGCTGATCCGTCTGCGAAATCTCGGCGTCACCCAGCAGGGCGGCAAAAGTCGCGGCGAGCTTGTCATCCAAATCCAGGTCACCACCCCGACTCGTGTCGACGTCGAACAAGAACAACTGATTCGTCAGTTCGCGGCCCTGCGAGGCGAGGAGCGAACCAATCACCAGGGCCGTTTCTCTCGCCCGCCCGACACACTCAACGGGCCCTGAGACCAGCAGATCAGCGTGTGACCGGTTTCCGGTCCTGGACGGACACGAGCTTCCACACGTCTGTCCAAGCTCGTCGTACGCCTGCGCTGCACCGCAGGCAGCTGGGGTTGGTATCACGCCGCCTCAAGAAGCGAGAGCCGGGACGTCCCGCCCCCTCACGGAAGGGAGAACGGTGACAGTGACGCCGGAAAGAGCATGCACCACCAACCTGGCCCCGAGATGGCAACCAGGCTGAGTGCTGCATCCTTCCCATACGCGCGGACCGGCGAATGCAGGCCGTTACGGGGCGGGACGGCTTCCGGTGAGCAGGGTACGCAAGTATTTGGTCTGGGCGGCGAGCAACTTAATGCAGCGTTCGGTGCCACCCTTCAGGAACGGCAGCACCAGCAGGGCCGGGAAGGCGGCCACCATGGCCACCAGCATCCCGGGGGTGAGGAGAGCGACCAGCAGAACGCGCTGGAGAGCGCCCAAGGCACGAGGAGAGGGAAACACGGGAAGAGGCATGACACCAGTAGAAGACCGCGCCCCCACCATCACCTAGCGTCCTGAACAAGCACGGTACGCCTCGGGCAACACCGAACGGTCCCGCACGAACTGTTGCACTCCACCACTCCCGCCACTATTCAAGTTTCCGTTCGATGCTGTTCCGCGATGTCTTGTTCAGAAAGCCCCGATAAAGCACACCGCAGCCACCCAGACGAGCCCCGGTCCCTTCGCAGGACCAGCGCGGCTGATCGACGACTCGTACGACGCGGAGCTCACCGACGCCGGTCAGGAACCGCGACGAGACACCGCCTTCCTGGGGAAGGGGGTCGGTGACCGGCGGCCGCCCCTGGCGTGGCAGCGTGCGTTGCTGCAACGAGTTGCCAAGCGTTCTACCTGCGCAAACATCCCCGGCTCCCCCGACGCACTCGGGCGTTGCAGCGTGGCACGGTGGCGGGGCGGGTCGGGGGAGGATGTGGGTATGAGCACGCGTCCGATGCTGACCCAGCGCGAGGCCGCCGCGGCGTGCGTTGCCAGCCGCAGCACGATCCGCCGACGACGCGAGGCAGGCGACCTGCCCAACTCCGTCCACGACGAAGTCCGCGGCTACCTGACCCTGGTCGAGGACCTCGGCCGCCGGGTTCCGCCTCAACGCCCCCGCGCCCCCGGACACGCCTGCGGCCGCCCCGGCCGGGAAGGGGAAGGCGGTCGTCGTAGACCAGGAGGACGTCGCCGGACTCCGTGCCGAACTCGAACGCGCCCGCCAGAAACACGACCTGACCCTTGCCAGGGCGGAGTACGGACGGCAGCTCGCGGAGTACGCCTCGGCGTCTTCCTCAGCAACCAGAAGAGCCGGCGCGACCGGCTGAGCGAAGACCAACTCACCCAGCTCGCCAACCTTGGGCTGGAATGGGCGGCGTAACCGGAGGTTGTTACCGACAACAGGCCCTTCCTCATCGGCTCCGTGACCGAACCGGCGCGACACGGCCCTCGAGGAGCAACTGGTCGCCCTCGCCGGACTCAACTGAGCGAGACCAATTCGTAACCAACTACTATCCGTTGCGCAACTGCGCCGCCTTCCCCAATTCTCATTACGTTCCGTAAATGTATGTGCCCACAGGGGTGTGTGAGCCTCTCCGTCCACGCTAAACAGGCGTTTCACGGCTCACTTGGATCGGCAAAAGTGGTGTCAGGCAAGCGCTAGGGTCTCTATCGGTGACGTCGTCCTCGTGACTTCACAGCTGCTTTTTCTTCACGGTCCCGCGGGCCGGGGAGCGAAATGCTGCCAGGCCTATCTGACAGCGAGCTGTGAGATCGAGAGGAGGTGAGATTCATGCCTGGACGTCATCGTCGTGACCGCCCCGACCGAAGTTGGTTGAGGACGGTACGTCGAGCAGGTGGAAGGGGGATGCGACTGCTACCGGTCGTCTACTACTCCGACCAGCTGTTAGAGCAGTTGCCCCACTGGTACGAGAGGGTCAGCTCCCTATTGCACGTAGGGAGCTGACCCTCTGCCCGGGCCAGCTGTTCTTGGGGCCGCGCATCTCTGCAGGGTGCGTGGCCCCTCGGCGTTCAGCTGGTCACGCATGAACGGTGCGGGGAAGTCCTTCCCGGCTACGGCTGAAAGGCTGTCCAACTATCACACCTGCCCGGAGCGTATCGAGTGGCCACTTAGATGACAACTAAGTGGCCACCCCGCCCCACGAACTAACCAGCTCCCGCTGAGCAGCAAAAAACGGGACACCCCGAAACCGGCAGAATCCTGCTGCTCAAAAGCCGAACGTTGCCCTGGGGCTGGTCTCCCAGCCGTCGTCGGGCCAGACCTGGCGGCCGCAGGTCGGGCGCGGCCAAGCGGCGGCCTTCCGCCGGTGCTGGGCTTCCCCCGCTGCTGGCGCTCGCGCTGTTCCTCGGTACGTGCTGGATGCGGCGGTCCGGCTGGGGCGTTACTTCATGAGGCGCAGCGTTTTCCTTGCGGTGCGCGGCCTGTGCCCTGGTCGACTTGGAGTTGGGCGTACATGTCGAAGGGTTCGCCGTTGGGGGTGTCTTGTGCCCATACCTTCAAGGTGGTGATGCGGGTCCAGGAGCTGCCGGATATTTCCGGCACGATGAGTGCGTCGCCGATCGCCACCGTGGTCTGCGGGCAGGAGACCGTGGGTGTGGTGACGAAGAGGTCGGGGCCATCGCTGGTGGATGCGCCGGGCACGCGGATACGGACGTTGCCATCGGGCGAGGTCCAGGTTTCCTCGTTCACGGTCAGGACCGTTTCGTAGGTGCCGCGCTTGAACGGCGGCTGCACGGTGGCTTCCGGGGCGCCCGCTTCCGTCCCATCGGCTGATGGTGTTCTGCCGGTGGGGCGGGTGTCCGGTGCGGTGGAGGTGCCGGCCGTCGGGCCTCCGGTGGACGTCTTCTGGTTCCGGTCGTCGAAGAGGCCCGCGGCTGCCCAGGCCGCCGCAGCCACACCCAGCGCGGTGACCGTACTCACCACCCACATCAGAGGCGGCGGCTTCCTCCTCCTACGCGCAGTGTGAACCGGCGCTTCGTCCCCGCTCGCTCTTCCACCAGGATCAGCCACCTCTGCGTGGCCACTCGCTGCGGTGGAGGGCCGGCCCGTCATCGCCCCGGTGCCGGCGCCCTCGGTTTCCAGGCCAGAGGCCAAGCCGTCAGGGACGGGTACGGCGGAGGTCGGTGGGGCGGTTGGGGTACGGGCGGCGTCGGCCTGTTTCCAGCGGCGCAGGCATTCCTCGACCGCGGGTGGGCCGCCCAGGACCCGGGCGATCGGCTCCACCGTGGTCCAGCGCGGGAGGCGTTTGCCGTTGAGGGTCTCGGAGATCGTGCTGACGACCACGCTCGCGGTCGGGTCGGTCAACCGGATCCGGCGCACGATCTCGGTGTAGCTGGGCTTCTTCGCTTCCCGGTGCAGGTGGCGCAGCCAAGCGGCGAACTCCTCGACCGGGTCCACCCGTATCTCCCGCTCTCGTCGCTGTTCGGCGTCGTTCGCCGTTCTTCGGCCCACCCCACCGAACACGCCGACACTGCCTCAATGAGTGGTGTCAGACCGATCCGTACCACTGGAAGGCACCCATCGTGATGATCCTCATTGTGCCGCTCGTCGGCCTCGTACTGGGCGTACTTGGCCCACTCCTGGCCACCGCCGTCGCGGTTCTGGCCCACGACCCCGCCCGGCGCGCCGACGCCCGTCAGGTCCTCCACCTCCTTTTGGCCCGCCCCCTGCTCAGGCGACGCCAACTCGAGCACTACCCCCAGCCACCCGCCCCGTGACCCATGGCAAAGCTCCGGAGTTCAGTGCAGGAAGCCGAAGAGACCGTTTCTTTTGGCTTCCTGTCGGTCTTCGGCCTCCTCGGCGGCACGGGCCTCGGCCGCTTCCCGTTCGCGGTTTTTGATGCTGGTGCAGATGCTGCAGTCGCTGCCCGGGGGTCTGGTCTCCCAGCCGTCGTCGGGCCAGACCTCACGGTGGCAGGTCGGGCACGGCCACGCGGCAGCCTTCCGCAGCCGCTGGACCTCTTCCTCCTCCTGGCGCTCGCATTCCTTCCGGGCGCTCTGCTCGATGCGGCGTTGTTCCTCGCGTGCGTGGTAGGCGCGGTGGTCGTCGGGGTTGTCGAGGGCGTGCTCGAGGGTTTCGAAGGTGGGGTGTCCGTAGCGCCACCAGACGGGTCCGTGGGGACCGTGCTGTTGGAGGCGGGTCAGGGTGGTGGCGAGGACGGGGATGGTGCGGGTGTAGTCGCGGTAGCCGTCCTTGGAGGTGCGGTCGTAGATGCTGCCGCCGTGCCACGTTCCTTTCCAGCAGGCGGTGGACAGGTCGCGGATGCTCTTCATGCGGTTCATGGCGGTCTCGGGGCTGACGTTCTTGGCGAAGACCAGGGCCAGGGGCGGGTAGCCGGCGCGGTGGGAGTGGTCCCACCGCGTCGACCAGAACGGCACATTCCGGCCCTGGTGGTCCTTGGCGGTGCGCTGGAAGAACCGGCGGTAGCTCTCGATCTTCCGTGCGACGACGGTGGCGGGCTCGGTATGGTTGTCGACCTCCACGAACATGACCGGCACACCGTCCTCCGGCGCCGTGAGGACCGCGTCCGCGCGCAGACTCCCCCGCGCCGGGGTGGTGAACGTGCCCGAGACCGGGAGGGGCACTTCGGTCTCCCAGCCGCGCAGATGCCCCAGACCTGGAGGGCGGGCCGGCAGTACACGGGGCCGGGCGGGTACCGGGGTGCCGGCCGGGCTACGGCGGGCGACCGGTTTGGTGGGCAAGGGCGGGGACTGGCGGAACGCGTCGATCGTGTCCGTGACCGCCAGGGCGTGCGGGGCGCCGGCCTTCGCCGCCTCGCGTGCGGTGCCGCCCATCTCCCGCACCGGACGCCCCGCCTCCGTCGCCGCCGAGGCCAGGCCGGCCGTGGTCAGGTTCCACAGATCCCGCCACACCGGCCGCCCCGATGCCGACATGAACGAGGTCCGGCCCACCGACTCCACCAGACCGACCGAGCGCAGGTCCTTGCACGCGTTGCGGACCGTCTGCACATCCGACGTCCCCGGTAGCACCAGCTGACGCAACTGCTCCGCGGTCGCGACCTTCACGACCCCGAGCGCGAGGAGCACCAGGCCCCGGTTCTTGGCCGTCGACTTGTACGGCCACGCACTCGTCCCACCCACCTCTGCCCCACCCCTCCCTCACCCGGCACCCTCCCGGGGCCGGCTCTTCCCTTCGCGGGTCGGGGCGGCTGCCCGCGGCCCGCGCCGCCGCGACCACCAGCCGGAACCCCTTTCACCACAACATCAGTGGTTAAAGAGGGTTGTCGGCGCGGCAGGCAAGCCCCGAAACGGGTTCTGACCTGCACCGGAACCGACCTGCCCGACCATGATCACTGTAGGGACGAGTGTAGGGGGAACTGTAGGGACAGGTGTAGGGGAAACCGTGAGGTCCGGCCGGGTCCTGTCCAACTCACCACGGATGCACCATGTTCCGCTCAGGCCGTGGTGAGTAAGGGCCCCAGGAGCCGACGCACGTCACCGGTCGCAACCGCTACGGCGATGAGGGCCTGCACCCGGGCCGGCCCAACGCTTCTTGGTGTGTGAGTGCACACGGCGCTCCGATTCCCCGTCTGCTTGCGCTACGGTGCTTGCGGCTGGACGCGCACGCCATCCGCCGCAGGCCCGACGCCCACGTCGCCGGGTCAGCGATCGGCCAAGGTCTCTTCGGGGCCCGCGAAGTCCGTAACGGTGCTCTCCACCGGCGGTCGACGTGGGCAGGCCCGCCGGAACCGGAGACCCTTCATGCCCCGCAACCAGAACACCGCCGCGCAGCGTGCCCGCAGAGCCCAGACGGAGTCAGGCGGGAAGTACACCGCCCTGCTCCGCGAGGCCGAAGCCGGCGGGCCGCCGAAAACGTTCCCCTTCCGCAGCCTTATGGCCGAGTGCGCCACACGGCCAGAGATCCGCGTCGACTGGGGCTACGACCCCGAGTTCGATTGGTGGCCCGGGCCCGCGATGTTCGACTCCGTCCTGCTCGGCGGCCCCGTGCCCTGCGGCACGGTCCTGGCCCTTGCCGGCGCGCTCTCCAGCCTGGAGCTGCGGGGCGACCTGCACGTAGAGACCTACCACCGCCTCGAGAGCGCGCTCGTGTCCTGCGAGGGGCGGCGCTTCCAACTCATTCTCAACCAGGACCTCCTGTACGAGCTCTGTCGCACTCCCGGCTGCTCCCACCGACCAGTCAACGACTGGGCTATTCCCTACTGCGTCGACCACCTCTGCGAACGCCGGCCCGACGAGCTGATCACCATGGCCAGCGAATGGGGCCACGCCCAGTACGAGGAGTACAACGACAGCCCAGGAGACGCACAGGCAGGCAAGGAGGGCGACCTCCTCGTGAAGGCCGCCACCGGCATCGGCGCCTGCACGGAAGTCACGGCCGCGCTCCTCAAGGGCTGCTTCACCGACCCGCAGGACATCGAAGACACCTATGGCGTGACCGAGGAGAGCATCGCCATCCGCCACGGGCTCGCATACGAGCGGCTACGCCTGGCTGGAATGGCCGACGAGGAACGTGCACGCATCCGCCTGTCCGTCGACGCGTCCTGCACCGCATGCAGCGGCCCGCTGTCCGTACGGAACCCCCGCTCCGTACCGCCACAGTACTGCTCCACCACCTGCGCTCCGCCGCCGCCTGAAGAGGCGCAGCATCCTAACCCGTGGGTCACGGAGCCGACCTTCTGAGAGCCTTGGCGTCGGCGGGCCGGCGAACACTCCTCGCCGGCCCGCCCCCACCCCCGCCACACACATGCCCTGGCCTGCCATGGTGAGTAGCCGCACAGCGAACGCACCGTCGGTGCTATCACAGCACGTGCAAAGCTGGGCCCTTGGTTAGTTCCCCGGACCGGCAGAGCTCCGGTACCAGCGGCCATGTGCGGGCCGCTGGTAGGTGGTAGGGCGGCCCGCAGCGCGCCTCGGACACGCGCGTGTCCCGATCTGAGGTCTCTTTGCTGGCTCAGGACCGAATGTCGTCCTGCGTCGTCGTTCTCTGGAAGAAGGCACGTAGAGGCTCGTCAATGGCATGCTCACAGCTGCTGCAGCCAGCTGCGGCGTCGAGACGCGGTGCGAGGTCCTCAGTGTCGTGGGGGGTGAGGATGAGCCAGCGCAGAACGGCCTGTCGCACGATCAGCCTCAGCTCACGCAGCTCGGTCTGCCTCTTACCCTCCTCCTGCTCTTTGAGCAGGTCTCCGTGTACGTATCGAGATCGCGCGTCGTACGCATCCCGTACTGCCTTCGTGACGAGCTCGCGCAGGGATGGGGGGAACAAGGCGGCCGTGCGGGTCTGCATCTTCTTACTGATGCCCTCGTGATTGTCATTGGGGCTGGCCATCAGAGCTTCCAGAGCGATGACGTAGTCCAGGTGCAGCTCATCTATCTCTTGCTCCCACACTTCGTTGTCACTGTGGGTCCGCTGGTAGGCCTGCAGCAGATGTCGTGCGGCTCGTTCTAGCCGTCGGGCACGTTTCCTGGGCAGCTTGCGGCCGCTGGTGGCCCCGTCCATGACGGCGTCGATCCTGGTTGTTACTGCGGAGCAGAAATCCTGCATCCGCGGGAGATCGGCCGGGGCGAGGTGAAAGCTCCCGGTCTCGCGGTCCTCGAATTCCATTGGAGTCCCGTGGCGGCTTGCAATGGTCTCGATGGTGGTTGGCACGTCGTTTCGGTTCAGTTCGAAGTACCGGCCGCGCTCGACTCTGAACACGGCATCGACGTGCAGCAGGTCCTCGCTCCACAGGATGAGGGGAAGCAGGGCTCTCCAATGGCGGACTTCCGGTCGGGGGCCGCTGGATTCGAACCAGTGGGTGCCTCTGCGGTCCGACATACGGCCAGGGTTCGGGGCGTGGACGAACGGCGCACCGGCCAGGAGATCGAGGTCGAGCCCGCCCGGCTGAAGGCCGTGGAGAGCAGGCATGGGACCCAACTGCTTCAGTTCGTCGGTGGTGAAGGTCTGCAGGGTGTAGTGACCCAGCGGAATCTGTACTCCTTCAGGAAAATCACCGGTCAGCAGCAGCCAGTCCTCTACGCCCGGCGCCGGCGCCGTACAGAAGGCAACGAAACTGTCCGCGACCTCTGCCACCGGTACCGCCGCCCCTTGAGCGATCAGACGGGTCGCGTCGCCCAGCCCGGATGCACCCAGAAGTACGGACCATCGGGGCAGCCAGTCACCGGTGAGCTTGCCGTAGAGGTCACGGTGCTCCGATATCGGTGCCGCCAGAGCCACCGCGTTACTCAGGTCCTCCCACTCCGGCCGTATTGCAAGCGCTACGTCGGTAACAGCCTGGGGAATGGAGGGCAGAGTATGTGCCTGCTCAAGCCAGAAGAGGACGGCTTGACGTAGCTGGGAGGTGTCTTCCATGCGGCACAAAACTAGCGCACCCTCGCCAGCTACCGAGCCGTCTCCTCAACTCCGAGACCGGCCTGTGCAATCACCTCTACGCCTCCTGCATTCCGCACCGTCTGGCGGCGCATCAGGAACGAATCGTGATGAGTTACCGGACCGGCAGAGCTCCGGTCCCGGCAGCTGTCCATGTGGAGATGCTCCAACCTGGGATGGCCTCGGAGCAGTACAGCGACCTGGCGAAGACCCGCAAAGGCACCGCCGACTGAACACCAGCCACGCCGCCTGACCTCGATGAGGTGTAAGTACGTACGTAGCAGGCCGGACATCGTTGGGCGGGTGCGCCAATCACGGAGGACTTGTGATCCCTCACCCCTCATCCAGTCCGGCGCGAAGCGTGATGTGCGCAAGGACGGGTTCTCGGCTGTGGGATGACGTTGACTGTCGGGTTCAGCGCGAGGGGAAGCGACCAAGCTTCCCGGATGGCGGAGATCAGTGGGCGTGCGCTGTAGGGGGACAACCCGAGTTCCTGTCTGGCTTCGGCTAGAAGCTCCGGATCTCCGCTCGTACCAAGTGCTTCCGCAGCTTGTCTACGGCGGTCGAAGCCTTCACTGCCGAAGATGTCGAGGAGGGTGAGGGAGAAGTAGGCGTAGGCGGCCGCTTCGTCGATGAGTTGCCGTGCTGTGTCAGGCAGGGTGGGATGAGGTGCCCTGTGAAGATCTTCAGGTGAGTGGATGGCGAACTGTTCTAGTGCGAGCTGGACCTCGAGTTCGGTGCACGGACAGGCGCCCCTGAGGTGGGCGCCCAGGGTTCGGAACGCGTTGAGGATCTCGTGGGTGTCGGGCGTCCACTGTTGCTTACTGAGCAGGGTGCGGAATCCCGCCAGGGTCTCGGCTAGTTCCTGAAGTACCAAGCCACGTGCGATATCGGTCAGTTCGTCGGACTGTGTCCTTTCGCGGGTCTCCATGATGTGCCGGCCGTAGCGCAGCAGGTCCCGGGGGATTCCTCCGGACAGGACGTGGGCCAGCATCACGTATGGGTCGGAGAGGCCGGGGGCTCGTCGAGCGAGCATGGCTCGGGATTCGAACAGGACCGTGGGCTGTACATAGACGACGTCGTCGAGGGAGCTGTCGGTAACGTCGCGGTGGGGCAGTCCGCGGCGCACGAACGCGGCGCCGACGTCTTCGGCTACGGAGATCAGGTAGTGCACGTGGGGGACTCCAAGGATGGCCTTGATCTCGCTGAGAAAGGCCAGCGCTTGGGTATCCGATCCGAGGCGGTCTACCTCGTCAATCGCGATGACGACCTTACCGCCTCGCCTCTTGAAAGTTCTCGCAATGCTTCCCAGCACCTCGCGGAAGTCTGAGACCAGTTCCGGAAAGTTCGGGGGGACTGTGGAGATAGATGTGCTGTGGGTTGTGCCCAGAGTCAGTATTTGGGAGGCACCGGTAGCCATGGCTGCGGTTGACATCTGTGTGGTCTGTAGCCGGTACAGGTGATTACGGCACTGCGTCACGAGTGCCGGCTCAGCGGGACGCGGTTCCCAGGATCCTGCTCTCACCAGTGCAAGACCGAGAAGAGCGAGCGCCATGCGCAGGGGGTTCTCCTCTTCAGCAAGGACGGCCTGCGCCTGGGGGTTGCGAAGAACAAGGATCAGCAGGATGAACAGCATCGTGCTGCCGATCACCGGGCAGTACTTGCGGGCGGCCTGTCGTAGGGGGCCTGCAGGAATGCGCCAGTTCTCCTTGACCGCCTTCCTGCAGAGGAACCATACGGCGAGGTAGAAAACTATTCTTCCGAGTACTTCTGGAGACAGCCCCGCGAGTCGTTGCTGCACGTCCTTGTCGGTGAGAGCCCAGACCGTACTCCCTCCTATGAGGGCAACGCCGGCCGCCGTAGCAACGAGCAGTGCGAAACGCCCAAAGTAGTTCCACCGATTCGCCCGACGTAGCCGCCACCAGACTGCGCCAACAAGAAGCAACGAAACGGCCGTTCCTGCTGCATGGCCACGCCAAGTGTCGGTAGCCAACACACGTAGCGTTTCCACGTGCTGTGCGGCACGTGCAACCGCTGTATCGATGCGTGCCGAAGGCACAGAACGGGTCGCCGCAGCCGAACCCAGTACCACGAGTGCTAGGGCTGGAAGGGCAAAAGCCGACCACCTGAGCATTCTCTTGCATCGCGACCAGGCATGTCGTAGTGCTCTGCGCACATTGGACAGGCGTGTGAATTCGGGTACCTCGTACCCTTCGTGCTTGATGTAGGTCTCACATAACTGGACCGACAAGGAGAGAAGGAAGTCATGAGGCGCGTAGGTGGCTGGAGCCTGCGCCAGCACGCCGAAGTCGGCGTCTTCGACGGAGCTCTCCAGAAGCGTGGTTTTCCCCGCTCCGCGTGGACCGCAGACAGCGATGGTTCCAGCTTCGATCTGTGCGAGCTTCCGCTTCAGCAGTAGGGCTGCCGTGCTCTCGACGACGTAACCGCGTTCGCGCGGGGAACGCAGACCGTCGTAACTTTCCGGCGCCAACAGTGAATCTGGGTCGTCTCCCAGCAGGATACGAATCGACCGGTCAACGACGGACGCCATGCCGTGGGTGCGTAGATCCCGGCCCCAGTCTGCCGCCTTCAACCGGTACTGAATGCTCAGGACCAATGTTCCCAAGGCCAGCCAGCCGGCTCGAAGACAGCGCCGCGTATTTCGCCAGGCAGCCGAGCCCCGCCTGTGGAGCAGAAACAGCATTCCCGCAACTACCGCCGCTAAGAACACCAACGCTAAGAAGCCCCACAAGGAAAACGCCGCAACGGCTGCAAGGACCGCAGCCAGGCAACCCACCCACGCGCCCCATGCTGTGTTCGCTGCGGCAGCATTACGGCGTTCCCGCGTCTCGGAGAGGGCCTCTTCCGCCTCCCGTGCGGCACTGAGCGACTCACTGCACGCCGCATGCACTCGAGCGACGTTCGAACTGATCCGCATGTACCGCCGGACCGAACCAGTGGTTACGCCAGCACGCTTCCCCAGCAACCGCGCGGTCTTCGGATCCGCCAGGGCCGCCTCCAGACAGCGGCTGTAAATCTCATCCTCGGTCGCGGCAAAGTCGCCTAAGTAGGCCAACCGGGCCTTCCACTGCTCAAGCACCGCCACCCAATCCTCCCCTAGGACAAGACCCGGATGTTAGCGCTTGGCGAAGATGCGAGCCGTCACTTTGCGGAGCGGAGCTACGTCTGCTTCAGATGCTGGTCACCCGGCAGTCGCTGCGGGTTGCTGGGCAGGTTCTCCGCATCCAGTTCATCGACGTTGGCTTGGGCGTCTGGCGGCAACTTGCGCGCCGACGGCGGGAGCACAACTGAGGCCTAGTAATGTTCGGCCACATGAGCATCCCTACCCCGAGGGGGGAGCGAGAGAAGCTAATCACTGCTCTCACCCCCCAGCTGCGCAGACACTTGAAGATCCGCGCTTTCGAGCATGGAATGGACATTCAGGACGCCACCGAGCACGCCATCAACGCCTGGTACTCGGCAGACGGCCTGCCTGAGATCAAGACCGACGGCGCGAAGACCTGGGGCACGTTCCTCCCGGTCGGAGGACCGGACAAGTTCAAGGCTGCCTGTTCGGAGCGCGGCGTCACTTACGTCCAGGGCCTGGCGCAGGCCCTCACCTTGTGGCTCGACAACCACCCCTCTCCCACCAGTCCTTTGGTGGCTCAGCCGGTGGTGCGGGTGATAGTGGCCAACCAGAAGGGCGGCGTCGGGAAGACGTTCATCTCGTCCGGTATCGCGCAGGCACTCGCAGAAGCGGGCCACCGGGTTCTGATCGTCGACTACGACCCGCAAGGGCACCTCACCGCGGAGCTCGGCTTCGAGGACGTCATGTACGAGGACGATGTCGAGACGCTCCTCATGCACATGGACGGCACGGCCAAGGGACACATCGGCGACCTTTTGGTCGCCCTGGACCAGAAGCGCTTCGGGGAGCGTCTTCATCTCCTGCCGGCGTCCGACGACGCGTTCCTCCGTGACGTCGCGCTCTCGAAGGTCTCGTTCAGCGAAGCAGCCCTGGAGCGCGCACTGGAGCCACTGGAGGCCGACTACGACGTCATCATCATCGACGGTCCGCCCAGTCTCGGTCTGAACATGGACACGGCTCTGTACTACGTGCGGCGCCGTGACGGTGAACTCGCCGACCGTTCGGGGGTCATCACCCCTGTGTGGGCGAATAAGGCGTCGCACAGGGCGTTCCGTCTGCTGAAGAGCCAGAAGGAAGACCTCTGCCGCAAGGGCCGGATCCAGGTGGACTACCTCGGTCTCGTCGTCAACGCATACGACAGCCGCCGCGGCAAGCTCGTCCAGGAGAACAAGGACCAGTGGGAACTGAGCAGTTCCCCCGGGGTGCTGGCTGTGATCGGTGACCTCAAGGAAGGGCGTGAGGCGGCGGACGGCGAGATCCCTCTGCTGGAGTACGCCCCGGACAGCGAGCATGCTCAGGCAATGCGTGATCTGGCGAAGGAACTGGCGGTATGAGCGAGAACCAGCGGCAGCGAGTCACGCGCGGCTTCAGCATGGATGAGGACGGCCAGGACTCGGGAAAGCCCGCGCCACGGCGCGTCCGGACCCGACAACAGATCATCAACGGTGAGGGGAAGCGCCCGCCGGCTGCTGTGCCCCTAACGCAGCTCGCGCACAATCCGTTCAACCCCCGTGAGCAACTCACCGAGCTTGAGGAGACCGCTGAATCCCTTACAGCAAGGGGGCAGGTCCAGCCGGTCGCCGTGGTGCGGCGTGCCGCGTTTCTGGCCACGCACCCCGGCCTGGAGGAGCAGCTCGGGAAGGCCGAGTACGTCGTCATCGATGGTAATCGGCGTCTCGCTGCTGCTGGGCTGGCTGGGCTGGCGGAACTGCGGATCGATGTGAATGACGATCTCGCCGCGAGTGCCGCGGACATGCTGGAGGGGGCGTTGATCGCAAACGTGCATCGCGTGGACGTTCCGCCGCTGGATCAGGCGAAGGCGATCCAGGAGCTTGTGCGTGTGCACGGGTCACAGGGCAAGGTGGCGAAGCGGCTCGGTAAGACTGCGGCGTGGGTCTCGCAGCGTCTGGCTCTTCTGGAGCTCACTCCGGAGCTGCAGGAGAAGGTGGAAGCTGGCGAGTTGAAGGTGGAACCGGCCCGTCGTATTGGCCGTCTGCCGAAGGAGGAGCAGGCCGCAGCAGCTGCAGAAACCGTTAACGCCGTTAATGCTCCACGCCAGCGTTCGCCAAGGCGGGTCCTGGCGCAGAGGGAGAACGGTGACACCGTTAACGCCGTTAATACCTCAAGGGCGGGGACGGAGGATGCGAGCAGCGCCTCTGCGACCGTTAACGGCGTTAACGGTGAGGGCACGGAGCCTGCTCAAGCTCAGCTGGTATTGCCCCCTTCCGTTACGCCATCCGAGGTGGTGGATGCTTTGGTCGCCCACCTGTCGGTGTCGGAGCTGACCGCGGTCACGGAGCTGCTCGTCGACAGGATCGGCCACGAACAGACTCTGGTGACTCAGGACTCCACCGGGTAACGGTGCCCAACGCAAAAAGCGGCCCCCGCTCCGGGTATGTCCCGGGCGGGGGCCGCTGCATGGTCAGGCGTGGTCGTCGTGTTTGCGTCGGCGTGACTGGGCGTCGGACACGAGCCGGGTCTCGCCCGGGTGTTGGGCGTTCCAGTTTTCGGCGCAGATCTTGTGGACTGCTTCCCCGGTGTGGGAACGCAGTGGTGTGGGTTTGCGGCAGGGGGCGTCGCGGCGGAAATGCAGGGCGTCACGCCAGTCGAGCAGTAGCGGTTGCCCGGGGGTGGTCATGGCCGGGCGGTGGTGGGTGTGGCGGTGCCGGGTCGGCCTTCGCGGCGTCCGTTGACGCTGGGCGTCTGGGCGTGGTCGGGGCGGGCCTGGATGATGGCTCCGGTGTGCTTGCCCTGGTACATCGCTGTGTCGGCGGCCCGCATCAGGGTCGGTAGGTCGGCGCTGGTGACGGCGGCCGGGGTGGCGACTCCGAGGGAGACGGCCAGCGGCAGCAGTCCGCCTTCGTAGGGGACCGGCCGGGTCATGAGTCGGGCGAGGTGCTCCAGGCGGAGCTGTTGGTGGCGGGGTTGGATGCGGGCCAGGGCGGCGAATTCGTCGCCTCCGAGTCGGCCGGCGAGACCTTGAGGCCCGGCCCATTCGGTCAGGCGGGTGCCGATCGCGGCGAGCGCGGTATCGCCTGCCGCGTGTCCGTGGTTGTCGTTGAGGCGTTTGAAATGGTCGGCGTCCGCGAGGACCAGGACCGCTTCGTCGGGGTGGCGTTCCAGGAGCCGGCGGGCGCGGGTGGTGAAGGCTTCGCGGCGCCAGGTGGTGGTGAGGGGGTCGCGGTGAGCGGCGGTGAGGCGTCGGTGCAGGACGGTGGTGTGCAGGGTCCAGCCGGCCAGCGGTACGACAGCCGCGGTGATGTGCAGGGCCTTACGCGGTAACAGGGCCGTGGCCATAATGGTGACTTCCTTCTCATTTCAGGTATGGGTCGGAAAAGCCCGGGGCTGCCGTCTGTAGCGGCGGCCCCGGGCGCTTGTGTCTGTGGGTCAGTCAGGCGGTGAGCATGGTTCCTGCGGCTGCGATGAGGTCGTCGGCGGTGCGGATCGCGTGCTCGCGGGCCGTGTGCAGCGCGGTGTCGTGGTCGGCGTCCCGCATGGCGTAGACGGCGGCTGCGGCGGCTTGGGCGATCGGGGCGAGTGCGGGCAGCAGGATTCGTACGCGCAGGAGCGGGCCGGTGATCGCGGAGCGGGTGAGGTGGGAGTCGGCCCGGGCGTCGGTCCAGTCCTCGCCACGCAGGCGGAGGTCTTCGCGGATCCACATGGTGCGGCGGTGATCCGCGAGTGCGGTCGCCAGGTCGGTGACGGCGGCCAGGCCCTGGATACGGCGGGCGGCGGCTTCGGCTGCGGCGCGCTGTGCGCGCTGGCTGAGGTGCTGGAGGGTTCCGGTCAGGAGGGATCCGGCGAGGGTGCCGAGAACGGCGAGGACAGCGGTTAACACGGGACGGTGTCCCTTCGGGTCAGGCGGCCAGAGGGTGTGTGGCCGCAGGTGTGATGTAGCTGTGCGGGTCGGCGGGGGTGCCGTCGTGGCACTCCAGGCACGAACCGATGGTCCGCAGCGGGAGGCAGTGGTGGTAGCGCCGGCGGCAGGCCGGGCAGGTGCTGCGCCGGGCCATGGCCCGGTCCAACGCGAGCTCCTTGGCGAGGGTCATGGGCCGGACGGGCAGGGCGAGGTCGATGCGGTAGAGGTAGGCCATGCGCGTACAGGTGCGGGCCGGCTTCGTCAGGCAGGCGCGGCATCGCAGTTGCGCGACGGGGTCGTGTCCGCCGGGCCGCAGGCCGAGCGCGCGCAGCTGGCGGCGGGTGGCCAGCCCGTCCGGGGAAGCTTTCCAGTCGAAGGTCTCGATGGCCGCCGACGGCGGTTTGGCGTACGGGTCGACGTCGATCACAGCCGTCTTCGGGCCGCTGTTCACACTCATGACGCGCCCCGGGAGCCGGGCAGGCGGCGGTGGGGCGGGAGCGGGTGGCGGGGGCCGGGCAGGATCGGCCGGGGTCGGCCGGTGTGTTTGGAGGGACGCGGGGCAGGAACCATGACGATCACTCCTGTGAGCAGGGGTGAAAAGGGCGCGCCGGAAGCCTGGGGAGGTCGAGGGCGCGCCCTTTTTGTTTGCCGGGCGGCGGTGGGGCGGGAGCGGGGGCAGGACCGGGTGATCCGGCTGTGGTGGGGCTGGGGCGGCCGGTCAGAACGGGGGGCCGTCGTCGAGGACGCTGGTGTGCCGGGTGTCGGTGAGTGAGGCACGGCGGATCTTCAGGCGCCAGTCGCAGGGGGCGGGAGTGCCGGGCGGGGTGTCGAGTTCGTCCAGCAGGACGATCAGCGCGTCTTCGTCGGGCAGTTCGATGCTGGTGTAGGTGCCGCACTCGCAGGGGGCGGTGAGGGTGGCCGGGTCAGCGGGTGGTGGTGGTGAGGATGTCGGCGTGGTCGAACGCGAGGTCCGGGAGCGCGTTGATGGGCCACCAGCGGGCGTCGGCCGCGTCGTCCAGCGGTGTCGGGGCGGTGAGTTCGGGCAGGGTGGCGGTATAGGCGACGGTGACGTACCGGCCGCGCGGGTCCCGGCCGGGGGCGTCGAACGCACCGACCTGCCGCAGCTCGTCGGCGGTGACGGTGATGCCGGTCTCCTCCTTCAGCTCGCGCACGGCGGCCTGGAGGGACGCCTCCCCGGCGTCGACGTGTCCTCCGGGGAGCGCCCAGGATCCGGCGTGCGGGTCCCAGCGGCGCTGGATGAGCAGGACGTGGCCGGCGGCGAGGAGAACGACGTCGGCGGTGTAGCGGATCGTCTCGTCACGGCTTTCGGCGGTCATGCGAGTCCCTTCTCGGTATGGGGCAGGCCGGGCGGCCTGTCCGGTCCTCACCGTCCGGTGGCCGGGGGTGGTGAGGGCCGGGCAGGTGGCCGGGTCAGCCGTGGATGCGGTTGCGCTTGATGACGGCCTTGCGGATGTTCACGGTCGTGCCGCTGCCGGTGGTGCGTCGGCCGGTCGGCCTGGCGGCGAGGACGAGGGCGACGAGGAAGGCGAGGGCGGCGAAGGACATGAGGGCTTGTCCGGCGGCGGCGAGGATGTCGTCGAGCTGGGCGAGGCCGGGGGCGGCGGCGCCGATCCCGAAGCCGGTGAGGGCGATGAGGCCGCCGGTGGACAGGGCCAGCGCGCTGTACTGCCACACCCACCCGGGCACTCGTGTGGGGGCGGGGGGCTGGGTGAAGGCTGCGGGCATCGGAGCCGGGGGCTGGGTCGGGTGCTGCGGGGCGGGGGGCTGGAGGGTGGCGCGGGTCTCTTCCTCGCGGCGGATCAGGGACCAGACGCGGGCCATGTAGAGCTCGTCGGAGAGGAGGTCGCGGGCGTCGGCCGGGTCGAGGGGGAGCCGGTCCGGGAGGACCGGCGGGACCGGTGCGGAGGTGAGTGCGCTGGAGGTGTGGGTGGTGTTCATGGCGAGCCTCCGGGGTGTCAGGCGGTGATCTGGGCGATGGCGGTGGCGAGGCTGGAGAGGGCGTTGTTGACGGCGGGGGCGATGCCGGTGGAGGCGAGGAAGAAGCCGAGGAGGACGGCGGCGAGGGCGGGTCCGAAGCGGAGCGATCCGGTGCGCAGGAGGATGGCGACGACGACCAGGAGCAGGACGACGGCGGAGATGGTGATGCCCATGAGCGCGGTGTTCCTTCACGTTGGGTGACTGGTTAGGGGGTGTGGTGTGGGCCGCCCACGGCGGTGCCGGGGGAGGGCCGGGGGTGCCCTCGGGGGCGGGTTTCGGGGCTTCGGCGGGGGGTGTGGTGTGGGCGGCCCACGGGTCCACATGCAGGTCAGGGGCTCCCACGCGCTGTGGGGGGCCCACAGCGCGTGGGAGGGGTGTGGTGGGCGGCGTGTGGGCCGCCCACAGCCTGAGTTGTGGTTACTGGGTGTTGCGGGTGGCGTAGGCGTGGATCGCGGCGGCGAGGGTTTCCGCGAGGTAGCCGGCCTTGGACTCGCCGTCGTTTCCGGCGCGGACGCTGCCCTTGCCGGGGCGCTCGACGCCGACGGCGCGCAGGAGCCGGTTGAGTTCGGTGCCGAGGGCGACGGGGTCGGTGTCCATGCGGGTGGCGAGGTCGCCGGTGTGGATGCGGCCGCCCGCGGCGACGATGTGCTGATGCGCGTCAGCTAGGAGCTGCGGGACGGGGTTGGGGCGGTCCTGGGGTGCTCCGGCCTGGCGGATGACGCGGCCGAAGTCGGCCTCGATGACGGTGGCGTTGCCGGGCGCGGCCTGGTCGTGCTTGCCGTCGATGGTGCGGGCCGCGGCGAGCATGTCGGAGAGCAGGTCGGAGCCGAACCGCTGCGTCTTCGCCGGTGCTTCGGCCGTGGCGGTCGCGGCCGGTGTGGTGGAGCTGCTCGCGGCGCGCGGGCCGGCCGTGCCGTCCGCGTCGTCGTCCACGAGCCCGGTGTTGGGGATGCCGGTGAACTCGTCGATCGGTGGGTGGAGGATCTCCATGTCGGTGTAGGGGTGGGTGGTGTGGTGGAGCTGCTTGCCCTTGTAGATGCGGGGCAGGATGCGGCCCCAGCGGCTGGCGTAGTACTGGGCGGGTTCGGTGTCGAGGAAGACGTCTTCCAGGCGGGGCCGGCGGTCGGCGTAGGTGACGGACAGGGCCCGGATCTGCTTCGGGGTGATCCGGTAGGCCTTGAACGCGGTGGGGTCGGAGACGACGTCGTCGGCGTCCGGTGAGGAGTAGAAGCCGCAGCCCTTGTACGGGGCGGCCTTGGGGTTGATGCGGGCCCCGCCGGTCGGGAAGAGGTGGGAGAGTTCCTCGGGGTCGGAGACGCGCATGCCGACCCGGACGCGGGACTGCTTCTTCATCGCGGCGGTGATGACGTCCTGGGTGGCGCGCAGCCCGCAGTCGACGACGCGGACGCGGGCGGCGCGGCCGGTGTTGACGATGGTGTCGAGCTTGCTGAGGAGCTTGGGGGTGAGTTCTGCGATCTCGTCGACGAGGATCAGGATCTCGGGCAGGTCGTGGGTGACCTTCAGCTTGTCGTCGTCGACGAGCTGGTCCTGGTGCCCGGACTTGCGGGCGCCGATCCCGGCGATCACGACGTCGCACAGGATGTGGGCCTCTTCGATGGTGTCGGCGGTCCAGTCGATGAGCGGGACGGCGGCGTTGCCGTCGGTGGCCCAGGCGTGGAGCCAGGGCAGGCTGATACCGGCGCCGGTGACGTCGATGTGCATGACGACGGTGTCGTTGGTGCGCAGGGCTCCGGCGTTGGCGACGTTGACGGTGTTGGTCTTGCCGGAGCCGACCTGGCCGACGATGAGGGCGCAGTCGTCGACGACGGCGATGCGGGCCTCTTCGGCGTCGGGCTTGAGGCCGAGGGGGATGCCGTCGTAGATGCTGGTGACGGTGGTGTCGCCGGGGCCGTCGGGCAGGTCGATCTGCTGGGCGAGGACGTCCTGGGCGGTGACCCGGATGAGGGTCTGCCCGTAGGTCTCGCCGTCGCGGATCTCGATGCCGCCGCCCTTGGGCAGGCGCAGGTCGACGGCGAGCTTGCGCACCGCGTCGGCGGGCAGCTCGGGGGTGTCGGAGGGCATGGTGACCAGGACGGTGTAGCCGACGCCGCCCTTCCACGGGCGTACGCCGTCGACGGTGTGGTTCTCCAGGCGGAAGAGGCGGTGGAGGCGGTCGTGCCATTCGCCGGCCCGCTTGTTGGCCCACTTCTGGAGCTTGCGCTGGTGGCGTTCGGTGCGGGCGGCCTCCTCGGCCTGGACCAGGCCGCGGGCCAGGGTGATCCCGGCAGCGGCTCCGGCGGCCCACCAGCCGGTCATGCCCCAGGTGAGGGGGGTGTGCTCGGCCAGCGCGGAGGCGGTCCACCCGCCGGCGGTGAGCCAGGCGGCGCAGCGGGCGACGGTGTGGCCGCCGGGGCGCCGCTGGTAGAGGTCGGCGGCGGCCT
>NZ_DATMVN010000672.1:0-3113 GCF_035563135.1 Streptomyces sp.
AGCAAGGAGTACGAGTCACTCGTCGGCGAGACGAGCGGCTGGTCCGCCGTCCCGGCCGGCAAACGCGCCTCCACCTACGACAACCCCGAATACCGCAAGGCGGCAGGTGCCTTCGCGGACGTCACCGAGCAGGCCATCTCCGGCGCCGACCCGAAGAACCCGGGCACCCAGCCCCGCCCCGTGCCCGGCATCCAGTTCGTCGGCATCCCCGAATTCACCGATCTCGGCACCCGGGTCGCGCAGGAGATCAGCTCGGCCATAGCCGGCCGCCAGTCCGTCGACAAGGCGCTGGCCACCTCCCAGAAGCTGGCCGAACAGGTCGCCAAGGAGTACCGATGACCACAGCAGCCGGCACCACGCCCCAGTCACCGCCCCGGCCACCGTCCACCTCCGCCCGCAGGAGGACCGGCCCCCGGGCCTGGGCCACCAGGGCGCCGCTCCTGCCCGCGCTCGTCTTCCTGATCGTCGTCACCCAGCTGCCGTTCGTGGCGACCCTGGTGATCTCCCTCTTCGACTGGAACTCCCTCAACCCCGACAAGCGCGCCTTCAACGGGCTCGACAACTACGCCTCCGTCTTCACGGATGCCGCACTCCGCGACTCGGTCCTCACCACGATCCTGCTCACCACGGGTGTCGTCATCGCCACCGTGGTCATCGGACTGGCCCTCGCGCTGCTCCTGGACCGCGCGTTCTTCGGCCGCGGCCTGGTCCGCACCCTGCTCATCACGCCGTTCCTGATCGTGCCCGTCTCCGCCGCGCTGCTGTGGAAGCACGCCCTCTACAACCCGGAGTACGGCCTCCTCAACGGCGCACTGAGCTGGGTCGGGGAGCTCTTCGGGGACACCACCGCGAGCCAGCCGGACTGGATCGCCGACATGCCGCTGCTCGCCGTCGTCGCCGCGCTGGTCTGGCAGTGGACGCCGTTCATGATGCTGATCCTGCTCGCAGGACTCCAGAGCCGGCCTGCGGAAGTCGTCGAGGCCGCGCGCCTCGACGGGGCGGGCGCCTGGCAGACCTTCCGCTACCTGACCCTGCCGCACCTGCGCAGATACCTCGAACTCGGGGTCCTGCTCGGCGCCGTGTACATCGTGCAGAACTTCGACGCGGTGTTCACCATCACCGCCGGAGGCCTCGGCACCGCCAACCTTCCGTACACGATCTACCAGACCTTCTACCAGGCCCACGAATACGGACTGGCGTCCGCCGCGGGAGTCGTCGTGGTGATCGGCACGATCATCATCGCCACCTTCGCGCTCCGGACCGTCTCGTCCCTCTTCAGTGAGGAGGCGAACCGCGCATGACCGCCACCACCGTCCCCGCGCCCGCCCCGTCCGCGCGACGCGTCCTGCGCAGAGCCAGACGACGCTCCGCCGCGCTCGGCCTGCTGGCCTGGGCGGCAGGACTCGTCTTCTGCCTGCCCGCGCTGTGGATGCTGCTGACGTCGCTGCACGCCGAGTCCGACGCCGCGACCAACCCGCCCTCCCTCTTCGCGCCGCTCACCCTCAACGGCTACCGGTCCTTCTTCGGTTCCGACACCGGCGTCACCCCCTGGCCGCCGCTCCTCAACTCCCTGGGCGCCTCCTTCTTCTCCACGGTCCTGGTGCTCCTGCTGGCGCTCCCGGCGGCGTACGCCCTGTCCATCCGGCGCGTACGCAAGTGGACGGACGTGATGTTCTTCTTCCTCTCCACGAAGATGCTCCCCGTGGTCGCGGGGCTCCTCCCCGTCTACCTGTTCGCCAAGAACGCCGGGATGCTGGACAACATCTGGCTCCTCGTCCTGCTCTACACCTCGATGAACCTGCCGATCGCCGTCTGGATGATGCAGTCCTTCCTCGCCGACGTCCCGGTGTCCGTCATCGAGGCGGCCCAGGTCGACGGCGCGAGACTGCCGACCGTCCTGGCCCGCGTGGTCGCGCCGATGGCGGCGCCGGGCATCGCGGCGACCGCCCTGATCTGCTTCATCTTCAGCTGGAACGAACTGCTCTTCGCACGGGTGCTCACCGGTGTCGTCGCCCAGACCGCCCCCGTCTTCCTCACCGGATTCGTCACCAGCCAGGGCCTCTTCCTCGCCCAGCTGTGTGCCGCCTCCGTCGTCGTGTCCCTGCCGGTGCTCGCCGCCGGCTACGCCGCCCAGGACAAACTCGTCCAGGGCCTGTCTCTTGGAGCAGTGAAATAATGCGGGCAGCGATCGTCGAAGCCCCCGGCAAGGTCTCCGTCACCACCGTCCCCGACCCGGCGCCCGGCCCTCGCGAAGTCGTCGTGTCCGTCGCCTCGTGCGGGCTCTGCGGCACCGATCTGCACATCCTGCAGGGGGAGTTCGCGCCCACCCTGCCGATCGTCCCCGGCCACGAGTTCGCCGGGGAGATCGTGGGTGTCGGGCGCGACGTCACGGAGCTGGCCGTCGGCGACAGGGTCGCCGTCGACCCCTCCCTCCACTGCCACGAGTGCCGTTACTGCCGCAGCGGACGCGGCAACCTCTGCGAGCGCTGGGCCGCCATCGGCGTCACCGTCCCGGGCGGCGCCGCTGAGTACGCCGTCGCCCCCGTGGCCAACTGCGTCAAACTGCCCGAGCACATCGACGTCAAGGACGCGGCCCTGATCGAACCGCTGTCCTGCGCGGTCCGGGGCTACGACGTACTGAGCAGCACCCTCGGCGCCGAGGTGCTCATCTACGGCTCCGGGACCATGGGCCTGATGATGCTGGAGCTCGCCAAGCGCACCGGGGCGGCCGGCGTCGACATCCTGGACGTCAACCCCGAACGCCTGGCCACAGCCGCCCTCCTCGGCTGCTCCCGGTCCGCGGCCGGGGCCGACGAGCTGGACCGTCCGGCCGGCTGGGACGTCGTCATCGACGCCACGGGCAACGCGGGCGCGATCCAGGACGGTCTGGGACGCGTCGCCAAGGGAGGGACCTTCCTCCAGTTCGGGGTCGCCGACTACGCGACGACGGCGGTCATCGAGCCGTACCGCATCTACAACCAGGAGATCACCATCACCGGCTCCATGGCCGTCCTGCACAGCTACGAACGCGCCGCGGAACTCTTCGCCAACGGCGTCCTGGACCCCGACACCTTCATCAGCGACCGCATCCCCCTCGACCGCTACCCCGAGGC
>NZ_DATMVN010000673.1:0-7372 GCF_035563135.1 Streptomyces sp.
CCTCCGCAGCCGCTCCCCCGCCGGCCGCCGCACCGCGCCCGGCACGCGGTTCACGCCCTCCCGGTGCACCGAAGGCCGCCGCTGGCAAGGCCCCCGCGCCCGCACGGTCCGGCCCGTTCGAACACGGTCCGCTGCTCGTCCTGGACGCCGATGACGAGCGGCAGGTGACCGGCTACGGCACCGGCGGTCTGCTCCTGGACGTGCCCGCCAAGTCCCTCCCCGCCCTGGTGGAATGGGCACTGGCCGAGGCGCGGGTAGGGGCGGAGAAGCTGCACCCGTCGGGCAAGGACGCCGACCCGCTGCTGGTCCTCACCGCAGCGGTGTGCGAGCGCTACGGCCTGCCCGCCACCCTGTCGGACGCGGAGCGATCGGCCGGGCGGCTTCCCGAGGACCACAAGGCCGTCAAGCTGCTGGAACGGGCGGGGTGGAAGCTGACCAGGCGCGGGCTGGGGCCTTGGGCGCGGATCTACCGCCCCGTCTCCGGCGGGCGACGCCAGTGTGTTCAGTTGTGTATCCCGTCCTGGAACGCCCTGGATGACCGCGCGTGGGGTCACGCCGCCGAGTTGGGTCCGGCGGAGCTGGCCCGGGTGCTGGGAGTGTACGCGCACCGGGTGATGACGCCGGTCGGGTCGAGCGCGGTGACCGGGCTGGAGCTGATGACCGCCCTCAACCCGCCCACCCGCGCGAGCGAGCCGGACCAGGACGGCAAGCGGCACTCCGAGCACCGGCCCGGCTCCCTGGGCGCCCAGGGGCTCGATCCCGCACCATGCGAGGCGATCGACGGGCACCCCGTCCTGGCCCACCTGCCCCGCTTCCACATCCGCGGCCCCGAGGAGCGTTTGTTCGAGGAGGCGTACGACTGGGCGCGGGACCTGACCGATATGGAGTGCATGCAGCCTTATCTGGTCGGCGTCGATGTGAACCTGGCGTTCGGCGCGGCCGCCAACGGCGCCGTCGTCGGCCTGGACTCACCGCCCGAGCACGTCACCGGCCCGGTCTTCGACCCGGCGGTGCCCGGCTCGTGGCTGGTGGACCTCTCCCACGTCGACCTGGACCGGGTGAAGGTGGCCAAGCAGTGGCGTGAGCTCAACGGTGATCTGCTGCCCAGCCCGTTCACCCCGACCGGACAGCGACCCGAGGGCCCGGCCTGGTACGCGACGCCGACCGTGGCGTACGCCGTCGAGCTCGGCTACGACGTCACCCCCCTCGAGGCGTGGCTGCGGCCTAGGAGCGGGCGGTTCCTGGACGGCTGGTACAAGCGGCTGCGCGACGCCTACGTCGCGACGATGGCCGACCTCAAGGTGGCGGAGAAGCTGGCCCCGGGCGAGTTCCTGAAGGCGATGGACGGCCACAAGAGGCGGGATCCTGAGCTGGGGATCGTGCTGGACGCGGTGAAGATGACCGTCAAGGGCGGCATCGGCAAGCTGCAGGAGAAGGCCCGCGGCGGAAACTGGGTGCCGGGGCAGGCGTGGCCGGCGCTGGCCCGGCCGACGTGGCGCCCCGATATCCGGGCCACCGTCATCTCCCGGGCCCGGATCAACATGCACCGCAAGATGATCGCCCTGGCCGCCGCCACCGGCCGCTACCCCGTCGCGGTCCTCTCCGACTGCGCCGTCTACACCGCCGACGGCCCCACCCCCCTGGATGTCCTGCCCTACGACAAGGACGGCAAGACCGTGCCCGGGTCGTTCCGCCTCGGCGTCTCCCCCGGCATGGTCAAGCACGAAGGCACCCAGGACGTGCTGTGGGGTGTGGGCGTTCTGGAGCAGCTCGGCGCACAAGGCAAGGTCGCCAACCTCGCCCGGTACATCAAGACCGGCGAGGTCACCGCCCGGGACACCGGAGAATAGGGAGCGTACGGCGGATGGTCACCGTGGAAGAAGAGCTCGGCCGGGCGGTACAGGGGGCGTTCACGCGCCCGGTGCCCAAGTCCGCCGGGGCGCAGATGCGTTACCTGGTGCGCCAGCACCAGGGCAGCACCCAGCAGGTCGCCGGTCTGCTCGGCATCAGCCAGCGCACCGTGGAGCGGTATGTGAAGGGCCAGATCAAACAGCCCCGCCCGCAGTTGGCCACCCGGCTGGAGGGGGAGGTCCGCGGCCGGTGGCAGCCGCAGGTCAGGGCCCGGGCCCGGCGACAAGCGGCCACGACCGACGGCATCATGATCGACGTCCAGGCCCGGTTCGGCTACACCGCCGCCGCCGGATCCACCGACCAGTCCCGCATCCGCCACCTCACCCTCGCCCTCCCACCCCACCACGCCGCCCGCCTCCTCGACGCCCAAGCCTCCGGCCTGGACGAGGACCAGCTGCTCCAGCTCACCGCCGAAGCACTCGGCGAGACCTACTTCCGCGACAACGGACGCCGCGCCCACGGCCTCGAAGTCGAACTCACCGACCTCCTCGACCTCCAGTTCCGGCTGTAGGCGAGAAGGAGCTGTCGAGGCGGTATGCGGGAGCGCCCGCGCGCCTTGTTGACGGCAGCTCTGCCGGGCGGCTTCCATGGTGTGCGGGCCTGTGAACGCCCGGCCGCGCGACGGACAACGCCCCCGCTGCTTCCGTCGCCGAGGACCGGCCAGAAGCGTCACCGCATCACCTGCCGCACCGTCTGTTCCCTTCACAGCGCGTACCGCCCGGGGGCCGGTTCCGCGCGGAAGAAAGCCCATGAACCCTGCGGCCGCTCTCCACCTCACCGCCGACCGGCGGCGCAGCACCGGTGAATCCCACCAGGCTCTGCACCCCTTGCTCTCCGGCCCGGGCCAAGGGCTGTCCATCCCGGCTGCGCGCAACGCCGAGCAGGCCCGGCTGGAGGCCGAGGTCTTCCAGCGGGCCTGCGCGATGGGCGGTCTGAGCAGTCATCCGCTGGGCATCGTCCGCGTGCGGCCCCAAGAGGACGTGCTCACCCTCCAGCTCGTGGACGAGCCGGTGGTCCTCGGTCACTGGGTCGAGTTCCTGTATCCCCGGGTCAGCGACATCAGGGACGCTGGCGAGGACCCGCGCGACCGGGTGAGCGGTGTGCCCGGACTGCGCAGCGCCCGTGTCCCCGGCGGGGTACGCCTCTACCGGCCGGGCCTGACTGCGGCGATCCTCCTGCGCGGATTCAGCCCGGACAGGTGGGAGCGGATCGCCACGAAGCGCGAGGGCGTCTACGGGTCTCTGCTGCGGCAACCGGACTGGACAACCGTCGAAGAGGCGGCCTACGACGCCCAGAGGGTCCAGCCGTTCGACACCCTGTCGTCTCTGCTGCGCCGGATCCGGGCGACCGCCGGCGCCGGACCGGTCAACAGCACCGACACCTGGACCAGCGGCAGGGGCATCCGACTGGAGACGACGGACGGACCGCCCTGCTCCGACCTCGTCCGCCTCCTGACGCAGGGGCCCTGCGGACTGGGATGGGAGGTCACGGCCAAGACGTGCACCTGCCGCTGCGATCACCCCCATACCTCGACCGGATGCTCCGTCGACTTCCTGGACCCGGCCACCGGACAGCCGGTGTGGTACTCCAACCTGAAATGGAATCGCACCCTCGACGACAACCGCGTCGAGACCCTCGCCCGCCTCCGGTCCGCCTTGACCTGAACCACACCGGCACCAGTCCGCGCCTGGAATCCGGCTCCGGCGGGGAACGGCGCCCGGACAGGAGCGCCGGCCGGGTCCCGGTCTGTTCGCGGCCAGTGATCAACGAGGGCCGGCCGCTCGCACACCGCTGGCGTGGCTGTTGTTCCATGACGTCGCCTCCTTGATGGAGGACTCACGCGTCGATCACCTTGCCAGCCCCGTGGCCGACCAGAGCAGCCTGAGCTCCTGCAGGCAGGTTTCTGCGTCCTGCCTTGGCACAGTTCGGGGAGGCGGACATGGGGTGGGAACCTGCCCAGTGGTTCGGGCTCGCCGCCGGGGCTGCCTCCGCAGTGCGGCACCCTGCAAAAGCAGGGGCCGGATATGCGCTGGTGCACCTGTGGTGCACAAACCTCGGTGCCCGCCGAGTTAGAGGTCATCTCATTTGGCGAGTCGGCGGTAGCAGATGAGGGTGCAGGCGATGCTGGTGAAGGCGAGAAAGTGCTCGGCCTTGCGTTCGTAGCGGCGGTGGAGTCGTCGGCAGCCGGCGAGCCAGGACGTTGGGTCGGCCGCGCGGTGAGGTGCTCGCTGTGGGGCGAGTCCTGTTCCGCGCGGCCTCCCGCCGAACCGGACATGACGGTTTCCCTGTCATCCGGCTCTCCAGTGACTACTGCGTGAGTGTTCTGGCCGGCTGTTCCGTATGGATGCGGTCGTGGCAGATGTCGCAGGCCACGACCGTTTTGCGGCGTCGTTGGAGCATGACGCGCGCCCAGTCGGAAGGCTGCCATCCGGCGTGTGCGAGGTCGGCGAGAGCCCGGACGTGATGCACTTGCACGTTGCCTTTGCTTCCGCAGATCTCGCAGGTATCCGCCAGGAGCCTCGCGATGAGTTCCTTCTGCGGATAGTCCACCCGGACCGGCTCGCGGTCGGCGAGTTCCGCCGCTCGCTGCCGTTGGAGGGGAATTCCACCGAACCGTGCCACCAGTGGTTTCCTGTTCTTCCGCTCGATCCGGGCCTCGAAGCAGACTCGGGGCCCGTTGGGTGTGTCGATTCTGGCCTTGTGCTTGGCGGCCATCTTCGACACCGACGAGCGGTGCTTGGCAGCAAGAGTCTTGAGCATGGATGTCTCCATGACCCATTGCAGCCGGTGCAGCCGGAAGACATCTCCGGCGAGCAGGTAGTACTGGACAATGCCCCGGTAAACGGTCCCGAACGTCGCCACGATCGCATGATCGCTGCTGTTGATCAGGGCCGTCTTCTTCGCGGGTTCTCCGCGGGCGAGATAGGGGGCGCACTTGGCTTTGATCACGTCCCGTGGGACACGGAGAGCGATCTGGCCGTTGATCCGACGGTAACGGCCGGTCTTCTTCGTGTCGTTGTGCTGGGTCGTGATCTCGTAGCCGAGAAACCTTGCTGCCCGGGTGCGGGCATGGGTGATCAGTGTCTTTTCCTGGGACAGTTCCAGCCTGAGTTCGTCACGCAGGAACTGGGCCAGACGTTGTTTGATCTGCTCGGCCTCGGTCTTCGGTCCGGTGAAACCAAGGAGATGGTCATCCGCATAGCGTATGTAGCGCAGCCTGCGATATGCCGGATCGTTCGGATCCGAGCTCGGCAGGCTGACCATCCGCTGACGCAACGCTCGGGCCTGGGCCCGGTCACCGCGCCGACGGGCCTTCGCCAGCAGATTCTGTAACTCCAGATAGGCCGGGTTCCTGGCCCGGCGTTTTCCTTGGGTGTACTCCGGAATCAGAACTGTCTCGACGAACTCGTCCAGCTTGTGCAGGTAGATGTTGGACAGGACCGGGGAGGCCACTCCGCCCTGCGGTGCTCCGGAGAGCGTGGCACCCCACTTCCAGTCCTCCAGGTATCCGGCCTTGAGCATGTTGCGCACCAGCCGAAGAAACCGCTGGTCATGGATCTTCTCGCCGAGGATCGCCAGCAGAACCTGGTGGTCCAGGCTGCCGAAGCAGTCGGCGATGTCCCCTTCGATGAACCAGGACGTGCCGGTCCAGGTGTGGTCCACCTCCCGCAAAGCGGTATGGCAGCCACGGCGGGGACGGAATCCATGTGAGTGGTCGGAGAAGGTCGGCTCGTAATACGCCTCCAATAACAGGCGGATCACTTCACCGACGAGCTTGTCCGACCAGGTCGGCAGCCCCAGTGGACGCGTCTTCCCGTTCTTCTTCGGGATATGGACGCGCCGGACCGGACGGAAACGGTAGCGCTCGTGGCGCATCGCCTCGGTGATCCGGCCGATCTTCCGCTGTGACATGCCGTCCACGGTTTCCGGTGTGACCCCGGGCGTCATCGCACCATGGTTGGCGTAGATCCGCCCGTAGGCCAGCAGATACAACTGCGGGTTGAACAATTGCCGATACAGTTCCTCGCACGGCAGGCCACGCCTGCCGCGTTCACGCAGGACACCCAGCACCGTTTTGGCGCTCTGCATTTCGCATACCTCCCGAGTCTGTGGTGTCCGAGTCACCTGGCCCCCTTCGCCCGATGTGGACGGCTTTCCCGTCCTCCCTGGCCGGTCGTGACTCCGGCGACTACTACGGGGCCTCCGTCGCCATAGGACTCGCGTCCCGTAGGCGATCCCACGTTCGTCCCTGTCTGTACGTTCTAGCGCGGCTTAGGCGTCCCACTCATCTCCTTGAATGTCCTCGTTGGACATCGCTCCGCACCCCGGAAGTGCACCGGGTCACAATGAAACCCAGTGCAGAGCGCGGCGCCGGTTTCAGCTGCCATTTCCGGCGGATGGGAACTTGCATCTTCTGGAGATTGGGCTTCAAACAATCCAGTCTTCGCCATATCGCGCGGGCCGCCCAGCACACCGTCTCTGACAACTGAGCCCGGTCACTGATTTTCTGACATGCTGTTGTCCCCTTCACCTTTCGGATCCAGGTAAGTCATCCGGCCCAGGAACCTCCTTCCGAGTTCCTCCCGGCTGAGCCGGGGATACAAACAGAGCGCCTCGTGGCGCACATGGTGCGTTCGATGGTCCAACGGTGCCGGCCGAGTCGCTGTGAATTTTCGATGCCCTTGCGGGCGATGCGGTGTCGGATCCCGCGTCGGGAAAGCCATTGCCGCAGGTAGCGGTAGTCGTAACCTTTGTCGGCGTGGAGCTTGCCGGGCTTGCGCCGACGGGGGCCTCGGCGGGACCGGATGGGCGGGATGCCCTTCACGAGCGGGACCAGGGCTTGGCTGTCGTGGACGTTGGCGCCGGAGATTGCGACGGATATGGGCAGACCGGTCCGATCGGTGATCAGGTGGATCTTCGACCCGTACTTGCCCCGGTCGACAGGATTCGGACCTGTCAGGTCCCCCTTTTCAGGGCCCGCATGTTCACCGAGTCGATCGCGCACCGCGACCAGTCCAACTCTCCGCGGGATCCGAGTTCGTCCAGGACCAGACGGTGCAGCTTGGCCCAGACCCGGGCCTTCGTCCACTCGGTGAACCTGCGGTGGGCCGTCGCGCCGGACGGACCGAACGACGCCGTGGGCAGCTGCTGCCACGTGCAGCCCGACGTGGCCACGAACACGATCGCCGCCAACACCTCCCGGTCATCGTGACGCCGTCGACCACCACCCTGCGGCCGCGACGGCGCCTCCGGCACCACCCGCTGGAACAGCTCCCACAACTCGTTCGGCACCAGCCGTTCAACAATCCCCGCCATGGCCAGCAGCCTACTGAACCAATTGAGATGACGTCTTAGTGAGCAGGTCGCGCGGCATCCGGGGGCGCTGGGACGATCGGTGGCAACGCGCCGGAGTGCCTCTCGCTCCGCACTGCGCATGCCCCCTGGCGATTTCGAGGTGCCT
>NZ_DATMVN010000674.1:0-20714 GCF_035563135.1 Streptomyces sp.
GGTGCGGGCGGTGCGGGCACGCGAGGGCCGGGGCGCGCCGGGTTCGCGAAGGCGGGTCCGGCGCCGCGGCTTCGCGGACGGCCCGGCACCAGGACAGGGAGAACGGCATGCCGTAGCCGGAACGCGGGCAGGTCTCCGACCGGCAGCCCCCCGGAGAAGGAAGAGCCCCCGCCGGGGTGGTCCCTCCGCGAAGCCGAGCGGTCCGGCCCGAAGCGAGGAGGGTATGCCGAAGAGGAAGAGAAGGCCGGAAGATCCGTGGCGGTGTCCGCCTTACGCGCTGCGGCCTTTGAAACCGGTGCCCGTATCGTGCGGGACCCGGGCACCGTCAGGCCTGCGGCAGAGCGATCCCCCAGCCGCCGCCCGCACCGTTCGGCGGTTCACGCGGACGGCCGGTACCTCGCCCCCGAGGTACCGGCCGGTTCCGTGTGGCGTGCCCTGGATCAGACCGCCTGCTTCCTGAGCGACGTCAGGTGGGCGAAGACGACGACGTTGGCCGAGTAGCCGTTCTTCTTGTCGAAGCGTCCACCGCACGTCAGGAGCCTGAGCTCCGGACGGCCGGTGGCTCCGTACACCTTGTCGTCGGGGAACTCGTCCTTCGTGTACGTCTTCACCTCGTCGACGGTGAAGACCGCGGTCCGTCCGTCCGCCCGGGTGACCTTCACGGTGTCACCCCGGCGCAGGACGTTGAGATTGAGAAAGATGGCCGGTCCCGTCGCGGTGTCCCGGTGGCCGACGAGCAGAGCCGTGCCCGCCTCCCCGGGGGACGGGCCCTTGCGGTACCAGCCCACCTCCAGCGGCCTGCTCAACGGCGGGGCGCCGAGCCGGCCCTTCTTGTCCAGGCCGAGACCGACGACCGGAGCCTCGATGAAGATCGCGGGGATGGCGACCTTCACCGGACGCGAATGCACCAACGGCGCGTGCGAGGCGGGCACCTTCGCCTGGGGCTCGTGCGCTGCCCTCTCGAACGGCGGGGCCCCGCCGCCCGCGGCGTCGCTGCCGCGGGCGGCGGTGACCGACGTGGCGTCCTCGGACGAGTCCGAGTTCGCCCACACGACGCCGGCCACCAGCGAGAAGGTCGCACTCAGGGTCATGGTGAGCCGGAATGCGCGGCTCGGCCCCCGTCGTCGCCGTCGGCCGCGCGCGTCATGCCTCGTTGCGGGCACGACGGCGTGCGGATCGACGGACCATGAGGAGCCCCGCGATTCCGGCCGAGCCGGCGACGAGCGCGGCAGGCGCACCGAAGCCCGACTCGTTCTCCGAGCTCACGCCCTGCATGTCGGGGACGCCGCCGCCGCCGGCGGGCACCGCGCCGGACGGCTTGTCGTAGGACTTCTCGGAGTCCTTCTCCCAGCTCTTCTCCCCGCTCTTGTCGGTCTCCGACCCGGACGACGAACTCCGGTCGTCACCGTCCTTGTGGCTGTCGCCGGAGCCGCCCTTGCCCTCGTGCTTGGAGCAGTCGACCTCGAAGCTCCGCTGCTTCGGGCCCGACGGGACGGTCCACACCAGCTGGTAGGTGCCCTCGGGGAGCAGGTACTGCTGGCTGCGGGCCTCGCCGTCCACGAGCGGGAGGGTGCCCAGCAGCGTGTCGCCCGGGGGGACGGTCGGCGGCTGCTCGGTGATGGTCCAGGGGACGGAGGGGAAGGACTCGAAGTTGCTCGCCTTGAGCACGAACTTGCAGACCTCGACGTCGTCGTGCTCGCCACGCGAGTGCCAGCCGACCGAGGTGACTTCGAGGTTGCCGCTGTCCCCGGGCAGGGCGTAGGCGGCGGGGGCTCCGGCCAGGGTGGCACCGGCGACGGCGACCGCAGCAGCCAACGTGACGCCCGTGCGGGCGCTGCGGGAGCGGACGGAAGCGGGAATGCGCATGCTGGGCTCCTTCAAGCCGAGATGATTGTCGTACTGATCACCTGATCGCCTAAGTCATGACATGGATCTTCTTGAGAGGGGGTCAGGACACCGAAAAAGTGGGCAAACATACCCTGACTAGCCCAAAGCGTGCGGCGTGTCCCTCGACGCGGGTGACCCGAGAGTCCGAAAACAGGCGGGAGTCCTGGCGAGAGCGGCGCCCGGCCCCGCGGAGCAGGCAGCCGGATACCCGGTGACCCACGTCGTGGGGTCCTGCGGAGCACCACGGACCGGGGGCCGGCCACCCGCGTGTGCGGGTGGCCGGCCCCCGGCCCGTCATTCCGGTCAGGCGGTCAGGCGATCAGCTCGATCTCCGCCAGGGTCGCCGGCACCGTGCTCACCAGCCGGTACTTCGCGTACGCCTTCGGCGCCTGCAGCGAGAACACCCGGGTCTGCTTGTCCCAGGCGAACGTCTGGCCGGACCGTTCGTCCAGGTCCTTCCACGACGTGCCGTCGGCCGAGCCCTGGAGCACCCAGCCCGTGGGAGCCTTCGCCGCCGTGGCGGAGGTCAGCGTGTACTGGACCGCCTTCGTGCCCGCGGCGGCCGGCAGCTCCACCGACTCGACCGGGGCCGATGTCGCGGAGGTGTCGTCGTACAGCGCGCCGTCGCCCTTGAGCACGTCGCCCTTCGGGGCGGGCACCTTGTCGTCCTGGGTGATGGAGACCGGGGCCGCGTCCTTGCCCGTGCCCCACGACGAGGGCTCGGAACCCATGGCGAACTCCAGCACGCCGCCCTTGGCGAGCAGGTCGTGCGGCAGCGAAGTGGACGTCCACCTCTTGCCGTTGACCTTCAGCCCCTGGACGTAGACGTTCTTCGCACTGTTCTTCGGCGCCTTGACGACCAGCTCCCGCCCGTTCTCCAGGTGCACGGTCGTCCTCGTGAAGAGCGGCGAGCCGATGGCGTACTCACCGCTGCCCATGACCAGCGGGTAGAAACCGAGCGAGGAGAAGAGGAACCAGGCCGACTGCTCGCCGTTGTCCTCGTCACCGTGGTAGCCCTGGCCGATCTCGCTGCCGGTGTACAGCCGGCCGAGCACCTCGCGGACCTTCTCCTGGGTCTTCCAGGGCTGCGAGGCCGCGTTGTACATGTACGTGGCGTGGTGCGCGACCTGGTTGCTGTGGCCGTACTGGCCCATCCGCACGTCGCGCGCCTCGGTCATCTCGTGGATGACACCGCCGTACGAGCCGACGAATTCGGGTCCGGCGGTCTCGGGGGTCGAGAAGTAGGTGTCCAGCTTCTCGGCCAGACCGTCGCGCCCGCCGTAGAGGTTGGCGAGGCCGCGGCTGTCCTGCGGGGCGGTGAAGGCGTAACCCCAGCCGTTGGTCTCCGTGTAGTCGTAACCCCAGACGCGGGGGTCGTACTGGCCGGAGGGCACGCGCCAGTCGCCGTCCGCCTTCCTGCCCTGGAAGAAGCCGGCCTTCCCGTCGAAGAGCTTGACGTAGTTCTGCGCGCGGTTGAGGAAGTACTCGGACTCCTCCTTGTACCGCGCCTTCTTCGTCTTCCTGTAGAGCGCCTTGCCCATCTCCGCGATGCCGTAGTCGTTGAGGTAGCCCTCCAGCGACCACGAGAGCCCCTCGTGCGTCGAGGTGTCGGCGTATCCGGTGAAGACCGAGGTCTCCATGCCCTTGCGGCCGACACCCGAGGACGCAGGCGCCACCGTGGCGTTCTTGACCGCCGCGTCGTACGCCGCCTCGGCATCGAAGTCGACGCCCTTGACGTACGCGTCGGCGAAGGCCACGTCGGAGCTGGTGCCGGTCATCAGGTCCGCGTAGCCGGGGGAGGACCAGCGGGAGGTCCAGCCGCCGTCCTTGTAGTGCTGGACGAAGCCGTCGACCAGCTTGCCGGCCTGTTTCGGGGAGAAGAAGGAGTACGCGGGCCACGTCGTGCGGTAGGTGTCCCAGAAGCCGTTGTTGACGTACACCTCACCCTTGACGATCTTCGCGCCGGTGTGGGTCGGGGTGTCGGTGCCCGTCTGCGGCGAGAAGGGGCTCGCGTAGGCGCTCCTGCCGTCGACCTGTTCGAAGCCCGAGTTGGGGTAGAGGTAGAGCCGGTACAGGCTGGAGTAGAGCGTGGTCAGCTGGTCGGCGTTCGCCCCCTCGACCTCCACCTTGCCGAGGATCTTGTCCCAGGCCTTCTGCGCGTTCTTCCTCACCTTGTCGAAGGAGGTCCTGGCCGGCAGCTCCATGGCGAGATTCTTCTTCGCCTGGTCCACGCTGATCAGCGACGTGGCCAGCCGCAGGCCGACCGTACGGTCCTTGCCCGCGTCGAAGCGGAAGAAGCCGGTCACGTCGTCACCGCCGCCGCCCTTCAGCCTGCCGCTGTCGGTGACCGGCGCGTCGAAGGAGCCGTACACGAACAGGCGCGTCGCCCCGGTGGACAGACCGCTCTTGACGTCCGAATAGCCGGAGAAGGAGCCCGTCTCCGGGTCGAGGGTGAGCCCGCCCCTGTTGTCGACGTTGTCGAAGACCAGGCTCGCGTCGTCACCGGGGTAGGTGAACCGCATCCGCGCCGCGTGGTCGGTCGGCGTCATCTCGGCCTTGAGGCCGTTCTCGAACGTCACCCCGTAGTAGTGCGGCTTCGCGGTCTCGTTCTCGTGGCGGAACGGCAGCGCGCGAGCCGTGCGGGAGGCGTCGGGGGTGCCGGAGGCCGCCGACGGCATCATCTGGAAGGTCTGGCGGTCACCCATCCAGGGGCTCGGCTCATGGCTGGCGCTGAACGCCTGGAGCGTGGGCAGGTTGTCCTCGTTGTTGCCCCGCGCGTAGTCGTACAGCCAGCTCGTGGATCCGGCGTTGGTGACCGGCGTCCAGAAGTTGAAGCCGTGCGGGACCGCGGTCGCCGGGATGTTGTTGCCGCGCGAGAAGCCACCGCTGGAGTTGGTGCCGCGCACGGTCGACGCGTAGTCGGAGAGGTGCGCCTTGCGCTTCTCCGGGGCCTTCGGGGCGATCGTGATGTCGTCGACCCAGCCCTGGAACTTCGACGGGCCCTTGGGGGAGTCGTACGCCACCAGGATCCGGTCGACGGTCCTGCCCGCCGCGACCGTGCCGATCCGCGAGGCGACCTTGTTCCACTGGTTCACGTACAGCCGCTTGGCGTCGGCCTGGCCCTGCGGGGTGAGCAGCCCGCCGTGGCTGTCGGTGGCCTTCAGCCCGCTCAGGTAGGTGCCGTCGGTGAACGCCAGGTCCACCGCCACGTGCGTCGCGGGGTAGTCGAGGTCCGTCTCACCCATCTGCGGATAGACGAGGTAGGAGAGCTGGGTGTCCTTGGTGACCGTCGTGTTGACGTCGAAGACCTTGTTGTACGAGTAGGCGTGGCCGTCCGGCTTGTGCGTACCGGCGTAGCGCAGGGCCTTCTTCCCCGTGAAGCCGGCGCCCTGCTTGGCGGTGGGGGAGCCGGAGGGGCCGCGGTCGGCCTGGGTGCGCATGTCGCCCGGCGGGGGGACGGAGGTGTCCCCGTTCGAGAACTGGACGTCGGCGAGCTGGAGCGCGTCGGACGCGCCGTTGTTCTTCGTGATCTCCAGCCGGAAGTGCTGGTAGGCGGCGTCCGCGGTGAAGTCGTACGACTTGGTCTGGAAGCGCTTGGAGAACGTCTCGCCGGTGCGGGTGTCCAGGTCCGTCCAGGTCCTGCCGTCGGCGGAACCCTTCAGGGTCCAGTCCCTGGGGTCCCGCTCGTCATGGTCGTTGGCCGAAGTGAGGGCGTACGTCACGACCTTGACGGGCTCGGCGAGGTCGAACTCGACCCAGGCCGTGGGCTCGAAGGCCAGCCACTTGGAACCGGGCTCCACATCGGCCAGGTTCTCCTTGACCTCACCGCCGCCGGTGTTCTCGCCGCTGGCGCGCACTTCCGTGACCTGGTCGGTGACATTGCCCGGTATTCCGGCGGAGAACCCGCCGTCGACACCCGAGGCCTTCTTCTTCCCGTCGGCGCCCTCCTCGACGGTGTTCCGCCAGTCCGGCTGCTTCTCGTCGGCCTCGAACGAGGAGCTGAACGACGTCTCGCCGGAGGGCTTCTGCACGGCGCCGGACGGCTGGGCGAGGGCCGCGGTGGGGGCCGCCAGGGCCAGGACGAGTGAGGCCGCGAGGACCGCGGCGGAGTGGCTGTGTCTGTGGCGCGAGCCGTGCTGAGGACCACGTAGGGGCTGCATACGGAGCCGTTCCTCCTGGGGACATGCTTTGGACAACGTTGTCACTGTGGGATGCGGATTCCAGTAGGGAGCCAAGTGGCGGGATGTGTCAAGAGTGTTGCGCGCGGCCGGCGCCGGTGATTCGACCGTGTCGCGGAAGACGGCCCTTCCGCGCGAGGGGGTGCGCCGCCGAGGTGTCCGTGAGGTCTCAACTCGGGAAAGACTCCCGCTCAACCATGCATTCGATCTTGCCCAGTTGACGGAAAGTGGACTATACCTGTCGGCGTCTGCACAGCCGCTTCACAACGGCGTGCGGACACGGGGGAGGGTGAACAGCTGTGGGCGTGAGAGGCGGCCCGCCGCGCGTTCTCCCGTAAGTCCTCCACTGCATCCGGCAAACCGGCAATCTGCACGACCCGAGCGCAACCGACCGCGGTGGCGGGGCCCTTCGCCTAGGCGAATTCACTACGGGTGACCGGTACACCGCCTGAGTCCTGGAGAAGGCGAGGACTTGAGCATGGGATCCACCTCCGGCCGTACGAATGAGGGCCTTGGCCGTCGCGATGTGATCAAGCGTTCTGCCGCACTCGGCCTGATCGCTGTTCCGACGATGAGCTTCCTGTCGGCGTGCGCGAGCAGCGACGGCGGAAGTGACGAGAAGGCCGAAAAGGGCACCAGGAGTGCGAAGAACCCGCTCGGCGTCAATGAGACCGCCGCCCTCGAAGTGGTCATCTTCAACGGCGGTTTCGGCGAGCAGTACGCCATCGACGCGGAGAAGAAGTACAACGAGGCCTTCCCGAAGGCGCCGAAGGTCAAGCACTCCGCGACCGAGAAGATCCAGTCGATCCTGCAGCCCCGCTTCAACGGCGGCACCCCGCCGGACCTGATCGACAACTCGGGTGCCGAGCAGATGGACATGGGTGTCCTGGTCGGCAAGAAGCAGCTCGCCGACCTGACACCGCTGATGGACGCCCCGTCCTACGACGACCCGGCGAAGAAGGTCCGCGACACGCTGCGCCCCGGTGTGCTGGAGATGGGCCAGTTCGACGGCGACCCGGTCTGGGTCATGTACTACGCGTACACGGTCTACGGGGTCTGGTACTCGCAGACCAACCTCGAGAAGCTCGACGCGGCGTACCCGGAGACCTGGGACGACATGCTCGCGCTGTGCGCGAAGGCGAAGAAGCAGGGCATCGCCGGCTGGACGTACCCGGGCAAGTACCCGTACTACCTGCCGTTCTCGCTCTACCCCTTCATCGCCAAGATCGGTGGCCGCGAGGTCCTCGACAAGATCGACAACCTGGAGCCCAACGCCTGGAAGGACCCGGCCGTCAAGGCCGCGTTCGAGGCGTACTACGAGCTCTTCAAGAAGGGCTACATCCTCAAGGGCACCCCCGGTCTCACCCACATCCAGTCGCAGACCGAGTGGACCAAGGGCAAGGCACTCTTCATCCCGAACGGTTCGTGGGTGGAGAACGAGGCCGCGCCCACCACGCCGGACGACTTCAAGATGATGGTCGGTGCGCCGTCCAGCCTCGACTCCTCCGACAAGCTGCCCTTCGGCACGATCTGGGCGTCCGGCGGCGAGCCGTTCATCGTCCCGGCGAACGCGAAGAACCCCGAGGGCGGCATGGAGCAGCTGCGCATCATGCTCAGCGAGGAGTCCTCCAAGAACTTCACCCGGAAGGTGAAGTCACTGACCGCCCTGAACGGCGGCACCGACGGCCTGACGCTGTCCACCGCGCTGCAGTCCGGCGTCGACGTCCTCGCGAAGGCCGGCGAGAACGTGGTGAACCCGCGGCTGCAGGACTGGTACGCCAAGCTCCAGAAGGAACAGATCGGTATCGCCGGAATCGGCGAGATGATGGCCGGCCGCGCGACCCCGGCGGAGACCATCAAGAAGATCCAGGGCTTCGCCGACGCGGCGGCCAAGGACCAGTCCATCAAGCACTACAAGCACCAGTGAGCAACCGTCACCAGCGGCGGCACCCGCTCGGAAATCGGGGTCGGTAAACGATGCAGCACGGCAAGTACCGGTTCATCGTGGGGTTCCTGGCAGCCCCACTGGCGTTGTACGCCCTCTTCGTCATCTGGCCCTTCGCCCAGTCCATCTACTACTCGTTCACGGACTGGACCGGACTGAGCCCGGACTTCCGGATGGTCGGCTTCGACAACTACAGCCGGATGCTCGACGACGACATCTTCTGGAAGTCGCTGCAGCACAGTGTGCTGCTGGCGCTGCTGCTGCCGCTGGTGACGCTGGGCCTCGCACTCTTCTTCGCCTTCATGCTCAATGTCGGCGGCCGGCGGCGCAAGAACGCCGCGGTCGCCGGCGTGCGGGGCTCCTCGTTCTACAAGATCGCCTATTTCTTCCCCCAGGTCCTGTCGATCGTCATCGTCGCCCTGCTCTTCCAGTTCGCGTTCAACCCCACGTCCGGAATGCTGAACGAGACCCTCAAGGCAGTCGGACTCAAGAGCCTCCAGCCGGACTGGCTGGGCGATCCCGATCTGGCCCTGTACTGCGTGATGGTCGTGCTGATCTGGTCGACGGTCGGATTCTTCGTCGTCCTCTTCTCCGCCGGGATGGCCTCGATCCCCAAGGACTTCTACGAGGCCGCCCTGCTCGACGGGGCCGACCGCATCACGACGTTCTTCAGGATCACGCTGCCGCTGCTCTGGGACACCGTGCAGTCCGGCTGGGTCTACATGGGCATCCTGGCACTCGGGGTGGAGGCCTTCACCGCCGTACAGGTCATGACGGTGGGCCCGGGCGGTCCCGACTACTCCACCACCGTCCTGCCGCTGTACGTCTACCAGACGGCCTTCCGGGACGCGCAGGCCGGCTACGCGACCACGATCGGCGTCGGGCTGCTCATCGTCACCATGCTCTTCGCGGGCATCGTGATGCGTCTGGGCCGGCGCGAGCGGCTGGAGTTCTGATGCGGGCCGTCACGGAACACGGCGAGCCGGCGCGCGGCTCCAGGCAGATCAGTTCGGTCCCGGGGGCCGGCTCGACAGTCGTACGAGGTGAGCACACATGAAGGTCACTGAGACTCCCCCCGCCGTTCCGGCCCCGCGCTCACCGGTGACGAAGACGGACACCCCCGCGGGCGCGCCGGCGAGGAGCAGCGAGGGCAAGGTCCTCAACGTCTTCTCGCACGGCGTGCTGGTCATCTGGGCGGTTCTCGTCGTCATGCCGCTGCTGTGGGCGGTGATGTCGTCCTTCAAGTCGGACGACTCGATCCTGTCGGATCCCTGGTCGCTGCCCGACAGACTCCACTTCGAGAACTGGTCACGGGCCTGGAACCAGGCCCACATGAGCGACTACTTCCTCAACACCATCCTGGTGGTGGGCGGTTCGCTCATCGGCACCCTGCTGCTGGGCTCGATGGCGGCGTACGTACTGGCGCGGTTCGACTTCCCGGGGAACCGCTTCATCTACTTCCTCTTCATCGGAGGGATGAGCTTCCCGGTCATCCTGGCGCTGGTCCCGCTGTTCTTCGTCATGAACAACATGGACCTGCTGAACTCGGTGCACGGGCTGATCCTGGTCTACATCGCGTACTCGCTGCCCTTCACCGTCTTCTTCCTCACCTCGTTCTTCCGCACCCTGCCGAGCTCGATCGCGGAAGCCGCCCTGCTGGACGGCGCCTCGCACACCCGGACGTTCTTCCAGGTGATGCTGCCGATGGCGAAGCCCGGCCTGATCAGCGTCGGCATCTTCAACTTCCTCGGGCAGTGGAACCAGTACATGCTGCCGACCGTCCTGAACACCGATCCGGACGGCAAGGTGCTGTCCCAGGGCCTCGTCGAACTGGCCACCAGCCAGGGGTACAAGGGGGACTGGTCGGGCCTCTTCGCGGGTCTGGTCATGGCGATGCTGCCGGTCCTCGCCGCCTACATCGTCTTCCAGCGCCAGGTCGTCGCAGGGCTGACGGCGGGAGCGCTCAAGTAGGGAGCCGCGGCGGAATCCCGCCGCGCGGTCAAGTCCCGCTCCATGGCGCAACCAGTGTTACCCGTCAGGAAGGCCGCTCCCGCGGGGACGGCCTTCCTGACGTTGTCCTCGTGGTGCGCCCCTCGCCGCCGGCACGGAACGTGGAAGGCCGCACCCGGCCCGGGCACGGCCTTCCACGACTCGGTGCTCGCAGGCTCAGGCCTGCCGGGCCGCGAGCCGTTCGGCCGCCCTGCGGCCGCTGCGACTGCGCGGGGTCCACCTGGGTCCCGGCGCCGAGCCCCGGAGTGTGGTTCCAGCCGCGGATCTTCGCCGCGGCCCTCTTCAGACGCTCGTCACCCGGTGGCACGCCGATGGAGAAGAGCGACTCGTCCGGCTCACGGTCGTCACCGCCCCAGCGCACTCCGAGCTCGTACCGCACCGCGAAGAGCATCGACCTGGCGACATCGCGCGAGTGGTTGCCGTCGGCCGGAATGATGTAGAAGCCCCGGCGGGACACGTACGAGCCGTTGAGCCACCGCTGCACCGCTCGCACGGTTTCCGTGCCGCCGTTGGCGGTGACGTGGGCATCCATGTCGAGGAGGCCCTTGAAGGCCTTCGGCACCAGGTTGCCGCCGGGGTGGACGAGGTCCACGCCCATGTTCTGCTTCAGACGGGCCATCGACGAGGCCACGCGTGAGTTGTACGTGCCGTCGATGTCACCGCCGTCGTAACCCTTGCGGTACAGGGCCGACCGAATGATCTTGGTGAAGTTCCGCGACGGCACCGTGGCCCCGTTGAGCACCGGGTACTTGGACGTGAGGGTGTTCGGAGCGGTGGGGCCGAACGCGCCGGACAGGCTGGTGATGCCCAGTTCGTACGGGAGGGCGCGCGTCAGGGCGAACATGGTCGACCATCCGGTCTCCCCGGTCTCCGGCAGACGGTCGATGCCTGGCTCTCCTCCATATACGCCATTGATGAACTGCTGCGCCTTGCGCACCATCTCGTCGGCCACGGGGGCTCCTTCGGTCACGCCGGGAGGGACGTTGCAGGCGGCCGACGGGAGGAGGTGCGAAGAGGCGCGGAGTGCGCGGTGGCCGTTTCCGGCCTGGCTGACACACCCTCCCCGTGACGCTCGCCCCGCTCGTGCGTCGTCGCACGCCGAGCCGCTTCGGAGGGGCTGCGGCGTGCCCGGTCGACCTGGTTGTCAACCTGACCCCCTGGAGAGGTAAAAAAGCTGGCTGACCTGGACCATGTCCCGAAAAAACCCATGGACGTGAAGACGCTGAGGTGAGATGCCGCCGGTGGCGCCGCCATGGAGGCCCGCGTGTGCGGAACCCTTCATCTCCGGGTACAGGGAATGGCTGATTTTCGACGTCTTGAGGGTCCGACGGCCCGTGGAGCGGACCACCGCCCTCCGGGTGCGTACGGCTCGTTCGAGAGTTTCAGGCGGAGGTCAGGGCTCCGGCCACGTTCCCGCAGAGAAGAGGAGCGGCGTGCTCAAAGGAGGCTCCGACTGCTCAAGGTCTTGACGGGGGGCACCCCAAAACGCTCAGCTTAGGGTTCACATGTTGGAGAAAACGGCAGGAGTGAGTGAGTCGATGGAGACTCCGGGGTCGCAGACGTCTCTGCATCGGGCCAACCTTGAGCGGGTCGTACGTGCCGTAAGGATGGCAGGGTCCTTGACCCAGGCCGAGATCGCCAGGAGCACCGGCCTCTCCGCAGCCACCGTCTCCAACATCGTCCGTGAACTCAAGGACGGCGGCACGGTCGAGGTGACCCCCACCTCGGCCGGTGGGCGCCGCGCCAGGAGCGTCTCCCTCAGCGGGGACGCGGGCATCGTCATAGGGGTGGACTTCGGGCACACCCACCTCCGGGTGGCCATCGGCAACCTGGCCCACCAGGTGCTGGCCGAGGAATCCGAGCCGCTGGATGTGGACGCCTCGTCGGCGCAGGGCTTCGGCCGGGCGGAACAGCTGGTCAACCGCCTGATCGAGACCACCGGGATCAGCCCCGGGAAGGTGATCGGCGTGGGCCTCGGCGTACCGGGCCCGATCGACGTGGAATCCGGCACGCTGGGTTCCACCTCGATCCTCCCGGGCTGGACGGGCATCAATCCCGGACAGGAGCTCGCCGGACGCCTCGGCGTGCCGGTCTACGTGGACAACGATGCCAACCTCGGGGCGCTCGGGGAGCTGGTCTGGGGCGGCGGCAGGGGCGTCAGGGACCTCGCGTACATCAAGGTCGCCAGCGGTGTCGGCGCCGGGCTGGTGATCGACGGGCACATCTACCGGGGGCCCGGCGGAACGGCCGGCGAGATCGGCCACATCACCCTCGACGAATCGGGCCCCGTCTGCCGCTGCGGCAACCGCGGCTGTCTGGAGACCTTCACCGCCGCCCGGTACGTCCTGCCGCTGCTGAAGCCCAGCCACGGGCCGGATCTCACCATGGAGCGGATGGTCCAGCTGGCCCGTGAGGGGGACCCGGGCTGCCGCAGGGTCATCGGGGACGTCGGCCGGCACATCGGCAGCGGTGTGGCGAACCTGTGCAACCTGCTCAATCCGAGCCGGGTGGTGCTCGGCGGATCCCTCGCGGAGGCGGGGGAGTTGGTGCTGGGGCCCATCCGGGACTCGGTCTCGCGCTACGCCATCCCCAGTGCCGCGCGGCAGCTCTCCGTGCTTCCCGGAGCACTCGGAGGGCGGGCCGAGGTGCTGGGTGCGCTGGCCCTCGTGCTCAGCGAAATGGGTGATTCGACCCTTTTGGAGGGCACGCTCCCCACGGCCACCCCTGCCTTCACTTAGATAACGAATGGCACCGTTGTCATCTCGTTAAGAATTTACTCCTTGACGCTGGCGTCGCGGCCGAGTTGACTTCCAGCCACCTCGGCCGCAACGTTGCGGCCTCGTCAGGGAGGCAAACCCGCATGAACGCAGTGACGCGACGCATCGTTATAGGCACGGCCGCTCTGTCCATGGCAGTCTCGGTTGCCGCTTGCGGCAAGGCGGGCGACGACGCGGACGCCAGCGGCGGTGGTGACAGCAAGACCATCGGTCTGCTGCTGCCGGAGAACAAGACCACGCGTTACGAAACGTTCGACCGCCCCATCATCGAGGCGAAGATCAAGGAACTGTGCGACGACTGCGAGGTCAAGTACAACAACGCCGCACAGGACACCGAGACCCAGAAGAAGCAGTTCGACGCGCTGGTCACGCAGGGTGTGAAGGTCATCATCCTGGACTCCGTCGACTACAAGGCCACCAAGTCCTGGGTGCAGCAGGCGGAGAAGAAGGGCGTCAAGGTCGTCGCGTACGACCGGCTCGCCGAGGGCCCGATCTCCGCGTACGTCTCGTACGACAACGAGAAGATCGGCCGGCTCCAGGGTGAGGCCCTGGTCAAGGCGCTCGGCGCCAAGGCCAAGGACAGCAACGTCGTGATGATCAACGGCTCGCCGACCGACCCGAACGCCCCCTTCTTCAAGAAGGGCGCCCACAGCGTCCTGGACACCCAGGTCAAGAAGGTCGTCTACGAGCAGGACATCCCGGACTGGTCGCCGGACGAGGCCAACAAGAAGATGGGTGCCGCCATCGACTCGCTGGGCAAGACGGGCTTCCAGGGCGTCTACTCCGCCAACGACGGCATGGCCGGCGGCATCATCACCGCCCTCGACAAGCAGGGCGTCAAGGTCCCGGTCGGCGGCCAGGACGCCGAGCTCGCCGGTCTGCAGCGCATCCTGGCGGGCAGCCAGTCCTTCACGATCTACAAGCAGATCAAGCCGGAGGCCGAGACCACCGCCGAGATCGCCGTCAAGCTCCTCAAGGGCGAGAAGATCGACGACCTCGCGCCGGCCAAGGTCGACAGCCTCAGCGGCGAGTTCAAGAACATCCCCTCCAAGCTCTACGACGCCCAGATCCTGACCAAGGAGAACATCGCCTCCACGGTCATCGCGGACGAGGTGTACAAGGCCGAGGAGATCTGCACCGCCGAGTACAAGGCGGCCTGCGACGCCGCCGGCATCAAGTAGGACTCCTCCGGGGCCGGCCCCGCCCCGGCGGGCGGCCCGCAGGACGAGACCGGAGCCCGCGGGGGCGCATGACTCCCGCGGGCCGTCCATCCGGCTCCCAGCCGGCCCGGCACCCGCCCTTCCGACGCCCCGCAAGCGCGGGCGGGCGCCGGGCTCACTCCGTACACCCCCCTCGCTCTGCAGCACCATCCCCGCCGGTCAGGCGGCGAAGGAGATGATTCACGTGTCCGCTACGCCCGTGTTGGCGTTGCGCGGAATCTCCAAGCGGTTCGGCGCCGTCCAGGCGCTCACCGATGTGGACCTGGAGATTCACCCCGGCGAAGTGGTCGCCCTGGTCGGCGACAACGGCGCCGGCAAGTCGACGCTCGTCAAGACCATTTCGGGCGTCCACCCGATCGACGAAGGCGCCATCGAGTGGGAGGGCAGGAAGGTCCAGATCAACCGGCCCAACGATGCCCAGGAACTCGGAGTCGCCACCGTCTACCAGGACCTGGCCCTCTGCGACAACCTCGACGTCGTCGCCAACCTCTTCCTCGGCAGCGAACTGCGCAAGGTCTCCGTCCTCGACGAGATCGCGATGGAGAAGCGCGCCAAGGAGCTCCTGGACACGCTGTCCATCCGGATCCCGAGCGTACGGATCCCCGTCGCCTCGCTCTCCGGCGGGCAGCGCCAGGTCGTCGCGATCGCGCGCGCCCTGATCGGCGACCCCCAGGTCGTCATCCTGGACGAGCCGACCGCGGCACTCGGCGTCGAGCAGACCGCCCAGGTCCTCGACCTCGTCGAGCGGCTGCGTGAGCGCGGCCACGGCGTCATCCTCATCAGCCACAACATGGCCGACGTCCGCGCCGTCGCGAACAAGGTCGCGGTGCTCCGTCTCGGCCGCAACAACGGTGTGTTCGACGTAGCGAGCACCTCCCACGAAGAGATCATCGCCGCGATCACCGGCGCCACGGACAATGCCGTCACGCGCCGCCAGGCACGCACGGCCACGAAGGAGGACGCGAAGTGAGCGACCTCGCCAAGACCCCCGGGACCTCCACGGAGACGTCCGCGTCCGACGCCCCCTCGACGGCACCCGCCGCCGAACCGTCGGCGGCCCCCATCCCCGCGGTCGACCCGCGCCTGCTCATCCGCGAGGAGGGCTTCAAGGGCTACTGGTCGGAGTTCACCCGCAAGGTGCGCGGTGGTGAACTCGGCTCGCTGCCGGTCTTCATCGGGCTGATCGTCATCGCGATCGTCTTCCAGCTGCAGAACAGCAACTTCCTCTCCGCCAGCTCCGTCGCGAACATCGCGGTCTACAGCTCCGGTCTCGGCATCATGGCCGTCGGCATCGTGTTCGTGCTGCTGCTCGGCGAGATCGACCTCTCGGTCGGCTCCGTCGCCGGCGTCGGCGCGGCCGTCTGGGCCGTGCTCAACGTCAACAACGGCTGGAACGACTGGCTGGCGATCCTCGTCGCCGTGCTCTCCGGCATGGCCCTCGGGGCACTGCACGGCTTCTTCTTCGCCAAGATCGGGGTACCGGCCTTCGTCGTCACCCTGGCGGGCTTCCTCGGCTGGAGCGGTCTCCAGGACTGGATGATGGGCGGAGAGGGCTCGATCAACACGCCCTCCGGCAGTGTCGTCGAGAACCTGACCAACTACTTCTTCGAGGACAAGGCCGCCGGCTACGGGCTCGCCCTGGTCGCCGTCCTCGCGTACGCCGCCTCGCTCCTGGTCGACAGCAAGCGCCGCAAGGCCGCGAACCTGCCCGCCCGCCCCGTCGCCGAGATCGTCCTGCGCACCGGCGTCGTCGCCGTCCTGTGCTTCGTCGTCGCGTACGTCCTGAACGAGCCGTCCGGTGCCCGCGGCCTGCCGCTCGCCCTGGTGCTCTTCCTCGCGGTGCTGATCATCGCGGACTTCGTCGCCCGCCGGACCACCTTCGGCCGCCAGGTCTTCGCGGTCGGCGGCAACCCGGAGGCGGCCCGCCGCGCCGGTATCAACGTCGACCGCGTCCGCATCACCGTCTTCGCCCTCTCCGGCACGCTGGGCGCCTTCGGCGGCCTCTTCATCGCCAGCCTCTCCGGCGGTGCCACCAAGAGCGTCGGCGCCGGCAACACCCTGATGCTGGTCATCGCCGCCGCCGTCATCGGAGGCACCAGCCTCTTCGGCGGCCGGGGCAAGGTCTGGTCCGCGCTGCTCGGCATGATCGTGATCCAGTCGATCCAGCAGGGCCTGAACATGATCGGCATGGCCAACGCCGTCCAGTACATGATCACCGGAGCGGTGCTGCTGGCCGCCGTGGTCATCGACTCGGTCTCCCGCCGTACGCAGAAGACCGCAGGCCGCGCCTGACACCCGTACGCGCCAGCGCCTGTGCCCGGTATCCCGGCGGATGCCGGGCACAGGCGTGTCCGGCACGGGGCGGACCGGCACGGAGGCCGCCGGCCGGCTCGTCCACGGCCCCCGGCGGCGCGAGCGCGGGAACGGCCGAGGGCAGCCCCACGGGACCGCCCGGCCGCTCACCCCCGCCCTGCCCGGCGGGTGACGGTTTCCCCGGTCGAGCTGCTCGGCCGCCCCGGGCACACCTGTTCGTCCTCAAGAGCCTGCGGCGCCCGGTCATGAGTGGCCCGGCGGCCCCCTGAATTCCGGATTCCGCGTACGCGTGTTCCCCGGGACACGCGGACACGGGCGAAACCATGCGTTTCCCACCGAAGGTGTGACACACGACCGCGTCCCCTGAGGACCGGTGCCCTCCGCGGAACATTAGACTCTGCGGATCGGTAAGAAGTTCGAACCGGCTCACACGCAAGGAGGCACGGGTGGACCTGCTGACCCGCATCAGGGGACCGCGCGACCTGGACCGGCTCGGTCTCGAGCAGCTCGACCAGCTCGCCGGCGAGATCCGTACCTTCCTCGTCGAGGAGGTGGCCAAGACCGGCGGCCACCTCGGACCGAACCTGGGCGTGGTCGAGCTGACCATCGCCCTGCACCGGGTCTTCGAGTCCCCGCAGGACAAGGTCCTCTTCGACACCGGCCACCAGAGCTATGTGCACAAGCTGCTCACCGGCCGCCAGGACTTCTCGAAGCTCAAGAGCAAGGGCGGACTCTCCGGATACCCGTCCCGCGCGGAGTCCGAGCACGACGTCATCGAGAACTCGCACGCCTCGACGGTGCTCGGCTGGGCCGACGGCCTCGCCAAGGCCAACGAGCTCCTGAAGAAGGACGACCACGTCGTCGCGGTCATCGGAGACGGCGCGCTCACCGGCGGTATGGCCTGGGAGGCGCTGAACAACATCGCCGCCGCCAAGGACCGCCCCCTCGTCATCGTCGTCAACGACAACGAGCGTTCGTACGCCCCGACCATCGGCGGCCTCGCGAACCACCTCGCCACCCTGCGCACCACCGACGGGTACGAGCGGTTCCTGGCCCGTGGCAAGGACCTCCTGGAGCGTACGCCCGTCGTCGGCAGGCCGCTGTACGAGACCCTGCACGGCGCCAAGAAGGGCCTCAAGGACTTCATCGCCCCGCAGGGCATGTTCGAGGACCTGGGCCTGAAGTACGTCGGGCCGATCGACGGGCACGACATCGAGGCCCTGGAGTCCGCGCTCCAGCGGGCCAAGCGCTTCGGCGGCCCGGTCATCGTGCACTGCCTCACGGAGAAGGGCCGCGGCTACACCCCCGCCCTCCAGGACGAGGCGGACCGCTTCCACGCGGTCGGCAAGATCCACCCGGACACCGGTCTGCCCATCTCCACCTCCGGCCTGGACTGGACGTCGGTCTTCGGTGAGGAAATGGTCAAGCTGGGCCATGAGCGCGAGGACATCGTCGCCATCACGGCGGCCATGCTCCAGCCCGTCGGCCTCGGCAAGTTCGAGGAGGCCTTCCCGGACCGGATCTACGACGTCGGGATCGCCGAGCAGCACGGCGCGGTCTCCGCGGCGGGCCTGGCCACCGGTGGGCTGCACCCCGTCTTCGCGGTCTACGCGACCTTCCTGAACCGCGCCTTCGACCAGGTCCTGATGGACGTCGCCCTGCACAGGTGCGGGGTGACCTTCGTCCTGGACCGGGCCGGCGTCACGGGCACGGACGGCGCCTCGCACAACGGCATGTGGGACATGTCGATCCTGCAGTGCGTGCCGACCCTGCGCATCGCCGCCCCGCGCGACGCCGACCAGGTCCGCGCCCAGCTGCGTGAGGCCGTGGCCGTCGACGACGCGCCCACCGTCGTCCGCTTCTCCAAGGGCGCGGTCGGCCCCGCGGTCAAGGCCGTCGGCACGGCGGGCGGCATGGACATCCTGCGCACGGCGGGTACGGACGCCCCGGACGTCCTCCTGGTCTCCGTCGGCGCCCTCGCCCCGATGTGCCTGGAGATCGCCGCTCTGCTGGACGCCCAGGGCATCTCCACGACCGTGGTCGACCCGCGCTGGGTCAAGCCCGTCGACGAGGCGCTCGCCCCGCTCGCCGCGGAGCACCGGGTCGTCGTCACCGTCGAGGACAACAGCAGGGCCGGCGGTGTCGGCTCCGCCGTCGCCCAGGCCCTGCGCGACGCCGGTGTCGACGTGCCGCTGCGTAACTTCGGCATCCCGCCGGTGTTCCTCGACCACGCCTCGCGCGGCGAGGTCATGGCCGAGATCGGGCTGACCGCACCGGACATCGCCCGCCAGGTCACAGGCCTCGTCGCCAAGCTCGACGGCCGCTACGAGAGCCGCACCGCGGAGCCCGTCCGCGACTGATCCGCCCGCACCGCACTGGGCCGGCCGCCCACCCCGCACGGGTGGTCCGACCGGCCCATTTGCGTGAAAACGGGGCGTACGGTGCGTTCTGGGGCGATTGGTTCCGAATCATGGCGTGCACGACGAGCGCGTGGAGGTACGCCGGTGAGCACGCAGCAGGACACGCCCCCCAGCGGAAAGGGACTGTTCCGGACCAAGACGGTCGAACAGTCCATCCGCGACACCGAGGAACCGGAGCACGCGCTCAGGAGATCCCTCTCCGCGCTGGACCTCACGGTCTTCGGCGTGGGTGTCATCATCGGCACCGGGATCTTCGTCCTCACGGGCAAGGTCGCCAAGGAGACGGCGGGCCCCGCCACGGCCCTCGCCTTCGTCGCGGCGGGCATCGTCTGCGCGCTCGCCGCGCTCTGCTACGCCGAATTCGCCTCCACCGTCCCGGTCGCCGGATCGGCGTACACCTTCTCGTACGCCTCGCTGGGCGAGCTGGTCGCCTGGATCATCGGCTGGGACCTGGTGCTGGAATTCGCGCTGGGCACCGCGGTGGTGGCGGTCGGCTGGTCCGGCTACGTCCGCTCGCTGCTGGACAACGCCGGCTGGGCGATGCCCGACGTGCTCTCCGGCCCCGATGTGGCGAGCGGATTCGGCTTCGACGTCCTCGCGTTCGCCCTGGTGCTGGTCCTGACGGTCGTCCTGGTCCTCGGGATGAAGCTCTCCGCACGGGTGACCACCGTCGTCGTCGCCGTCAAGCTGGCCGTCGTCGGCATCGTGATCATCGCCGGGCTGTTCTTCGTCAAGGGGTCCAACTACTCGCCCTTCGTCCCCGAGGCCGAGAAGCAGCCCTCGGGCTCGGGCCTGGACGCGCCGCTGGTGCAGCTGATCTTCGGCTACCAGCCGACGAACTTCGGCGTCATGGGCATCTTCACCGCCGCCTCCATCGTCTTCTTCGCCTTCATCGGCTTCGACGTCGTGGCCACCGCCGCCGAGGAGACCAAGCTCCCGCAGCGGGACATGCCGCGCGGGATTCTGGCGTCACTCGTCATCTGCACGCTGCTCTACGTCGCCGTGTCGATCGTCGTCACCGGCATGCAGCACTACTCCGAACTCTCCGTGAGCGCCCCGCTGGCCGACGCCTTCAAGGCCGTGGGGCACCCCTTCTACGCGGGCGTCATCAGCTTCGGTGCGGCGGTCGGGCTCACCACGGTCTGCATGATCCTCCTGCTCGGCCAGACCAGGGTGTTCTTCGCCATGAGCCGCGACGGGCTGCTCCCGAGGTTCTTCTCGGTGACGCACCCGCGCTTCGGCACCCCGTACCGCCCCACCGTCCTGCTCGGTGTGGTCATCGCGATCGTGGCCGGCTTCACGAGCATCAACGAGCTGGCGACCCTGGTGAACATCGGCACGCTCTTCGCCTTCGTGGTCGTGGCCCTCGGCGTCATCGTCCTGCGCCGCACCCGCCCCGACCTGCACCGCGCCTTCCGCACCCCGTGGGTGCCGCTGCTCCCGGTCGTGTCGGTCGCGGCCTCGGTCTGGCTGATGCTGAACCTGCCGGCGGAGACATGGCTCCGGTTCGGGATCTGGATGGCGCTGGGCGTGTTGATCTACTTCGCGTACGGACGCAGGAACAGCCGTATGGCGAAGGATTCCTGAGTCCCTCAGGCCCCTCACGGGGGCGGCAGCGGCCGTACCGTGCGCGGGCCCGTGCAGTGGGCCCCGTACGCCTCGGCCCGCTGCCGCAGTCCACGGTCGGCGGTGACCACGACGCAGGGCCGTACGCCGCGGGCTGCGGCGGCCAGCTCGGCGATGAGGTCGTCACCGCTGCCGGGCGCCGCCTCCACGCGTACGCCCGGCACGGGGACGACCTCGCGCGCGGCACCCTCCACGACCAGCACGAGCTCGACGGGGCCGGGGTGTCCGGGCAGGCCGCCCGCGGCGTAGGGGACCAACGAGTCCCGCAGCCGCTCGGCGGCACCGCGCCGGTCCCGCCACCAGCCGTCGGGCACGGAACCGACGACATTGGCTCCGTC
>NZ_DATMVN010000675.1:0-18624 GCF_035563135.1 Streptomyces sp.
AACGGGCCGGTCGTCACCGGAAGCCGACGGGCCCGGTCTGCCCGCAGCGATCACCGACGATCAGCTCTCCTACGCGAAGGAGCCCCCGGACTCCTACGGACAGCCGCAGCCCACACCGTCCTACGGCGGGCCGGTTTCACCAACCGGGCCGCTCCCGGTCACGGATCCGTATCCCGACCCCGACCCGCGACAGCCGTAAGGGGGCCGAGTCGTGGCCATCTCCCCTTCACAGAACGCAACCGCCCGAGACGGCACCGTCCCGTCCGGCTCCACCCAGGCCCCGCCGCCGGACCCCTCCATCGGAGAGCTGGTCGGTGAGATCAGCGACGATCTCACCCGGCTCGTACGCAGCGAGATCGATCTGGCGAAAGCCGAAATCAAGCAGGAGGCAACAAAAGCGGGCAAGGCGGCGGGCATGCTCGCGGGTTCCGGATACGCCGGGCACCTGGCTCTGTTGATGGCCAGCCTGGCCGCGCTCTTCGGTTTGGCGCACCTGGTCGATCACGCCTGGGCCGCGCTCATCGTGACCGCGGTCTGGGCGCTGGTGGGCGCTGTGCTCTTCGTGACCGGGCGCAAACGCATGCGTGCGGTGCAGATCAAGCCCGAACGGACCGCGGAAACGCTCAAGGAGGATGCCCGATGGGCACGGAACCGGACGAACTGAAGACCGAAGTGGAAGACACCCGGGCACGGTTGGCGCGCGACGTCGACCGCCTCGCGGACAGGGTGACACCGGGAAGGGTGGCCCGGCGCAAGGCTGACGCCACACACCACCGGCTGACCGGCTTCAAGGAGCGTGTCATGGGCGCTGCCGACCACACCGGCACACAGGCAGGGCAGAAGGCCCACGATCTCGCGGAGAGCGCGGGTGACGTCGCCGGCCAGGCCGGGGACACCGTCAAACGCACGGCCGGTCAGGTCGGCCAGTCCGTGCGCGAGACCCCGGGCCAGGTGTCCAGGCAGACGCAGGGAAGCCCTCTCGCCGCCGGGATCATCGCATTCGGCGCCGGCATGCTGGCCGCCGCACTCCTCCCGGCTTCCGAGGCCGAGGAGCGGGTCGGCGCCCAGCTCCGTGAGCACTCCGACGAACTGCTCCAGCCGGCCAGGGTCAGAGCGCAGGAAGCGGCCCAGGACCTCAAGGAAGGAATGCGCGAACCGGCGACGGAGGCCGTGGAGTCGGTGAAGAGCACGGCGCAGGAAGCGGCCGAAGCCACCAAGCGGCAGGCCCAGGACTCCGGGAAGGAGGCCGCCACCGGCCTGCGCGAGGTCGGCCGGGACGCCGTCCGGGAGACGCGCGACCAGCGCCCCTGACCCACCGCCGCTCAGCCCGGGGGCCTCTGGCTGCTGAGCCGTCGGCCAAGGGCTCCGCCCGGTCCGCGGTCCACCTTGCGCCGGCTCAGCGGTCGCGCGAACCCGTCAGGGGATGCAGGGCCGGACCGCCCACAGGGCCTGGGACGTCAGGGCCGGCAGGTGCCAGGCCGGGCGCAGGGCCGGACACCGAGGACGCCGGGGCCGGTTCGGTGAAGTAGTCGGCGTCCCTGGGGCGGGTGCGCGCCAGCCCCAGCGGACGCGGGGCGGGCTCGAGGTGGGGGATGTGTTTGGAGCAGTGCACGTAGGCCTCGTGCAGGTGGATGAGCGTCCACAGGACCGGCTGCCGTCCGGGGGCGGTGTCGGTGGGCGTCCAGGGGTGGGCGGCGCGCATCTCCTGGTCGCTGACGAGTCGGGCGGAGCCGTTGACGTGCAGTCCGATGTGGTCGCGGGTGAAGTCCATGAAGAGCAGACCGATGTGCGGGTTCTCCGCGATGTTGCCGGCACTCGCCAGAACGCCGTTCCCGCGGTACTCGGGGTAGGCCAGGGTGCGGTCGTCCAGCACGGTGATGAACCCGGGAGGGCCGGCACGGAAGGTGGCGTCGCAGTGGCCCCGGGCGTCGGCGGTGGAGAGGAAGACCATCGACTGACGGTGGATGAAGTCGCGCATGGCCTCGGTGAGGTGCGGGTGGACCTGCCGGTCGTAGAAGGCGTCGGCGCGCTCGCTGGTGCCCAGGTGGGTCTGCAGCAGGCGCTCTCCCCGTGAGGGGGTGGCGTCGTGGCGGGTCACAGCTGGTCGATCTCCTGACCGGGTCGGTGCGGCGTGAGGGGGGCAGTGAGAACAGGCGTATCGAGCGGGTCGTGGTGGATGTGTGACCGGGGGGTGCCCTGGTGCAGGAGGGTACGCACGGCCGTGGTGACCATGTCGGGCGGTCCGCACAGGAAGGCTTCGTGCCGGTCCCAGGGACCGAACTCGTGCAGCACCTGCGGGAGCGTGCCCTGCTGGCCGGGGATTCTCTCGTGGGAGACGGCCGCCCGGACGGACAGCCAGTGATGGCGTTGTGCCAGGCGCAGCATGTCGTCGAGGCCGTACAGTTCCTGGGCGGTCCGGGCTCCGACGAACAGGTCTGCGTGGCGGCGCATCCCCGAGGCCGCCGCGTCCTCGATCAGAGCGCGGATCGGCGCGAGACCGGTCCCGCCCGCCACCAGCAGCAGGTCGCGGTCGCCTGCTGCGGCAAGGGTCATCTCGCCCTGCGGCGGACCGAGCCGCACCCTGTGTCCCGGGACGGCGTGGTGCACCAGCGCGTTGCTGACCTGGCCCTGGTGGACGGCCCGGACGTGGAACGTGAGCGTGTGGTCCGTGCGCGGCGGGTGGGCGGGAGAGTAATGCCGCCAGGTACGGGGGTACCAGGGGGTCTCCATGCTCACGTACTGCCCGGCGACGTAGCGGTAGGGCAGGTCGGGCCGCACGGTGATTTCGGCGATGCCGTGGCTGCGGTATTCGTGGCGGATGATCTGCGCGTCCCAGGAAGCCGGCCGCAGCCGGGTGTCATCGGCGGCGGCCGCGATCATCACCTGGGCGGCGATGGTGTAGGCGCGGGTCCAGGCGGCGGCGACCTCGCGGTTCCACGCGGTTCCCGCGTAGCGGTCCAGGGAGGCCACGAGGCATTCGCCCACTGCCGGGTAGTGGGCTTCCAGAGCCCCGAACTTACGGTGGTCCCGGCCCAGCCGGGAACAGAACTCCACGAGGCTGCCGACGTCGTCGACGAGATCGATGATGCGCAGCAGTCCGCGCAGCAACCGGTCGCGCTGCACGTCCATGTTCTCCGGGAACAGCCCCCGCACCTCGGGGTACCGGGCGAAGAGGATGGCGTAGAAGTAGACGGTCATCTCCGTGGCCTGCGGCGCGACCACCGCCAGGCTCGTACGGACCAGGGAGATCTCCCGGTCCGTCAGCGGGGCGGCCGTCATGGCCGGCTCCCGGAGAGCACAGGGCGGAGGCACGTCCTCACTCGTCGAGCGGAAAAGGCCAGGGGGGTGGCAGATGTCGCACACGGTGAGGGGGTCACCAGGCGTACCGGATGTGCTGACAAGTAAAAATTCGCAATCTTAGAAGGACGTTCCGTGTCGCTCGAGTGCAGAACAGCGAAAGTATGATCAGCGGACGAATCATTGTGCACATAGGGCGACAGGTCCGAAGCCACTCCCGAGGGCTGCGCCCCGCTCTCCGAGCGGCACGATGCTCCGGGAAAAGACAGTGCGTGACCAGCCCCCGCTGAGTGCTTGTGCCCAGGTCAGAGCGCACCAACCAGCCTCTGACCAGTTCGGGGCGACTTCCGTGGGGCAGCGGGCAGCCCGGTCGTGCGCGCGATGGGGAGATTCGGTAAGCAAACCTGCTCGGTTGGGTGAACGCGCGTCAAGAGCTGATCAGGGCTTCTCGCCCGGGGGCACGCTCATCGCCAGGAGGGCGGTGTCATCGTCCAGTCCTTCGCCGAAGGAGTCCAGGAGTGCGGTGAGAGCTCGGACAGCACCGGGTGCCGAGGTGGGGGCGAGGGCACGAGCGAAGTCCAGGAGTGCTTCGTCGCCATAGCGTTCACCTGCCTTCCGGGTGCGGGCCTCGGTCAGGCCGTCGGTGTAGAGCAGCAGAGTGTCACCGGGGCCCAGACCCAAGGTGGCTGTGGTGAACTGCGCGTCCGGTACGACTCCGACCAGTTGGCCCCCTGGCGTGGGCAGGTGGTCGGCGCTGCCGTCGGCACGCAGCAGCACGGCTGGGGGGTGGCCGCCGCCGGCCAGGACGACTCGGAACCCCACGTGGCTCTCCTCGGGTGTGAGCAGACCGAAGATCACGGTGCAGAAGCGTGGTTCGTCTTCCTGGAACTGCTGGGTGAGCGCGGTGTTGAGGTTGGCCAGAACCGTGGCCGGTACAGGATCGGAGACCGCTGCGGCCCGCAGGGTGTACCGCGCCAACGAGGTCACCACGGCCGCACCCGCACCCTTGCCGCGCACGTCCCCCATGAAGAACCCCCAGCGTCCGGCGGCCAGCGGGAACAGGTCGTAGAAGTCCCCTCCCACCTCGTCGGAGGATGCGAAGTGGTAGTGCGCGGCGACCTCCAGACCCGGAACCGGTTCGAGAGCCGGCGGGATCAGGGTGCGCTGCAGGGTCGTGGCGAGGCGCTGCAGGCGTTCGCGGTCGTGTTCGGCCTCCTGCCGGGCTCGCAGGAGTTCCCGTTCGTAGGTACGCCTGTCACGGGCGTCCAGGAGGCTGGTGCGGATCAGCAGCGGTTCACCGTCGGGGTCCTGCTTGACGGTGGAGGTGACGAGGACGGGCAGCCGGCTGCCGTCCGCGGCCTTGAGTTCCAGGGCGATGCCGCTGACCTCGCCCTGCATCCGCAGCAGCGGCGAGAAGTGCGTCTCGTGGTACAGCCTGCCGCCGACGGTCAGCAGGTCGGAGAACCTCTTGTGGCCGACCAGTTCCTCACGACGGTAGCCGAGCCATTTCAACAGGGTGCCGTTGACCTTGGCGATCCGCCCGTCCATCAGGGTGGAGAGGTAGCCGCACGGCGCGTTCTCGTACAGGTCCTCCACACTGTCCTCCGGCAGAGCGGAGAACGGCAGCTGTTCCTGGTCACGGTCTTCCGCCGGACACGACCCACTGGTCCCGTCGCCGCCCGGGTACACCGTCACGTCCCCTGCACGAAGACGATGACCGCCTCGGCCGCCTCCTGGGGGGCACTCGGCCGGAGGCGTCCGGAACCACGGGCGAGCATCACGCACGGGCCGCTCCCCCGGACCCCGTTCCTCTTGCCCACATCCATGAGAACATCCTGACACCCCCTGCGCCTGGCGTCCTGGCCTGTCAGCCGAGCGCCTTCCACCAGCACGAGTCACGGTGGGTGACCGCCGGGATGCAGGAGCGCCGCAGGGCTGTGCTCAGCTTGCTCCTCGTTCGTGGGCGGCATCGGCTCAGGGCGGCCCCCCGGTGGTGTCCGGTCCAGGATTCCAGTCCAGGAGCCTCACCTCTGCCACGGTCCGGACATGGCGCCGCATCGCCGTGGCCGCGGCCTTGGCGCGCTGCCCCTCGATCGCGTCGAGGATCGCCCGGTGCTGGGTCAGGGAGCGGCCGGGCCGACGGGGCTGGCGCAGTGATTCATGCCTGCTCTCGGTGATCTGGTCCGCGATGGACTCCATGAATTCGGCGAGCAGCGCGCTGTGGGCGGCCGCGGTCACGGCGGCGTGGAAGCGCCGGTCCCCTTCGAGGCCGTGGCCGCCCTCCGCGATCTCTGCGGCCATGTGGTCGAGCGATGCCCTCAGTGCGTTCAAGTCCTCCTCGGTGCGCCGCTCCGCCGCGAGTTCGGCGAGTTTCGTCTCCAGCGCCTCACGCGCCTCCAGTACGTCGGGCAGCCTGCGCCGGCGTTCGACGAGACGCTCGACGGGTTCGGCATCCAGTCCGTTGCCGAGAAGGTAGGTACCGCCTCCGTGGCGCACCTCGACGAGCCCCTGCACTTCGAGGACGACGATGGCCTGCTTCACCGAAGCCCGGGAGACTCCCAGGCGCTGTGCGAGGTCGCGCTCCGGCGGAAGTCTGTCACCGGCCACCAGACCGCTCTCGGCCGCATAGGAACGCAGCCGGTCGAGCACGTGCTCGTACAGTCGTGTACGCCCCATGGGCCGCAGTGCGTCGGACATCCCCTGCCCCTGTTCCGGAGGGCCCCCGTGCCCTCATGGCACCGGCAGCCTAGCAGCGCCCATCGGACCGGAGGCTGAACCGGATCCTGTGGTCCGGAGGCCGGACCAAAACGTGCGCACCCCCTTGACGGTTGCTGCCGTTCCCCCGACTCTGAGTGCCGTCAACAGGCCAGGTGGCTCATCCACCGGACCAGTGAGCGGCCCAGGACAGGAGCCCGCAATGTCCGCGGAACTCATCTCTATCCTCGTACTCGTGGCAGTCTTCGCGATCGCCACCACCCGCTCGGTCAACATGGGCGCGCTTGCCTTCGCTGCCGCGTTCGCGGTGGGCGAGCTGGCCGCCGGCCTGGACGCGGACGGCATTTTCGCCGGGTTCCCCGGAGACCTCTTCGTCGTCCTGGTGGGGGTCACCTACCTGTTCGCGATCGCCCGGGCCAACGGCACCACGGACTGGCTGGTGCATGCGTCCATACGCCTGGTCGGCGGGCGTATCGCCCTGATCCCGTGGGTGATGTTCGTGATCACCGCAGCGCTGACGGCGATCGGCGCGGTCAGCCCAGCCGCGGTGGCGATCGTCGCGCCGATCGCTCTGAGTTTCGCCGGCCGCTACGGCATCAGTCCCCTGCTGATGGGCGCGATGGTGGTGCACGGAGCACAGGGCGGCGGCTTCTCCCCGATCAGCATCTACGGCTCGATCGTGAACGGCATCGTGGAGCGTGAGAACCTGCCGGGCAACGAGATCGCGCTGTTCCTCGCCTCGCTGGTGGCCAACCTGCTTGTCGCAGGCGTGGTGTTCGTGCTGTTCGGCGGTCTGAAGCTGGCCCGGCACCGCGCCCCGGGAGGCGACGACGGCTCACCCGGGCCTGCTGCGGAGGAGGGGAGCGCCCGGCTCGACGCGCCCCGCACAGCCACCCTGTTCTCGCTCCTGGCTCTGGTCGTCGCCGTCCTCGTCCTCGATCTGGACGCGGGCCTGACCGCTGTCACCCTCGCCGTGCTGATCAGCGCCGTGTGGCCGGAGACCAGCCGCAAAGCGGTCGGTGCGATCGCCTGGCCCACCGTGCTGCTCATCTGCGGCGTCCTGACCTATGTCGGCGTCCTCGAGGAGATGGGCACGGTCAAGTGGGCCGGGGAGGGAGTCGGCGGCATCGGAGTGCCGCTGCTCGCGGCCCTGCTGCTGTGTTACATCGGCGCGATCGTGTCGGCCTTCGCCTCGTCGGTCGGCATCATGGGCGCGCTGATCCCGCTGGCCGTGCCGTTCCTCGCACAGGGGGAGATCGGGGCGGTCGGAATGATCGCGGCGCTGGCGGTGTCGGCGACCGTGGTGGACGTCAGCCCCTTCTCGACCAATGGCGCGCTCGTTCTCGCCGCGGCACCGGATATCGACCGGGAACGCTTCTTCAGGCAGTTGATGGTGTACGGCGCAGTTGTCGTCGCGGTGGTGCCCCTAGCGGCATGGCTCGTCCTGGTGGTGCCAGGATTCGGCTGACCGCCGGCGCATCCCTGATCCGCCACGAGATCGATGAAGTCCGGCCGGCCCTCGGGTACGCACTCATCTGCTGCGGACGGCTGCGCTCACTCCGGGAGGGACTGGGCCTCAGCGGTTTCGACCGGGCGCCGGGGCCCGTCGCGCAACGCCCGGGGCACGACGGCGTGCCGGGCATGGGAGGTGTGGGAAAGGAGATCGAAGGCGAGGCGCGCGCGGCATTCGGAGAAGAAGGTGCCCTCCGTCAGGAGTTCCGACTGATCGTTCGGGCTGAGGTCCTGTCAGGAGCCCTGGCACCGTGTGTCGGGCGGTGCGGAGGCCGGGCGGGAACGAAGCCGTGGGATGTGCAAGAAGTGGGCGCGGGAGAACGCCGTCGGCCCCGCTCCTGCCCCGGTGCCGTTCCCGTTCGGGCCGAGGGGACACGGCCCGTGCTGCCCCGGGCCCCTCGGGTCGCCCCCGTTTTCCCTGCCGGACAACTCCATGTGAACCCGCGCGGGTACGACGAGGACGGCGCACTGCCCGCCTCCGACGCCCTCCTGGGATTCATCGAGGCGCTGGGCGTACCGCGGTCCCGGATGCCGCCCGGTGCAGAGGCCCGTACGGGGCTCTTCGCCAGCCTGCCGGCCTTCCGGCCGCGTACTTGTCGTCCACGAGCACTGAGCACACACGAAGGCCCGGCGCTGGCCCGCTGACGCTTCGCGATCCTCCACCTGATCGGGTACGCCCTCCCCGTTCGGCGCACCGCCCCCACCCGGCCACGGGTCCGTCCACGGTCAGGAGCAGCGTCGAGGGCGCCGTCTCCACGACGGCCCCCTACCTCACTTCGGGTCCGGGCAGCACCATCACCCGTACCGTCCCCCCTGTCGCCCTTCGTGGTTCCGCTCCCCGGACCGGGTCGTCCGGCCTCGCGCGGCGGTGGAACGCGGTCAGCTCACGGCTTGCGGGCGACGAGCCCCCACTGGTCGACCGGCGTGGGGTCCTCCTCGGTCGGACGCCAGTACGCGATGGAGACGAAGCCTGGTTCGAGCAGGTCCAGCCCTTCGGCGCACCGGGTGATCTCTTCCGGCTCGCGCACCAGGTAAGGGGGGTTGTCACCCGAGTCGTACGCCTCCTGGGCCGCCAGCGTCTGCGGTGTTTTCACCGTGTCGCAGAGCACCAGATAACTGCCCGAGGGCATCCGGGACATGTACTGCTGCACGACTTTGATCCCGTCGGCCGGGGTCAGATGCCCGAGGGTCGACATCAGCAGCACCGCGACCGGCTCGGACAGGTTCAGCGTCTTGGCGGCTTCGTCCACCACGGCGTCGGTGTCGGACAAGTCGGCGTCCACATATGCGGTCCGGCCCTCCGGGGCACTGGTCAGCAGAGCCGCGGCGTGGACCAGGACGATGGGGTCGTTGTCCACGTAGACGATCCGGGCCTCGGGCGTGACGGCCTGCGCGACCTCGTGGGTACTGTTCTCCACCGGCAGGCCGGTGCCCACGTCCAGGAACTGGCGCACGCCCGCGGCGGCGAGATGGCGCACCGCCCGTGCCTGGAACGCACGCGACGCCTGGGCGATGCCGGCCATCTGCGGGTAGGCGGCGGTGACCGCGTCCGCCAGCTCCCGGTCCACCGGATAGTTGTCCTTCCCGCCCAGCCACGCGTTCCACACACGCGCGGAGTGCGGTATGTCCGAACGGATCTTTGTCTGGAACTCAGCATTGTCAAAGGTCATCACGATCTCCTGCTCGCCGCCGATCAGCAACAGTTGGGCTTCGGGAGAACCCTATGCCCAGCACAACCGCTGTCCGCCACGTGGTCCTCCCCGGCACCGGCCGCATACGGGCGTGGGTCACCGCCGCTGTTGCAGCAGCAGGCGGAGAACCTGTTGGCGTCAAGGGCTTCTCGACAACCCGCCGAGCCCGCCCGGTCGGCAGAATGTCCGGCCAGCGGCTCGAAGCCATGGACGAGCTATCAGGTCGAGCGTCAAAGACACCTCGCAGAGCGTGACTGCGGCCTCAGGGCTTCGCCCCTTGACGCACGTGGCACACATCAGCGCATACCCGGCGAAACCGCAGACGGTCGGACAACTGGTGAGCGAGGCGGCCGGGCGGACGCTCGAACTGCTGGGGGCGCAGCCGCAGTCGGGCCTGCCGCGGGCGTGGTCGCGGTGGCGGGGCCGCCGGGCGGGTCACGGCTCGCTGCGGGCACGCGGAGCACTCTGGACACGTTTCCGGGTGACTGCGAAGATCCACGACTGGACCGGCAACCCGTCTGCGTAAAGGGAGAGTTCAAGATGCACTCGTCAGCTCTGCGACGCCGCGTCTCCGCCGTCGCCGCCATCACGTTCCTGGCCGGGGCGGGCGCCCTGGTCACCGCTCCCCCGGCCCTGGCCGGGGATGACTCGACCGTCTTCGGCAAGGACAACACCGTCGCTGTGGGAGAGGTCACGTACGCCCCTGCGACGGCGAGGGAGGAGGACGGCATCACGGCCCACGTGACGTACTCCTGCGACCCGACCCCGACCCTCTATCTCGGCATCGCCTGGCGGCTGGCCGACGAGCGGGACTCGCAGATCAGCAGCCCCCGCGGAGTCGCGACCCTGCAGCCCTCCCAGCTGACCTGTGACGGGCAGAAGCGCACTGTGGCGGTCACCGCCCGCACATGGGGGGACCATCTCCCGTTCGGGGAGGGCGACCCGGTGCAGGTCACGGCGAGCGTGGCCAACATCGAGGGTGCGCCGTACGCCCGGCGCGTGGTGGTCACGACGATCTGAGGCCGCGGGCGGCGTTCGAGCGCCGGGCCGCGTGGACCCGCCGGATCGGGTCAGTGCGGGAAAGCTGGTCCCGGCGTTCGAAGCCCTCCGCGTGACCAGGAGTCCGCCAGCGCGTGGTGCCGGCCCAGCAGCTGGTCCGTTTCGGCGTGGTCACGGCGCTGTCCTGTCAGCACGCTGCCGCCTCCGTCAAGCTGTTCGGCCGGCTGGTTCTTGACGGTCCTCGCCGCGGTCGCCGCTCCTCAGTCCCCGGCCGTGTCCACAGCGCCGGTCTCGTCCTGCTCGGTGCTGTCGCCCTCAGCCTGTGACGGTGTCGTACGGGGTACCTCGGAGGGGCCGGACGTCGACGGGACATCGGCCGTCCCTGTGTCCGGCTCACGCTCACCCTCGGCCTGCGACGGTGTCTGTTCACTCATGAATGGGCCTCCGGTCGTGGTGTCGTCGTGGCGCGGGCGATCCGTGTGGCTCCCGCTCAGCCCCCGGGTACCCGGACCGGGTCGTCCCACTCGGGCCTCGGCCGACAGACGGACCGGGGTGACACACGCAGTGGTCGACCGGCCGAACGGTGGGTGGACGGCTGCGGATTATCGCCGGGTGCGGGAAGCGCCTGACGCCAGGCCGTTGACGAGCATGGATGTCAGATCGGTCAAGGCCGATGGCCGGCCCGCCGGCCGGTCAAGGCCCACGATCGAATTCTGGGGGCATCTGCCCGGCAGGCGGACACCACGCGGGACGGTGTGAGCCGGATGCCGGTTCACATGCGGCGGAGGAGTGGAAATGGGTACACGTCCCGCATGTCTGAAGTAGTTCAAGCGGGAGCATGGGGGTTGTTCGCCGGTTCCGCACTGCTCGTCGGTGCGTGGATCGGCTACGGACTGCGTGTTCCGCAGAAAATCATCGCCTCCGTCATGGCCTTCGGCGCCGGCGTCCTGTTGTCGGCCGTATCGTTCGAGCTGGTCGGCGAGGCCTATGGGCAAGCCGGCCTGGCCCCGGCAGCGATCGGCACGGTGGCCGGAGCCACGGCCTACACCCTCGGCAATGTCGTACTGGCTCGCCGCGGGGCGCAGCACCGCAAACGGTCGGGGCACGGCCAGTCACAACCGTCGGAGACACAGCAGTCCGGCTCCGGCATGGCGCTGGCACTGGGCGCCCTGCTCGACGGCGTCCCGGAGTCGGCGGTCATCGGAGTCAGCCTCCTCGACGGCGGCGCGGTGAGTATGGTCACGGTGGCCGCGGTGTTCATCAGCAATGTGCCCGAAGGGCTGTCCAGCTCGGCGGGGATGAGAAAGGCCGGACGCGGCAAGGGGTACATCTTCGGTGTGTGGGGTGCCATCGCAGCGGCGTGCACTCTGGCGGCGGTGCTGGGCTACGCCGTCGTGGGAGGCCTGCCCACCGCTGTCGTCGCAGCGGTGACAGCCGTCGCCGCAGGGGCCATCCTCGCCATGCTGGCCGACACGATGATCCCGGAAGCGTTCGAGAACGCGCATCTGGCCATGGGACTGCTCACCGTGTCCGGGTTCCTGGTCTCCTTCGCTCTTTCCCACGCCTGAGCCGTGGCGCTCACCAGCGCCCTCGGTACGGCGCACTCGACCGGCCCCACCGTGCGGACGGACGGGCAGGGGTATCGCCGAGGTGAGCCCGGAGGGGGCCATGGGGTGATCTTGAAGTCCTGATCCGCTTGCAGGACCGAGCCTGCTCGGTGGTGAGGGAGGGGTGGCCCCGCGCACCGTGCGAGGGAACACGGAGCCGCCTGCCCGCTGTTCCGTCAGCCGATTCGGCGGTGGCGGACAGGCGGGTGCCAGGCTCGACGCGGAGTTCGCCTGATCGGCTCCGATGGGCAGTTCGCCCGGGCGGGGCCGGTGCGAAAACCTGTCACGCGTCAGTGGTCCGCGTCCGATGCGTGAGGAACGAGTGCAATGGGTGCGTCGGCGAAATGGAGGGTCGCATGGGCGACGTGCCCCACATACCGGCTGCGGGGTCCGGCACGGCGGCCGACGACAAGGAGTTGCGCCGAAGCTGCCAAGGCCACCAGCATCTCCGAAGTCGGGCCCGACTCGACGTGCTCCACGACCGTCACCTGCGGATGGCGCTCACGCCACGGCGCCAGTTGGTTCGCAAGGTCATGGCGCTGGACTTCCTCCAGCTCAGCGCCCTTTCGCGAAGGGTTCAACAGCTCGGGCTCGTGGACGAGCACGGCGGGCAGGTGCCAGGCGCGCGCGGCGCGCAACGGGGCACCACGCGCGGCGGCGGCCCGGAAGGCGAAGTCCAGGACGGCTCCGGCTTCCTCCTCCCGGGGGACGCCTGCCACGATCTCGCCGTCCTGTGAACGGCAGCTGGCTGTACCACCGCGGATCATGACCACCGGGCAGGCTGACCGGCTCAGTACGCGAAGTCCGACTGATCTGAGGAAGAAGCCCGTCACCGGGCCCGGCCGACGGGAGCCGAGTACGATCATCTGCGCTTGCCGACTGCGCTCGACAAGCAACTCCGCCTCCGGCTGCACCATCAGTTCGGCACTCACCTCGACGTCCTCGTGGTGTTCGCGCACCCATGCCAGGGCGTCGTCAAGCAGTTGCCTCGCCGCGCGCCGCTCGTGGCCGGTGTGACCGACGAGCAGTGGGTGGGAGGACCTTTCCCGCGGAACGTGACCGTGGAGCAGCACCAGAGGTGTTCTGTGCCGCCACGCCTCGCCGGCCGCCCACCCTGCTGCGATCAGACTGTCAGAGGTACCGTCGATTCCGACGATGATCGGCCGTTGCATGACGACGACTCTCCTCGCGTGGGGACCGGCTACATCTGATCGGGCTCGAGGGCGAAGAATTCGACGGAGAACTCGGCTGCGCCTACCTGCTCGGCGGCAGTGGTGACGAGGCGCCGATAAGCCTCCTGCCGCGTCTGCCCCGGCTCGATCCGCACCGTACCCTCCACGGTGCGCCGGACCGGGGTGCCGGCGACTTCCCATCGCAAGGTGATGATCCAGTGGCTGACAGCAGGCAGGTGCATCCTGGCTCCTTGCGGGAATGCCTGGTGGGTGTGGGGCATGCTCGTCGGCCGGGGATGGCCGACGAGGATCTCGATGACCTTGATGCCGCGTGGCTTCGAGCCGGTGCAGGAAGCCATGGGGACAGAGCCGTCGTGCCGGCCCCCGTTGGTCCCTGTGGGCTCCCAGCCCTGGACGGGGTCCGTGACAGCGGCGATCCGGCTCCGGCGGTCGCTCAGGTGAAGGCGAGCCGTGCGAGCCCCCACAGGATGATCAGATCGAGCGTCATCACACTGATCGACCACAGCGGGTAGTAGGGGATGAACATGAACTGGGTCACCAGGCTGATCGCGGCGGTCGTCACCCCGGCCGCGCGGCCCCAGCCCATGGCCCGCAGCACTCCCACGCCCACAAGTACCAGCGCGACGCCTACGACGAGATGGATCCAGCCCCAGCTGGTGAGGTCGAACCGGTACTCGTAGTGCCGGGGTACGCCGTAGAGACGGTCTTCGGCGATGCCGGCGATGCCCTGGAGGATACTCAGCACTCCGCTGAGGATCAGCGGGACGCCGAAGTACCGCAGCGGGCCGGCCGGCCGGCCCTCGTTCCGGGCGCCCGGGGTCTCCTGCCGCGCTTCATGAGGCATGTCCACCATGGCCTGTCAAACCCTTCGTCCTGGCGCGGTCGTCTCCGCACCTCACGGCGCCGGCGAGAAGCGGGCGCACCCGTCACGCTCACAGCGTCACCCGGAAGTGGCCGCGCGGCGACCCCTGTGGGGCATACGGGTCTGCTCCGTCCTGGACCGGTCCCGGCCCGTGCTGCCGATGATGCCGGGCGTCCCCGAGCGCCCGGGACAGAACACCCGGGCGCTCACGACTCGGGCGGCGCATCCGTCGATGTGCCTTGTCCAGATTCGAGCAGTATCCGTTTTCCCGGCCGGCCCGAGCTGCAGCGGTCGCCAGCCGGCCGCAGCAGGTCCTCATCGTGCCGCCGAAGGCCCCACCTCGTTCTTCGCCGTCCGCCTGCACATGAGGAAGAGGAGCGCGGGCTTCGCTGCTGGATCACCACCGGGCTGCTCGCGGGCCCCATCACCAGCGCACGGGCGAGCCGTCGCCTCCCGGCCGCATGCCGGGACCCCACCTCTGAAAATGATTATCATCATGCTACGGTCGTCGCACTCTCAACCTTTGACCTGCCTTTTACTCGGAGTGACCTCGTGCACGTCCCGTCCCGTCTCCTGCTCTTCCCTGCGATCCTGGCCTCCTCCGCCCTGCTCACCGGTTGCTTCGCTTCCACGGAGACCACCGGCGCCGACTCGGGCGAACGCCTCCGCGTCGCGATGATGCAGCCGCCGCGCTCGGGCCTGTCGCCGCTCTCCGACGACGCGTTCAAACTGTCCCGCTGGTCGACGGCGGAGACGCTCGTGAGACTGAACGCGGACGGCGACGCCGAGCCATCACTGGCCACCGGGTGGAAGCAGTCCGGCCGGAGCTGGACCTTCACCCTCCGTAAGGGCGTCACTTTCCACGACGGCACCGAGCTGACCGCCGAGGCCGTCGTCCGGTCCCTCACCAAGGCGGCAGGTGCCTCCCCGAAGCCCCGCATTCTCGACGGCGTCGAGCTGACCGTGGAAGAGGGGACTCCCGGCACCGTGATCGTCACCACCGCCGAGGACGACCCGCTGGTCCCGCAGCGGCTCAGCTCCCCTCAGCTGTCGATCCTCGCCGCGAAGGCGTACGGAGGGAAGACGGTCGATCCCGTCGGCGCCGGCACCGGCCCCTTCGAGCTGACCAAGGTCGATGGCACCTCCTCCGCCGCCCTTGACCGTTACGACGACTACTGGGGCGGCACGGCCAAGGCGCCCGGTATCGACGTGAGGTTCGTGCCCGACGGCACCGCCCGCGCCGCCGCCCTGCGCAGTGGTGAGGCCGACATCGTGGAGGCGGTGCCCGTCTCACAGGCCGCACTGCTGGACGAGGACCTGATCACCGAGGTTCCGATGCCGCGCACCAACACGCTGTACCTCAATACGGAGAAGGGTGCCTTCAAGGACCCGGCGCTGCGGGCGACGGCCCGGGAGGCGATCGACGCCGAGTCGATCGTGAAGGGCGTGTACGAGGGGCGGGCCGACGTGGCCGAGGGGCTGCTCGGGCCCGCGCTGCCGTGGGCGGCCGGCCTGCGCGAGCCGGTGCGCCGTGCGGAGCCGGGTGATCCGGCGGGCAGGAGCATCACCATCGGTACGTTCACCGACCGGGCGGAACTGCCTGAGGTGGCCGCCGCGCTGCAACAGCAGCTGCAGAAGGCGGGGTTCAAGGTGAAGCTGGAGGTCCGCGAGTACGCCAATATCGAGTCCGACGCCCTGGCGGGCGCGTTCGACGCGTTCATCCTCTCCCGGGCCACCGTCCTCGATTCCGGCGACCCGGCCGCGTACCTGTACAGCGATTTCGCCTCTGCCGGTTCGTTCAACATCTCCCAGCTCGCCGACCCGGCCGTGGACAAGGCCCTGGACAAGGCGGGCGCGGCGCCGACCGGTGATGACCGCCGCCGGGCCGTCGTCGATGCCGAGGCCGCCGTACTCGCCACCGACGCGGCCGTGCCGATGCTCCACGAGCGCGTCATCCAGGGCGATGCCGCCGATGTGGTCGACGCGGCCCACGACCCGCGTGAGCGGGAACTGGTCACGCTTGACACCCACGTCAAGTGAGGCCGACCGCTGCGGGGGTGACCCGTGCCTTCTCCCTTGCCGCGGCACTGGCCGCAGTCGGCCTGCTGCCCTGGCTCTCCGGCAGGGACCCGGCCCTGACCGTGCTGCGCGCCCGGTCCGCCGAACAGGAGCCGACCGAGGAGGCCCTGTCCGCGATCCGCCGGGACCTCGGCCTGGACGCCGGCCCGCTCTCCCTGCTCGGCGACTGGGCCACCGGACTCCTGCGCGGCGACTTCGGTACCTCCTGGGTGTCGGGTACGGACATCCTGCCGTCCGTCGTCTCCGGGCTCCAGGTGTCGCTGGGCCTGATGGCCGCCGCGCTGGCCGTGGCGGTGCTGCTGGCTGTGGCCCTGGTGGCCCCCGTACTGGTACGCGGTAAGGGGTCGGCAGGGGCGTTCGCCGCCATGGCCGCTGCCGTGCCGGAGTTCCTCCTGGCCACCGTGGCGCTGCTGGTGTGCGGGGTGTGGCTGGGATGGCTGCCGACGTCCGGCTGGCAGGGTCCCGAGTACATGATCCTGCCCGCACTCGCGCTGGGCGTCCCTGCGGGCGGTCTCCTCGGGCGGCTCGTCGCGGACGCGCTGCCCGCCGTACTGGACGAACGATGGGTGGAGCTGTGGCAGGGAGCGGGAGTGAGCCGCGCCCGTGTCTCGTTCGCCGCACTGCGTCGCGTACTGCCGCCGCTGGTGCCGCAGTTCGGGATGGTGGCCGTCGGCCTGACGGGCGGTGCGGTCGCGGTGGAGACCGTCTTCGCCGTGCCCGGCATCGGGCGTACCGCGCTGGGCGCGGCCAAGTCGCAGGACCTTCCTCTGCTCCAGGGAGCCGTCTTCGCCCTGCTCGCCCTGGGGCTGGTCATCGGCGCGCTGGCCGCCCTCGTACGGCGGCGGCTGCTGGGTCCCGCTCTGCGTGACGCCGGGCTCTCGCTGCCGCCGGCCCGTCCTGTCCGGGCGCACCCGGCGGTCCCGGCCGCCTTCGGCGCCCTCCTGCTGGCCGCGATCGGCTGGGGTCTGTTCCGCGACCCGTACGCGGTCGACACCACGGCTCGGCTGGCCCCGCCCTCGTGGTCGAACCCGATGGGCACCGACGGGCTGGGCCGCGATGTGCTGGCCCGGCTCGGCCACGGGGCCGCCTCCACGGTCGGCACGGCGGCGGCCGTGTGCCTGCTGAGCCTGGTGGTGGCCCTGGCCCTCGGCTTCGTGCCCGGCATCGCGGCGGGCGCGGCGGACATCGCCAACGCGCTGCCGCCGGTGATCGTCGGCATCCTGGTCGCGGCGGCAGCCGGTCCCGGCACCGGCGGAGCGGCCCTGGCGGTCGCGCTGATCTCCTGGCCGCCCCTGGCGGCGCATGCGGCGGCGCTGGTGCAGGAGGTACGGGCGTCGACGTTCCTGACCGCCCAACGCGCCATCGGCGCACCGCCGCTGTGGATTCTCACCCGGCACGTCCTGCCGTCCGTCGCAGCCCCGGTCGCCCGGCACGCCCTTCTGCGGCTGCCGGGGATCGCTCTCGCCCTGGCCTCTCTGGGATTCCTCGGCCTCGGCGCCCAGCCGCCCGCCCCCGAGTGGGGTCTTCTCCTCGACGAGTCCCGCGCCTACGTGGAACGCGCCCCTTGGGCGGCCCTCGCGCCGGCCGCCGCACTGGCCCTGCTGGCGGGGCTGGCCGTTTCGGGCGCGGCATACGCGCAAGGCCGGGGAGGCCGGCGCACGACCGGCCGCACTGCACGGAAGGAGGCCGCCCATGCAGTCTGAAGCACTGCTGTCGGTGCGTGATCTGCGGATCGCGTTCGGCGAGGTCGAGACGGTGCGCGGACTGACCTTCGACGTCCGCCCGCGCGAGGTGTTCGCCCTCGTCGGTGAGTCGGGGGCGGGCAAGTCCCTCACCGCCCGGGCACTGCTCGGCATGGTGCCGCGCGGCGCGACCGTCGGCGGCAGTGTGCGCTTGCGGGACTCCGCCGATCTCGCCGCCGAACGCGGGCGCCGGATCACCTTCGTCCCCCAGGACGCCCTGTCCGCCCTCTCCCCCGTCCACCCTGTCGGTGACCAGCTCGCCGCCGCCGTACGCTCGGTACGGCGCCTGTCCCGCAGCGAGGCGCGCACCCGGGCCGTGGCGGCACTGGACCGGGTGGGCATCCCGGACGCCGCGCGCCGGGCACGGGCCTACCCCCATGAGTACTCGGGCGGCATGCGCCAGCGCGCGGTGATCGCCATGGCAACGGTCAACGAGCCCGATGTCGTCGTCGCGGACGAGCCGACCACCGCGCTGGACGAGGAGCGCCGCGAGCAGGTACTGCGGGTGCTGGCCGAGCAGCGGGAAGCGGTCGGCGCCGCACTGGTCCTCGTCACCCACGACCTGGACGTCGTACGGGCCCACGCGGACCGCGTACTGGTGATGTACGCGGGGCGGGCGGCCGAGCTCGGCCCGGTCCAAAGGGTTCTGAGCCGTCCCCGCGCCCCGTACACAGCTGGCCTGCTGGCCTCGCTCCCGCAGGACGGTCCCCGCCGCCGCCGGCTGCCGGTGCTCCGCGGTACCCCGCCCGCGCCGGGCGCCGTCGGGCCGGGCTGCGCCTTCGCACCACGCTGCCCGCTGGCGACGGGCCCGTGCCATGACCGCGAACCCGCCCTCCAGGCCGTGGTCGACCGCTTGGTCGCCTGCCATCACGCCGCCGACGTGCCCGACCCCCTACGGAAGTTCGTATGAGCCACCCCCTGCTGGAC
>NZ_DATMVN010000676.1:0-3104 GCF_035563135.1 Streptomyces sp.
CGGCCCTACACCTCCAACGACGAGCGGACAGCGGCCCTGGCAGACTTCCTCCACAGCTACAACCACCACCGCTGCCACACCGCACTCGACGGCAAGCCACCGATCAGCCGAGTTAACAACGCTGAGGGTCAATACATCTAGAGCGTGTCCGGCACCGCGCCCTGAGATCCGGCCTGGTCCGGACGAAAGGCCCGGCCCCGCACACGCACGAGGACCCCGCGCGGTGCGCGGGGTCCTCTCCGCTGTGCGGCCGGTCAGCCCTGGTCGGTCAGGCGGGCGATCGCCTCGTCGACGGTGAGCTCCTCGCGCTCGCCCGTGCGGCGGTCCTTCAGCTCCAGGACGCCCTCGGCCGAACGGCGGCCGGCGACAAGGATCTTCGGGACGCCGATGAGCTCGGAGTCGGTGAACTTCACACCCGGCGAGACGCCCGCACGGTCGTCGACCAGGACGCGCAGGCCCGCGGCGCCGAGCTTCTCGGAGACGTCGAGGGCCAGCTCGGTCTGGAGCGCCTTGCCGGCCGCGACCACGTGCACGTCGGCCGGGGCGATCTCACGGGGCCAGCACAGGCCCTTGTCGTCGGCGGTCTGCTCGGCGAGGGCGGCCACCGCACGGGAGACGCCGATGCCGTACGAACCCATCGTGACGCGGACCGGCTTGCCCTGCTGGCCGAGGACATCGAGGGAGAAGATGTCGGCGTACTTGCGCCCGAGCTGGAAGATGTGGCCGATCTCGATGGCACGGTCGACCTGGAGGCCGGTGCCGCAGTCGGGGCAGGGGTCGCCCGCCTCGACGACGACGACGTCGAGGTACTCGTCGACCTCGAAGTCGCGGCCCGCGACGACGTTCTTCGCGTGCTTGCCCTCCTTGTTGGCTCCCGTGACCCAGGCGGTGCCGGCGGCGACGCGGGGGTCCGCGATGTAGCGGACCTTCTCCAGGCCCTGCGGGCCCACGTAGCCGCGTACCAGGTCGGGGCGGCCCACGAAGTCCTCGGCGGTGACGAGCTCGACGACGGCGGGGGCGAGGTGCTCGCCCAGCTTGCCGAGGTCGACCTCGCGGTCACCGGGCACACCGACGGCCACGATCTCGCCGTCGACCTTGACGAGGAGGTTCTTCAGGGTGGCGGAGGCCGGGACGCCGAGGTGGGCGGCGAGGGTCTCGATGGTCGGGGTGCCGGGGGTGTCCAGCTCCTCGACCGGGCCGGTCGCCGAGGCGTCGGCCGCGGTGGCCTTGAAGGTCACGGCCTCGGTGTTGGCGGCGTAGTCGCAGTTCGGGCAGTCGACGAAGGTGTCCTCACCGGCGGGCGCGGGGGCGAGGAACTCCTCGGAGGCGGACCCGCCCATGGCGCCGGAGACGGCGGAGACGACGCGGTGGTCGAGGCCGAGGCGATCGAAGATCCGGATGTACGCGGCACGGTGCAGCTGGTAGGCCTCGGCCAGGCCCTCGTCGGTGGTGTCGAAGGAGTACGAGTCCTTCATCTGGAACTCGCGGCCGCGCAGCACACCGGCGCGGGGGCGGGCCTCGTCGCGGTACTTGGTCTGGATCTGGTAGAGGATCACGGGCAGGTCCTTGTAGGACGAGCACATGTCCTTGACGACCTGGGTGAAGACCTCCTCGTGGGTGGGGCCGAGGAGGTAGTCGCCGCCCTTGCGGTCCCTGAGCCGGAACAGCAGGTCGCCGTACTCGTCGTACCGGCCGCTCGCCTCGTACGCCTCCTTGGGCAGCAGCGCGGGGAGCAGGACCTCCTGGCCGCCGATGGCGTCCATCTCCTCGCGGACGACGCGGGTGATGTTCTCCAGGACCTTCTTGCCGAGCGGCAGCCAGGACCAGATGCCGGCCGCGGTGCGGCGTACGTAACCGGCGCGGACGAGGAGCTTGTGGTTGAGCGTCTCGGCGTCCGCCGGGTCGTCGCGCAGTGTCTTGATCATCAATCGGGACATGCGCTGGACCTGGGCCATGGTGAACTCCTGCTCGCAAGGGTGGTGAGCCCGAGGTTAGCCGGGGGGCCCGCGCGGGCGGAAATCGATTCGTCAGCCGCGGCGCAGCGGCAGGGGCGCGCCCATCACCGCGTAGGGCTTGGGCGCGCTCGGGAAGAGGACCTGCCGGGCCAGGTCCTGGTAGCCGAGGGCGCGGTAGAGGCCGCGGGCGGGGCTCTCGGTGTCGATCGCGGAGAGGATGGAGCGGGGCAGGCCGGCGGCGTCCGTGACGGTGGTGATCAGGCACCGTCCGATGCCGCGCTGCTGGAACTCCGGGTGGACGTGGAGTTCGGTGATCACGAACGAGTCGTCGAGCCAGCCCTGGGAGCCGGTGGCGCGCAGATACGGTTCGACGACGGTGGACCACCAGTGCGTCCGGTCGTTCGGCAGTCCGTAGACGAATCCGACGAGCCGTCCGTCGGCGGCGGTGGCGCCGAGAGCACGGGCCTGCGGGTGGTCGAGGTGCCGCAGCACGATGTGGCGGCGTACGTCGATCTCCTCCTGGGAGAGGCCGAAGGCCAGCGCCTGCACGGCGAGTGCCTCGTCGACGCGGGCGGCGAGGTCGAGCGGTCCGACCACGATGTCGGGGGTCCCGGAGCCCCAGGAGGACCTGGGGGTTGCTGCTGCCATGCGGGAACCCTACTGGCCGCGCCGTCCGGTCAGAACAGCACGCTCATGAACGCGCCCGTCTCACGGAAGCCGACGCGGCTGTAGGCCCTGCGTGCGGCGGTGTTGTAGTCGTTCACGTAGAGGCTGACGACCGGTGCCACCTCGCTGAGCGCGTGGCGCAGGACGGCCGCCATGCCTGTTTCGGAGAGGCCCCGGCCCCGGGCCTCGGGGGCGACCCAGACTCCCTGGATCTGGCAGGCGTGGGGGGTGGCCGCGCCGATCTCCGCCTTGAAGAGCACCTTGCCGTCCTCTATGCGGGCGAATGAGCGGCCGCTGGTGATCAGTTCGGCGACCCGCGCCTGGTAGAGCAGGCCGCCGTCGCCGGCCAGCGGGGAGATGCCGACCTCCTCGGTGAACATCGCCACGCAGGCCGGCATGATCCGCTCCATCTCGTCCTTGCGGACGCGGCGGACGTACGGGTCGGGGGTGATGTCGGCGGGCATGCGGCCGGTGACCATGAGG
>NZ_DATMVN010000677.1:0-7351 GCF_035563135.1 Streptomyces sp.
CTGACGCGCCTCGGGCACGCCGGTCTGCGCGGCCGGCTGCACGTAGCGCACCGGCACCGGAGCCGCGGTGAACACCACGGGCCTGCGGTCCACGGGCAGGGGCCCGGACGACGCGGCCGGCCGGGCGCCCGCGCGGTACACCCCGGAGACGTACGCCGCCTTGAAGCGCACCATCTCGTCGGTGCCGTACTTCAGATAACCCGAACCAGGGACGTTGGGCAGGTGGTAGGCGTCGGGCACCCCCAGCGCGGCCCGGGACTCGCCCGCGGAGAACGTACGCAGACCGATCCGGTACGAAAGATAGGTCTCCAGGCCGCGCAGCCGCCCCTCCTCGAGGCGCTGCGACGCCAGCAGCAGATGGACTCCCAGCGAACGGCCGATGCGCCCGATCTGCACGAACATCTCGATGAAGTCCGGCTTGGCCGTGAGCAGCTCGCTGAACTCGTCGATGACCAGGACGAGGGAGGGGATGGGCTGCAGCGGAGCACCCGCGGCCCTCGCCTTCTCGTAGTCGTGGATGTTGGCGTAGTTGCCCGCGTCGCGCAGCATCTCCTGGCGGCGGTTGAGCTCACCGCTGATGGAGTCGCCCATGCGGTCCACCAGCGTCAGGTCGTCCGCGAGGTTGGTGATCACCGCCGCCACGTGGGGCATCTGCGCCATGCCGGCGAAGGTGGCGCCACCCTTGAAGTCCGCGAGGACGAAGTTCAGCGTCTCCGAGGTGTGGGTGACGGCAAGGCCCAGAACGAGCGTACGGAGCAGCTCGGACTTGCCGGAACCGGTGGCGCCGACGCACAGGCCGTGCGGGCCCATGCCCTCCTGCGCCGCCTCCTTGAGGTCCAGCATCACGGGCGCGCCGTCCTCACCCACGCCGATCGGCACCCGGAGCCGCTCGGCCTGCGAGCGGGCCCGCCAGGTCCGGCTCACGTCGACCGACGCGGCGTCGCCGAGGTTCAGCAGGTCGGTGAACTCCAGATTGGCGAGCAGCGGTTCGTCGTCGTCCCCGCCGGTGGCCACATGGAGCGGGGCCAGCTGCCGCGCCAGCGCCTCCGCGGCCTCGTGGCTCAGCAGATCGGGGAGACCGTCGTACACCAGCCCGTGCCCCGACTCCAGCTGCAGCGACGTGGGGTCCACCACGATGGAGAGGCCGCCGCGTGCTCCGGTGACCTGGCCCGTGAAGATCTCGACCACGGTCACGCCCTGAAGGCCCTCGGCCGACGCGAGCGCGGACGTCGCGGGTACGGACTCGCCGTCGAGTACGACGACGACGTGCGGCTGGTCCAGGAGCGGCTGCCCGCCCGGCTGGAAGCGGGGCCGGCCGTCGAGGTGCCCCGCGAGCAGTTCCTCGAGCTCCGTGACACTCGTGCTGATCAGACGACGGCTGCCGGCGCCGTCGAGGGAACCGCGCGCCTGGACGTGCGGGAGCCACTTCGTCCAGTCCCAGCGCGCGGCGGCGTCCCGGCCGGCCGCGACGGCGATGATCAGGTCCTCGGGGGAGTGCAGCGAGGCGAGCGCCCCGACCATCGCACGGGCCGTGGCACGCGCGGACTCCGCCTCACCACTGATCGTCAGGTGGTAGAAGGCACGGAGCGAGACCGCCATCGGCAGGCCGTCCAGTGTGCTGTGGGCCGTCAGGAACTGCTGCATCGCCCCGGCGGTCAGCGGCTCCAGCTCGTCGACCGGGGCGGTGTCGGGCGCGACGAGCGGAGTGGTGAGCTCCTGGCTGCCCAGGCCGATGCGCACATGCGCGAAGTCCGCGTCCCCGACACGGCGCTCCCACACCCGGCTGCCCTCCGCGACCAGCGCCCACAGCTGCTCCGGGGAGGGGTGGAGGTAGAACTGCGCGTCGCGCTGCTGCCGGGCGGTCCTCAGCACGGCGCGCCTGGTCTGCGTCAGGTACTTCAGGTAGTCACGCCGCATGTCCGCGAGCTGGCCCTGGGTGCCGCGCCGGAAGCGGATGATCATCGCAATGGCCATCGCGATCGTCGACGCGATCATGATCATGCCCATGATCCGCATGATCGGGTTCGGCGTCATGAAGAAGAAGACGACGGAACCACCCATGCCGAGCATCGGCAGCAGTTGCATCATCACCCCCTCCTGCTGTCCGCGAGGCAGCTCGGGCGGCGGTTGCAACTGCACCTGCTCGCCCGGAACTTCGGAGGGGAGGGCCCGCGGTGGGCGCTTGACGACGATCTGGCTCACAGCTCACCAATTCCCTTGCCGGACGGAACTGTTCCTGATCGGCGCCCCCGTGGCGACGGGTTCCGTCCGCGGGGGGATCCTACTGGCGAGCCCCATGAGCCGAGGGCGGTAGGGTGTCGCGACGCGTGTACGCATCCGCTAACTACCGCAAAAAAATGGGTCATTCGGGACGCAGACCGAACCTGTGGTCCAGGGGTGCGTTTTCAGGAGATTCCAGCAGGACCATGAGGGGGAGCAGCACGTGACTACGACGGCCCGAAGGGCGGCCACCGGATCCGGACGGCCGGGTCCCGGAGTTCCGGCCGGCAACGGAACCGGTTTCTGCCGGGTCACGGTCGTCGCGCCGGACAGCCGCGTCGACGTGGCACTGCCCGAGGACATCCCCGTCGCCGACCTCTACCCGGAGATCCTCCGGCTCTCGGGTCAGAGCCCGGCCCAGGGCGCCCCGGTCGGATACCACCTGGTGCGCCGTGACGGCACCGTCCTCGACAGCGGGCGCACGCTGGCCGGCCAGCGCATCCTCGACGGCGAACTGCTCTCCCTGAGACCCTTCTCGGAGTCACTGCCCCCCGCGGTCTTCGACGACGTCTCCGACGCCGTCGCCACCGCCGTCGCCCGGGACCGCACCCTCTGGGGCGACAGCCTCATGCGCTCGGCCGGACTCTTCGGAGGGTCGGTCCTGCTGGTCCTGCTCGGCTTCGTGCTGTGGACCTCCGACGTGCGGCACGACATGCACGGCCTCCCGGGCGTCCTGGCCGCCGTCGCCGCCGTACTCCTGCTCGCGCTGGCCTGCGTACGCGCGCGTGTCTACGCGGACCGCGGCTCGTCCGTCGCGCTCGGGACCGGTGCGCTCGCCAACGCCGGGGTCGCCGGTGCCGGGCTCCTGCCGCTCGGCGAGGGCCAGGGCGTCGGCAGGCTCCAGTTCCTGCTCGCCTGCGCCGCCGTGCTGGTGGTGTCGGTGATCCTCATGATCGCCGCTCCCGAAGGCGACGGCACCTTCGTCGCCTTCGTGTTCGCCTCCGCCATCGGCGTACTGGTGACCTTCGTCGCGATCATGACCGGCATGGAGCCGGCCGAGACCGCGGCCGTGTGCGCGCCCCTGTCCGTGGGGCTCCTCGGCTTCCTGCCCGGACTCTCCACCCGCTTCGCCCGCCTCCCGATCGGCTTCGAGCCGCCCCGCACCACCGTCGGTGACTACGGGGCGTCCGACCCGGCGCCGCAGGGCCCGGTCGACGCCGACCGCATCGCCGCCCAGGCGCGGCGCGGCCACGAACTGCTCCTCGGGCTGGTCGGCGGATGCGCACTGGTGGCCGTGGGCGCCGCAGCGGTGCTCGGCTTCTCGGACAGCGTCTGGGGTCAGCTGCTGGCGCTCGCCACCGGGGCCGCGATGCTCATGCGCGCCCACCTGTTCCGCTACACGGCCCAGGTCGGCTGCGCCCTGGGGGCCGGCCTCGCCGCACTCGTGCTCCTCGGTCTCGGACTGTCGCTCAACCCGCCGCTCGCGCTGGTCCGCGAGGCGCTCACGGGGGACGGCGCGGGGCTCGGCATCCGTACGATCTGGCTCACCGCCGCGGTCGCCGGCGTCGCCGCCCTGATCACCGCCATAGGGCTGATCGTGCCGCGCAAGGGTGTCACCCCGTTCTGGGGGCGCTTCCTGGAGGTCGCCGAGGCGGTGGTGCTCCTGACGCTGCTGCCGCTGTGTCTCGCCGTCTTCGACGTCTACCACTCGATCCGGGCGCTCACCAGCTGACCACCGTCGGGCGCGCTCCGGGCGACTGGTACTCTGGCCAGTGGCCGTTTGTGTACGCGTCTTCGGATCATCCTGGGGACTGCGCTCATCGGACCTTCGCCTCCGAGTCATGGAAGCTCCCCTGAGATCAAGACCAGGGGCACTCGTGGGCGCATCGAACACCAAGAGGAGTACGCGTGCCGCTCGACGCCGCTACGAAGAAGCAGATCATGTCCGAGTTCGCCCAGAAGGAGGGTGACACCGGATCCCCCGAGGTCCAGGTCGCCATGCTCTCCCGCCGGATCTCGGACCTGACGGAGCACCTCAAGACGCACAAGCACGACCACCACTCCCGCCGGGGTCTGCTGATCCTCGTCGGCCAGCGTCGCCGTCTTCTGCAGTACCTTGCCAAGAAGGACATCCAGCGCTTCCGTGCGCTCGTCGACCGCCTCGGCATCCGCCGCGGTGCGGCCGGCGGCGCCAAGTAAGGACGCTGTGAGAGGGAGCGGTACCCCGGTCCAGGGGGCCGCTCCCTTTGCTGTACGTGCGTGACCGGGGTCAGGCTCAGTAACCTGGACGCACGACAACAGAACGAGGAGAGGCGCCCCACGGCCGCCGCCGGTCCTCGGTAGTGGCCCCCGGGGGCAACGCCCGGGAGCTTCGATCGAAGACCGGCCCGCACACACGGTGCGCTTCTCCGCACCGTCCTCCGCCACACGGGCGGCAGGACGAAAGACGACGAGTATGGAGAAATCACTAGTGGAGAACGAGACCCACTACGCCGAAGCCGTGATCGACAACGGCACCTTCGGCACCCGCACCATCCGCTTCGAGACGGGCCGCCTGGCCAAGCAGGCCGCCGGCTCCGCCGTCGCGTACCTGGACGACGACACCATGGTGCTGTCGGCCACCACCGCTTCCAAGCGGCCCAAGGACAACCTCGACTTCTTCCCCCTCACGGTGGACGTCGAGGAGCGGCAGTACGCGGCCGGCAAGATCCCCGGCTCCTTCTTCCGCCGGGAGGGCCGGCCCTCCGAGGACGCGATCCTCACCTGCCGCCTGATCGACCGCCCGCTGCGCCCCTCCTTCAAGAAGGGCCTGCGCAACGAGATCCAGATCGTCGAGACGATCATGGCGCTCAACCCCGACCACCTGTACGACGTGGTCGCGATCAACGCCGCCTCCTGCTCCACGCAGCTGGCCGGCCTGCCCTTCTCCGGCCCGATCGGCGGCACCCGTGTCGCCCTGATCAAGGGCCAGTGGGTCGCCTTCCCGACGCACACCGAGCTCGAGGACGCCGTCTTCGACATGGTCGTCGCCGGTCGCGTCCTGGAGGACGGCGACGTCGCGATCATGATGGTCGAGGCCGAGGCCACCGAGAAGACCATCCAGCTCGTCAAGGACGGCGCCGAGGCCCCGACCGAAGAGGTCGTCGCCGCCGGTCTGGAGGCCGCGAAGCCCTTCATCAAGGCGCTCTGCAAGGCCCAGTCCGACCTCGCCGCGAAGGCCGCCAAGCCCACCGGTGAGTTCCCGGTCTTCCTCGACTACCAGGACGACGTCCTGGAGGCGCTCACCAGCGCCGTCAGCACCGAGCTCGCCAAGGCGCTCACCATCGCCGGCAAGCAGGAGCGCGAGGCGGAGCTGGACCGCATCAAGGAGATCGCGGGCGAGAAGCTGCTCCCGGCCTTCGAAGGCCGCGAGAAGGAGATCTCGGGCGCCTACCGCGCGCTGACCAAGAAGCTGGTCCGCGAGCGCGTCATCAAGGACAAGGTCCGCATCGACGGCCGCGGCGTCACGGACATCCGTACGCTCGCCGCCGAGGTCGAGGCCATCCCGCGCGTGCACGGCTCGGCGCTGTTCGAGCGTGGCGAGACCCAGATCCTGGGCGTCACCACCCTCAACATGCTCCGTATGGAGCAGCAGCTGGACACCCTCTCCCCGGTGACCCGCAAGCGCTACATGCACAACTACAACTTCCCGCCGTACTCCGTCGGTGAGACCGGCCGCGTGGGTTCGCCCAAGCGCCGTGAGATCGGCCACGGCGCGCTCGCCGAGCGCGCCATCGTGCCGGTGCTGCCGTCGCGCGAGGAGTTCCCCTACGCGATCCGCCAGGTCTCCGAGGCGCTGGGCTCCAACGGCTCGACGTCCATGGGCTCGGTCTGCGCCTCCACCATGTCGCTGCTGAACGCCGGTGTGCCCCTCAAGGCCGCCGTCGCCGGTATCGCCATGGGCCTGATCTCCCAGGAGAACAACGGCGAGACGCACTACGTCGCCCTCACCGACATCCTCGGTGCGGAGGACGCCTTCGGCGACATGGACTTCAAGGTCGCCGGCACCAAGGAGTTCGTGACCGCGCTCCAGCTCGACACCAAGCTCGACGGCATCCCCGCCTCGGTGCTGGCCGCCGCGCTGAAGCAGGCCCGTGACGCGCGTCTGCACATCCTGGACGTCATGAACGAGGCCATCGACGTCCCGGACGAGATGTCCCCGAACGCCCCGCGGATCATCACCGTCAAGATCCCCGTGGACAAGATCGGCGAGGTCATCGGCCCCAAGGGCAAGATGATCAACCAGATCCAGGAGGACACCGGCGCCGACATCACGATCGAGGACGACGGCACCATCTACATCGGTGCCCAGCAGGGCTCGCAGGCCGAGGCCGCCCACGCCACGATCAACGCCATCGCCAACCCGACCATGCCGGAGGTCGGCGAGCGCTACCTGGGTACGGTCGTCAAGACCACCACCTTCGGTGCGTTCGTCTCCCTGATGCCCGGCAAGGACGGTCTGCTGCACATCTCGCAGATCCGCAAGCTCGCCGGTGGCAAGCGCGTGGAGAACGTCGAGGACGTGCTCGCCGTCGGTGCCAAGGTCCAGGTCGAGATCGCGGAGATCGACTCCCGTGGCAAGCTCTCCCTCATCCCCGTGATCGAGGGCGAAGAGGCCGACGAGAAGAAGGACGACACCGACAAGTGACGTCCCGTAGTTCCGTGACGACGGCCCGCCCCTCCTCCGAGGGGCGGGCCGTCGCCCGTACCCAAACGCTCCTCAAGGGCAGCAACGGCATCGGCACGGTACGCCGTACCGTCCTTCCCGGTGGTCTCCGTGTCGTCACCGAGACGCTGCCCTCCGTACGCTCCGCCACCTTCGGGATCTGGGCCAACGTCGGTTCACGCGACGAGACGCCCGCACTGAACGGCGCGACGCACTACCTCGAACACCTCCTCTTCAAGGGCACGGCCAAGCGCAGCGCCCTCGACATCTCGTCCGCGATCGACGCGGTCGGCGGCGAGATGAACGCCTTCACGGCGAAGGAGTACACCTGCTACTACGCGCGGGTGCTCGACGACGATCTCCCGCTCGCGGTGGACGTGCTGGCTGACTTGATCACCTCGTCGGTGGTGGCCAGCGCGGACGTCG
>NZ_DATMVN010000678.1:0-4797 GCF_035563135.1 Streptomyces sp.
GCGGGCCGAGCAGGTGCACGACTGCCGGGCGGCGGTGAGCGCGCTGGGCGGGCTGGGCGGGCTGGCCGGGGCGGTGGCCCCGAGGCTGCGGGCCCTGCTGGCACACGAGGAGCCGTGGCTCCGCGTCGACTCCGCCATCGCCCTCTGGCAGGTCTCGGGACGGACCGGCGAGGCCGTACCGGTGCTCCTCGCCGCGTGGGAGGGGAGTCGTCACGTCAGGGTCCGGGTCGCGGAATGCCTGGCGCGGATGGGGGTCGCTCGGGCAGGGCCGGACGCGGCGCGGGTGCTGCGGGCCGAGCTCCTCTCCGTCCGCCGCCACAACGCGCTGGACGGCGGATACGGCAGTCACGACACTTATGAGGACGAGAAACTGCTGGCACTCTGCCGGCGGGCACTTCTGGGCGACACGGGGAAAGGAACCACATCATGATCATTTTCGGTACGCGGGGTTACCTCCATCAGCTGGCGGTCCTGACGATGGTGTGCGGCTGGTGCGGCAATCCCGCGGCGCACACCCTGCGCAAGCGGGTCACCAAGTTCACGCTGTTCTTCGTGCCGCTGTTCCCGTTCTCCACGAAGTACGCGACGCAGTGCACGTTCTGCGGCGGGGAGCGGCAGATACCGAAGGAGCAGGCCGACCAGCTGCTGGCGCAGGCCCAGGGCGGGCAGGACGGCCATCCGCACGGCGCGGCGCAGCAGCAGCCCGGCTACGCGCCCCCCGGCGGCGGCAACCCGTACCAGCGCTGAGCCGCTCGGGCCGCGCCCGGTGAGGAGTGCCACGAAGCTGACATAAGGGAATTAACACCTGCCTCTTGCTACGTTGCGGAGCATGACCGCAACGACGGCGGACGCACGCCCGCCCGCGCTACGCCTGCCCAAGCGGCGCGGGGTCGAGCTCTCGCTGTTGACCGGGGCCGTGATCATCTCCGTCTACGGCTACGCGGCCGTCGGCCTCGCCCGGAACGGCGCCGTGCCCCCCGACGTCGCCGGGTACGGCGCCGGTCTCGGTCTGCTCGCCCTGCTCGCCCATCTCGCGGTCCGCTTCCGCGCCCCGTTCGCCGATCCGCTGATGCTGCCCATCGCCGTGCTGCTCAACGGACTGGGCCTGGTGCTGATCTACCGGCTCGACCTGGAGACCCCGGGTGACCGGGCGGCGACGACCCAGCTGATCTGGTCCACGCTCGGGATCGCCTTCTTCATCGCCGTCGTCGTGCTGCTGCGTGATCACCGGGTACTCCAGCGCTACGCGTACCTCTCGGTCGCCGCGGCGCTGGTCCTGCTGGTCGTGCCGATCTTCTTCCCCGCGGTGAACGGGGCCAAGATCTGGATCCGGGTCGGCGGCCTCTCCTTCCAGCCGGGCGAGTTCGCCAAGATCCTGCTCGCGGTCTTCTTCGCCGCGTACCTCGGCGCGAACCGCAACGCACTCGCGTACACCGGCCGCAGGATCTGGAAGTTCCAGTTCCCCACCGGACGGGTGCTGGGCCCCATCGTCGCGATCTGGCTGCTCAGCGTCGGCGTCCTCGTCCTCGAACGGGACCTCGGCACCTCGCTGCTCTTCTTCGGCCTCTTCGTGATCCTGCTCTACGTGGCCACCGGCAGGACCGGGTGGATCGCTGTCGGGCTGCTCCTCGCCGCCGCGGGCGCCTTCGCCGTCGGCTCGTTCGAACCCCATGTGCACAGCAGGGTGGAGGACTGGCTGGACCCCTACGCCACGATCGACGCCGGCCAGGGGCCCAGCCAGCTCGCCCAGTCCCTCTTCGCGTTCGCCGCGGGCGGCATGCTCGGCACGGGACTCGGACTCGGCCACTCCATCCTGATCGGCTTCGCCGCCAAGTCGGACTTCATCCTGGCCACCGCGGGCGAGGAGCTCGGTCTGGCCGGGCTCACCGCGGTCTTCCTGCTGTACGCCCTGCTCGTGGCCCGCGGCTTCCGTGCGGGCCTGGCCCTGCGGGACCCGTTCGGGCGGCTGCTGTCGGTCGGACTCGCCTCGATCCTGGCGCTCCAGGTCTTCGTGATCGCGGGCGGGGTGATGGGGCTCATCCCGCTGACCGGGATGGCGATGCCGTTCCTGGCCCAGGGCGGTTCGTCCGTGGTCACGAACTGGATCATCGTGGCGCTGCTCATCCGGGTCAGCGACGTGGCCCGCAGACCCGCCCCCGCCACCGGAACCGCACCGGCCGGGGAGGGGCGGTGACCCGCTACATCCGGCGCGCCGCCGGTTTCTGCCTGCTCCTGCTCCTGGCCCTGCTGGCGAACGCCGCCCGTGTCCAGCTCTTCGAGGCCGACGAGCTCAACACCAGCTCCGCGAACCGCCGCACCACCATCGACCGTTACGGCCAGCCACGCGGCGACATCCTGGTCGGCGACGAGCCGGTCACCGGTTCGAAGGACACCGGGGAACAGCTCGCGTACGAGCGCACCTACCGCCACGGTCCGCTGTACGCGCCGGTGACCGGCTACGCCTCGCAGACGTACGGCACCACGCTGCTGGAGAACGCCGAGGACGGCGTCCTCTCCGGCACCGACCCGCTGCTGGCCCCGCTGCCGCTGTGGGGTGACATCACGCGCACCCGGCAGCCCGGCGGCGATGTCGTCACGACCATCGAGGACCCGGTGCAACGCGCCGCGTACGAGGGCCTGGACGGCCGGCACGGCGCTGTCGCCGCCCTCGACCCGGGCACCGGCCGGGTGCTGGCACTGGTCTCCTCCCCCTCGTACGACCCCGAGGTCCTCTCCGGCACCGGCCCGGCCGTCACCGGCGCGTGGGAGCAACTCAACGAGGCGCAGAGCCGGCCGATGCTCAACCGGGCCATCCGGCAGACCTATCCGCCCGGTTCGGCCTTCAAGATCGTGACGGCGGCGGCGGCGCTGGACACAGGTGTGGTCACCGATCCGGAGGCGGCGACGGACACCCCGTCCCCGTACGTCCTGCCGGGCACCTCGACCACGCTGCCCGACGAGGCGCGCGGCTGCGAGAAGGCGTCACTGGCGGAGGCGATCCGGGTCTCCTGCAACACGGTGATGGCCCACCTGGGCGTCGAGGTGGGGCTGGAGGGGATGCTGGACGCGGTCGGCAGGTTCGGCTTCAACGACGACGGCCTCAGGATCCCCTCCCGGGTGGCCCGCAGCAATTTCGACTCGGACATGAGCGACGACCAGCTGGCCCAGTCCTCGATCGGCCAGTTCGACACGACGGCGACCCCGCTGCAGATGGCGATGGTGGCCTCGGCGGTGGCGAACGACGGTGAGCTGAGGCGCCCGCACCTGGTGGACCGGGTGACCACGGACGACGGCGGGACCGTCCGGCGGCAGGACCCGGACGAGTACCGCGAGGCGATGAGCCCGGTCACGGCCCGGCAGCTCCAGCGGATGATGGTCGACGTGGTGGAGAACGGCACCGGCACGAACGCCGCGATCGACGGGGTGACGGTCGGCGGCAAGACGGGCACCGCCCAGCACGGGATCGACAACTCCGCGACCCCGTACGCCTGGTTCATCGCCTGGGCACAGGCTCCGGACTCCGACCGCCCCGCGGTCGCCGTCGCGGTGGTCGTGGAGGACGCGGCGGCCGACCGGGCCGATGTCAGCGGGGGCGGCAACGCGGCTCCGATCGCGCGGGCGGTGATGGAGGCGGCGCTGGAGGGCTGAGACTGGTGCCATGGCACCGGCACCGGAGACCCTGGAAGCGGCCCTCGCCCGGATCGACCGGCTCGACCCCGGGCTGTGCGCGTTCACCGAGGTCTGGCCGCAGGACGCGCGGGCACGCGCCGAGGCCGCGTCCCGCCTCCCGCTCGCCGGGCTGCCGTTCGCCGTGAAGGGCCGGTCCGGCATCCGCTCGTACACCGCCCGTCGGCTGATCGCCGCGGGCGGCGTGCCGGTGGGAGCGACCTCCGTGCCCGGCCCCGGCACCTCCTGGCAGACCTGGGGGCAGGGCACACACGGCCGTACGGTCAACCCCTGGCGTCCCGACCGGACCCCGGGCGGCTCGTCGGCGGGATCGGCGGTCGCGGTCGCGGCGGGCATGGTGGACCTGGCGACGGGGAGCGACGGGGCGGGGTCGGTACGGATCCCGGCGGCATGGTGCGGAGTGTTCGGCATGAGGACGACCGGGGGTCTGCTGCCCTCCCCCGACCGTACGGGCCTGGCGTCCCCCGGTCTGCTCGCGAGTTCCGCGGAGCTCGCGGAGGCCTGCCTGCGCCATGTGGTGGACGGGTACGCACCCCGGCCCGCCCGGCTCCCCGTCCCGGCCGTCCACAGCCCTGACCTGGGCTTCGCCTCGGTCGACCCGGACGTCGCGGACGTGACACGGCGGGCGGTCGGCCGGCTGGTGGAGGCGGGGGTGGTACGCCTCGTACCGGGGTCCTGCGAACTGCTCGACCCGGCGGACGCGTGGCTCGCGGTGCGCGCGGGAGGCCCGGCGCGGTCCGCGGAGCGGCTCCGCGCCGCCAACGACCGTACGCTCGACGCCCTCTTCGCCCGTACGCCCCTGCTGCTCACCCCGGTCACACCCAACCGGCCGCACGGCCACGAGGGTCCGGGGGACGTGTACTCCACCGCGCTCACCTGGGCGTTCAATCTCAGCGGCCATCCGGCGGCAAGCCTGCCCGCCGGTTTCACGAAGGACGGCTGCCCGGTCGGCCTCCAGCTGGTGACCGACCGGGGAACGGACGCGGCGCTGCTCGGCATCGCCTGCGCGGCGGAGCGTGCTCTGCCGGCCCGGCGGGCGCCCCGGCCCGGCTGACCCGCTCGCGAGCAGCCCGGAACGCGCCCGCGCAGTCCCCTCGGCCTGGGCCCGCT
>NZ_DATMVN010000679.1:0-8283 GCF_035563135.1 Streptomyces sp.
CGGCTGCTCCTGCTGCCCGGGGGCGTCGGACGAGGCGAGGGCCGGCAGCGCGGGCCGGCCGCCACCGCTCTGTCGCGCGGGGGCGTTCTGCGGCACACCCTGAGGCGGTACCGTCTGCCCGCGCTGCGGGCGGCCACCACCTCCCTGCGCACCCTCGGCCGCCGTGACCACGGACCCCTCCGAGGGAGCGGAGGCCGCCGCGGGGAGCGCCAGCGCCTGACGGGGCTGCTCCGCGTTCTCCGCGGGGCTGGGCCGGCCGCGCCTGCGGCCGGAGCCCTCGCTCCGCTGAGGCGGGGTCATGTCCTCGTCCTGCGGCTGCTCCTGGGGAACCGTGGACTCGCGGCGTGCCCGGCGCCGCCCGGTCGGCTCCCCCGCCGGGGTGTCACCGGCCTCGGGAGTGGCCGCCCCCGGGTCGGCGGGACCGTCCAGGAACGCGTCCGTCGACGCCCTGCGCGCCCTGCGCCGGCCGCCCTGCGGGGCGGGCTCCGGTACGGCGTTTTCCGGTACGGCGGTTTCCTCCGCCACCGGAAGGGGCCCGGGCGCGATGGTCCCGGAACCCGTGCCGAGCGGCACCTCCAGGACGTACGCGCTGCCGCTCATCCCCGGCATCTCGTGCGTCTGGAGCACACCGCCGTGCGCACGCACGATCCCGCGCACGATCGGCACATGCACCGGGTCACCCCCGGCGAAGGGCCCGCGCACCTCGATCCGTACGACGTCACCGCGCTGCGCCGCGGCCACGACGACCGTGGAGTCGACGTAACCGCCGCCCGGCACCGGCCGGGTCTTGCCGGTCGAATCGACACCGGCCACGTCGGCGACGAGATGGGCGAGAGCCGTGACCATCCGGCCCGCGTCGACCTCGGCCTCGATCGGCGGCGCGTGCACCGCGAACTGCGCACGGCCGGGCCCGATCAGCTCGACCGCGCCGTCGATGCCCGCGGTCACCACGGCGTCGAGCAGCACCGTCTGCTTGACGAGCTCCTCGGCCCCGGTGTCCAGGCGCTGGTAGCTGAGCACGTTGTCGACGAGCGTCGTCATGCGCGCGTAGCCCGCGGCGAGGTGGTGCAGGATCTGGTTGGCCTCCGGCCAGAGCTGGCCGGCCGGATCCGCTGCGAGGGCGGAGAGTTCGCCGCGCAGCTCCTCCAGCGGCCCCCGCAGGGACTCGCCCAGCACCGCGGTGAGCTGGGTGTGCCGCGCGGTGAGGCCGGTGAGGCGCTCGGCCTGCTCCTCCAGCTCGGAGGCGTACCGCTCGGTCCGGTCGGCGGCCTCGGCCGCGTGCTGTTCGGTGAGTGCGGCGATCTCGGTCCGGTGGCTCCCGGTGAGCTCGGCGATCTCTGCCCGGTGGCTCCTGGTGAGCTCGGCGATCTCGGCAGCGTGCCGCTCCGTCAGCCCGGCGACCTCTTCGGTGTGCTGCCGCGTCAGCTCCTCGTAGGGCCGGCGGTCGGTGAACGTCATGACGGCGCCGACCAGCTGGTCCCCGTCGCGTACCGGCGCCGTCGTCAGATCCACCGGTACCCGGGCACCGCTCTTGGACCAGAGCACCTGTCCGCGTACCCGGTGCTTGCGGCCGGACCTCAGGGTGTCGGCGAGCGGCGACTCCTCGTACGGGAACGGGTCGCCCTCCGCACGCGAGTGCAGGATCAGCGGATGGAGCTCCTGGCCACCCAGGTCGCTGGCGCGGAAGCCGAGGATCTGGGCGGCGGCAGGGTTGACCAGGACGACCCGGCCGTCGGTGTCCGTGCCGACGACGCCCTCCGAGGCGGCGCGCAGGATCATCTCCGTCTGACGCTGCGAACGGGCCAGCTCGGCCTCGGTGTCGACGGTGCCGGAGAGATCCCGGACGACGATCATGAGCAGTTCGTCGCCGGTGTAGCTGGAGTGGATGTCGTTGTAACCGGCGTGGCCGCTGTCCAGGGAGGCGCTGGTGACCTCGACGGGATACTCGGTGCCGTCGGTCCGGCGCGCGGTCATCCGCGTCGGCTTGGTCCTGCCCCGCTCGTCCGCAGCATCCGGCCTGCGCATCGACCCCGGGATCAGCCTGGAGTCGAACTCCGGAAGCAGATCGAGCAGTCCGCGGCCCACGAGCGCGGTGCCCGGGGTCTCGAACATTTCGAGGGCGATGGTGTTGGCGTTGACGACCGTTCCGTTGCAGTTGACGAGCAGGAGCCCGTCCGGGAGGGCGTCGAGTATGGCTGCGAGGCGAGCAGTGCCTCGGGATGGCCTGCTGCTCACGAGACGCTTCCTCCCTGAATACCGCACCTTGCCGACAGCGGGCCCCATCCTGCCCCTCGGGCCTCAGGCTGTCACTGAAGGAGTCTAAAGGCAGGGAGCGCGTGGCGGGCGGCGGATGAGGGGGAGCTCTCACCAAGGTTCTGTGCACACGGTGTACGCCGGTGGTCCGTGCCGTGACCGCGAGCGCCCCCTCTGACGTGCGCCGATACCTTCCGGATCGCTCCCGGAGAGCTGCTTGAAGCGGCCCCGGAATCCGGCGTACAGGCCCCCGGAGGAGGCCTGTACGCGCCTCGGCGCGCGCCCTCCGGGTCTGCTGGAGTCCCCGGCGCACGCCCCGCCGAACCGGTTACCTCGCGGTGGGGAGCACCGGCACGAGGTTGTTCCAGCGGGAGATCTCGCAGCCGTTGGCCCGGCTGAAACGCGCGTCGACGTCCTCCCCCTGCCAGGTGCCCTGGACCCGGGCGGCGGCCGGCCCGCCGGCCTGCTGGGTGCACATGGCGTTGCGGTCCGTGGCCACGAAGGGGTTCTCCCCCGACTCCGCCGCCTCGTCCAGCAGGTCACAGGCACGCTGAGCGGCGGGATGGCTGCCGCCCGCCGGACCGCACTCCAGCTCGAAGACCCCGTCGGCCGCCGGATTGCCGGACTCCGAGACCGTCACGGTGAGCCGGGCCGTCGTGTCCTGCCCGATCAGCCAGTCCTCCTGGAGGACGGGGAGGGGAGGCAGGGGCACCAGGGGGGAGAGGGCCGTGGCGGCGGGCGCGGCGGCGGACAGCGCGGCGAGAGACGCGACGGCGGTGAGGGTGAGACGGCGCAGCATGCGGGGCTCCTGATCGTTCTGGCGCGCCAGGGAGCGCGCCGGCCTGCTCCGGTACGCCCCGGGGTGGGGCGCGCCGGGCCTACGGGAGGGACGGACGGAGGGCGGAGCCCTCGTCCTCTCTAACGCTCCTCACGCCCACACGTTGCGCAACTCATGGAGGGCCGACCGGAAGAGCCGGCCGGCACCGGTCACCGGAACGCCCGCCGCAGGGCGCTTTGCCTCGCCGCCCGCCTGCCTAGTACCGTGGGCGGCGATTGGTGACAGCACGCTCGACTGTGTCATCATCTGCACGCACCACTCGCGCTTGCGCGAGGTGTGCTGGAGGCGTCGCCTAGTCCGGTCTATGGCGCCGCACTGCTAATGCGGTTTGGGTCTTAAAGCCCATCGAGGGTTCAAATCCCTCCGCCTCCGCAGGATCCCGAAGCCCCGTGCCCCAGGCACGGGGCTTCGGTCGTATCCGGCGGCGGGGATCTGCTGCGGGACTGCTCCGGAACCGCCTCGGGATGGCGTTTTCGCAGGTCAGGTGGGGTGTGACTAATGGATTTCGCGTCACGGCGCAGGTCATGTAATGTTGTTCCCGCAACGCCGACCAGGAAGAAAAACCCGGGAGGCAAGGCCGAGGATCACACCAAGGCCACGCACTCGTAGCTTAACGGATAGAGCATCTGACTACGGATCAGAAGGTTGCAGGTTCGAATCCTGCCGAGTGCACAGCAGGCGAGAGGCCCCCAGGAGAAATCCTGAGGGCCTCTGTCGTATGTCGTGACGGCAGTGCTTGACGGCAACCGCTTAGATCGCGCTACCCCCCTCGCGGAGGCGAAGGGCGATCCACCTCGCCGACGTCAGGCGAGGTTCGCCCCTGGTTCACAGCGACCTTGATTGGTGAAGCCCTCGGCGCCGTTGAGTCTGGCCGGCCCTGCTGAGCCATCCGGGTTGTCGGTGGCCATCGGTACTCTGGTGTTGGGCTCTGCCGGAAACACAAGATGTTGTGGTGTGTCGACGCACCCCATGGTGCATGTTGGGGTGTCTTGCTTGCTGGCGGGCCATCCGGGGTGCTTCACTTGATCCGCCAAACCAAAACAGGCCCCAACCGGGGCCCAACTTGGGGTTGGGCGCACGGCAATGGGGCCTGATGCGTTGGTCGCGCCTTGGGACCTTATCGCCCTCTCTTGGTTCCTCCAAGATGGGCAGCTCGGCGCGTCCGGCTCCGGAAACGGATGTGCCATGGCAGATCGACCCAACACCCGGGATGTGTCCAAGCGCGACGAGGGCTGGGCGGTGACGAAGCCCGGAGCCGAGAGGGCCAGTGCGGTCCTGCCGACTCAGGCAGAGGCAGTCGTTCGTGCCAAAGAGATCCTGGCCAACGACGGTGGCGGAGAGCTTCGCGTTCGCGGCAAGAACGGCCAGGTGCGGGAGCAGAACACCGTCGCTCCGGGGAACGACCCGAGGCGGTCGAAGGGATGACCTCGACGCACAAGTACGTGATCAACAAAGGCTTCGACAGTGAGCGTGAAGTCGAGGCGATCGGGTTCTCCACCGTCGGCGACTACATCGACTTCTACGGGATCGACGGTAGGGGCGACAAGGTCGTGACACTCCGGATCCGGGCCGCGAGAGTGGAGACGGTCGAGCAGCTCGCCAGTTGATCTACTGACACGGAAAGAGAGCGGGCCCTCACCGACTTGGTGGGGCCCGTTCTTGTTGCTGCGAAGGTCACCAGCTGTCGTCGTCAGCCTGACTGTGGTCACCCCTCAGCGCATCCCCGACGCGGTCGAAGGCGGAGCGCTGGGAGTCCAGCCGCACGAAGGTGTAGATGTCCATGGTCACGCGAATCGAGCTGTGGCCCAGAACCTCCATGATCATGCGGGCGTCGGCACCCTGTTCGTGGAGCAGGGACGCGCACGTGTGGCGCAGGTCGTGGAAGTGGACCTTGCGGATGCCGGCGCGGGCGGACAGGGCCTCGAAGGATCGGTTCAGGTTGCGCGGCTCGACGGGAGTCCCGTTCTTCGTGGTGAAGACGAGCCCCTTCCCCGTCTCCTTCCAGTTGTGAACCCCGGCTTTCTGGTCGGCAATCTGCTGGGCACGTTGGGCACGGAGCGCGGTCACGCATTCGGCCGGCAGCGCCACGCGCCGGGCCGAGCGCTGGGTCTTCGGCGCGACGATCAGCAGCTCGCCGCCCACCCGCTGAAGAGCCTGCCGGACGGTCAGAACCCCGCCGAGAAGATCCACGTCCGACCAGCGCAGCCCCAGCAGCTCACCCCGCCGGAGCCCGATGCGGACCGCCAGCTCGTACGCGGCCCAGAGCCGGTTTTTCCGGGCCGTCGTCAGGAGCCGACGTCCTTCCGCAGCGGTGAGCGGTTCGATCTCGCGCTTGGTACCCATGCTCAGCTCCACGTTCCGGGCCACGTTGCGGGGCAGCTCGTCCTCCCGTACGGCGTGCTGGAGCGCGGCACGCAGGATCACCAGCAGGAAGCGGACGGTCCGGTCCGAGGGGAGCTTCTTGCAGCACTTGCCGAGGGCGCAGCAGCGCCGCTTGTGCTCCGGCCGCTTCTTGTCCTTCTCCTGAGCGCAGCACTGGCAGGTGGCCGCCGTCTTCATGAGGAAGGCGCGGATGTCACGGGCGGTGAGCCGGACCAGCTTCTTCTTGCCGAACTCCGGGGCGACGTAGTTCCGGACGAGGGATTCGTAGTTGACGTAGGTCGTCGGGCGGACCTTGGTCTTGGCGACGCTCGCCAGCCAGTACGCCAGGTACTCGGCGATCGTCATCTTGTTGGTGGCCACCGGAAGGCCGCTGAGCGAGTCGGCCTTGAGCTTGGTCAGCTTCTCGTGCGCCTCGTCCCAGCTCTTGCCGTAGACACTGCGCCGCTTGTAGGTGCCGTCCGTCGTCAGGACGTACGCGCTGCCCTCCCAGCGGCCGTCCTTGCGCTGGTAGATGGTGCCCTCGTTGTTGGCGTTCTTCTTCGGTTTGGCCATCAGGCGGCTTCCTGTTCGGTGCGGAGGGATACGTAGGCGTCCAGCGCGGCTTCGCTGATGCGGCGGCAGCGGCCGATCTTGAAAGAGGCGAGTTCGCGGGAGCGGATCAGGTCGTGGACCTTCCAGCGGCTGATGCCGAGACGCTCGGCGACCTGGTCCACGGTGAGTACGGCGGTCGTCATGCAGGCTCCAGCCCCTCGTGCTTGCGGCGTTGGGCCTGGTTGATGTCGTGGCGGGTCTGGTTGGCGAGGAGTTCTTCGCCGGGGCGGTAGCCGGAGGCGAGGTAGGTCCAGGAGGACTCGGTGACGAGCACGGTGCCCGGGGCGGGTACGGGGTGGCCGGCGCGGACGCGGGCGGCGTCGGCCTGGGCGAGGCGCCAGGCACGGCGGACGTCGCGGAGGGCCCCGAGGGTGGTGGAGTAGGCGCGGGACTTGGTGGAGAAGTGGCCGCGGAAGCCGAGCATGTGGGCCCACTTGCAGAGCTTGAGGTCCGCGAACTCGGGCAGGGCGTCGAGGTCCCAGGCGGTGCGGATCATCTGCCGCACGTGTTGGTGGACGGGCAGGTCCCGCAGGGGTTCGGCCTGGCGGGTGCCTTCGCAGCCGGGGCACAACTCCCGGACTCGGCCACCGACCGTGCCACGGCCGGAGCAGGTCCGGCAGACCAGCGAACGGTCAACCGTTCCGGAGTCCTCGGCGCTCTTGGTGGCGTACTTGGCGATGTAGCCCGCCACCGCCTTGTCAGTGAGTTCGCCGTCGCCGAGCGCGGTGATCTCGTCCACCTTGAACCTCTTGCCCCAGCCGATTTCCCGGTCCCCCACGATGTCGGAGACAACGGTCAGGGTGGTCCGCTTCAGCGCGGGCTTGATCGCGTGGAGGAGGTGGTCTGCGCCGGCCCAGGCCGGCGGGGGGCTGGTGTGGCCGTCGGGGCCGTCGAAGCGGATGACGGCGTGGAAGTGGACCAGACCGCGCTGCTGGTACTCGGCGACCTTCGCGAAGGAGATCCGCAGGGCCGCGTTCATGTCCTTCTGCGTGATGCCGAAGTTTGCGGCGAGGGTGCGGCGGAGGTTGAGGGTGAAGCGTGCCCAAAGAGCGCTTGCGTGGGCGTTCCAGAGCACGGCGCTGGTGTAGTCGTACGTCTTCGGGCTGAGAGGGGTGCCGAGTTCGGGGGCTCTGTCGGGGTGCCGGGTGCCGCAGCGGCAGGGCTGGGGCTTGCCGTCCTTGGTGGTGGGTCGGTTGTGGACAGGGCCGAAGGAGGGCGCGGTGAGGGTCAGGAAGACCCTGGGGTGGGTGTGGATGGTTTCGGGGACGTTCTTGCCGCCGGAGAGTCCGGCGCGGATGAGGTGGTAGGTGTCGGCGGCGTAGAGGCGGGAGCAGGTGGGGCAGCGGGAGGCGCGACGGTTGCCGCAGGTGGTCAGCAGACGTCCGGTGGGCTCGTCGCTGGTGGAGTACGAGCGGATCGTTTCGCCGGTGGTGTGGTCGCGGGTGGTGGTGTGGCCGACGAGGTTGATCGGACGGGTGCAGCCGCGCAGGCGGTTGATCTGTTCGCGGGTGCGGTCGAAGTCGCCGAGGTTGGCCAGTTCGATCAGGTCCCGGACAGCGGGGCTGATCACGTGCCGCAGGTCGAGGTCGCGGGGCATCGGCAGGGGATTCTTTCCGCTGATGGAGGCCCCGGGCAGCACCGAGACGGAGCCAGGTGCTGCCCGAGGGCATGACGGGTCAGGCCCAGGAGGCCAGGAGGAGATGTCGGGAGGCCGGCGGAGGGTCAGGCCGTCAGTGCCGCGTGTGCGGCGGTGGCCAGGGGGAGGCTGACGCCGAGACGGGCCTTGAGTTGCGGCAGCGTGATGGGCTGGCCGGTAGCGGCGCGGTGGGCGTCGGCAATCTCGCGGGCGGCGTCCAGCAGAGCCGGGGCCACCTTGGCGGCCGGATGCGGCACAGCGACAGGAGCGGGGGCCGGGGGCGCCGCGGGTTCGGACACGGCAACCGGTTCAGGAGCAGGCTCCGGGATGAGGGCGGCTCCGGCGTCGGCTGGAGCGTCCTCCGGTACGGATGCCGGGTCGGCCACGGGAGCCGGGGTCGGGAGCACAGCCGGTGTGGTGGCGGGGTCCGCGGTGGTGACGGCGTGGAAGTGGCGCAGCAGCGCGGGGCCGACGGCACCCTAGCCGAGGAGGAGCAGCGGGGCCACGGCGTCTACGCAGGCGCGGCCGTAGTGCCCGGCGATGACGGGTTCGGCGATGTTGAGGGCGAGGGTGAAGAAGCCGG
>NZ_DATMVN010000680.1:0-11407 GCF_035563135.1 Streptomyces sp.
GATTGGGGCCGTTCAGCACGAGGACGGGGACGCCTGTCGGCGGGACCGTAGGGGTCGGCATCACTCACTCCCGTTGATGTGGCGGCTCGGACCGTCCGGTGCGTGACGGACGGCTTTAATGTACGGACTGGTTAGTTAGTCATATCGAAAGGCGGCCGTCCAGGGAAGACCCCGGGCCGAATCAGCCGGCAGGGGCCCCGGCTCTAGAATCGCGAGCACGCACCGCCTGCCGCGAAGGATCCGGATGACCAGCCCCGAAGGACCCGCCCAGCCGGTCGCGCGGACCCGCGACGCGGCGCGCACCAAGGCCGAGATCCTCACCGTGGCGACGCGGGAGTTCGCCCGCCTCGGTTACGCGGGCGCCAGGGTCGACGAGATCGCCGCCCGCACCCGCACCACGAAGCGGATGATCTATTACTACTTCGGCGGCAAGGAACAGCTGTTCACGGCGGTCCTGGAGCGGGCGTACACCAGGATCCGGGAGGCCGAGCAGCTGCTGGACGTCGAGCACCTCGATCCCGTGGCGGCGGTCCGCCGGCTGGCCGAGGTGACCTTCGACCACCACGAGGACCATCCCGACTTCATCCGCCTGGTGAGCATCGAGAACATCCACGAGGCCGAACACATCGCCGCTTCCGCCGAGTTGAGCCGCATCAGCTCCCCGGCGATCGAGGTCCTGCGGCGCATCCTCGACACGGGGCGGGCGTCGGGGCTGTTCACGGCGGATGTCGACGCGGTGGATCTGCACGCGATGATCAGCTCGTTCTGCTTCTTCCGCATCGCCAACAGGCACACCTTCGGTGCCCTCTTCGGCCGCGACCTGGTGGACACCGGCCGGCGCGAGCACTACCGCACCATGCTGGGCGACATGATCATCGCGTACCTCACGGCCGATCGCGCCGCCTAGCGCCGGGGCACCAGTAGGGCTTGGTCAGGTTCGTTCGTCGGTGGCGTGTCCGGTTGGGGCACTGCGCCGTCGTCCGGGCATGACGCCCGAGGGGCTGGATGAGCTCCGTTGCCGCCCGGAGGACTTCGCGGCGGATGTGTCCGAGCCGTTCGCGCGGGCGGATCAGCGCCGGTGGGGCGGGGTGCATCCGCGGGGGCTGCTGCTGGACGGGCAGCGCAGATCGGTGGAGCCGATGGCCGCCCGGCTGGTCGCACCCCCTTTCCGGTCGGCACAGCGCCACCGAGACGATATCGGTGGTCATCCCGACGCATCTGCGTTATACCTTGCTCAAGATCATTCAAGTCAACGAGAGGTTCTGCCATGCGTGTTCGCAAAACCCGCGCAGCTGTCGTCACTGCCGCGATAGGAGTGACGGCCCTCCTCGGAGCAGCCGCTCCCGCTTCCGCTGCGGCAGTCAGTCCTACGTCGCTCTGCGGTTCGAGTTACAGCGTCCTTGAATCGCACCGCGTCTCCTCGAACCGCGCGGGCACGATCTTTCTTCTTTACAGTGCGTCGAGCGGTAAGAACTGCGTAGTCACCATTGCCGACAGCGCGTCCGGTGCTACCGCGAACATGTACGCCAGCCTCTCCGTCAGCGGAGGCCCCACCGTCACCGACGAGGGTTACTACACCACCTACGCGGGCCCGGTCTATGCCAGTGCTGCCGGTAAGTGTGTCAAGTTCTCCGGCGGCATCAGCGGCGCCGGTAGCTATGCGAGCGGCTGGGGCCACTGCGGCTGATCCGGGCATGAGATGAGATCCGCTGCTGGGTAGCGGGCCCACGGCAGTCGGATCAGCGGAGCCGGATCGGCTTGCCGCCGGATCCAGGTGCGGCCAGATACTTCTGGAGCGCAACGAGGGCGGCCGCCGTGCCGGAGCCATGACCACGCCGCCTGCGCCCGGAACGCGCCTTCCGCTCCTTTCAGCAGGGCCGGGCGCCTCGCCGGTCTTCTGATGGAACAACGAGGCGCCCGGCTTTTCACGTCAGCACAGGTCCGGCGGGGACCAGTCATGAGGCGGGGCAGCGGCCGGAATTCAGTCAGCCGAGCACGTCGATCGCCTCCGCGGTCAGTGATCGCGTAACCGCTCCACCCCCGTGCCGGCGCCCTGCGCCAGTAGTTGACCGTCAGTAGTTGCGTGGCTTTCGCTGTTGGTGCGTCAGTTCCCCGCCGGGGCCAGGAGCTGGAACCGTTGCTGCTGTCCGATGACGAGCAGACGGTGTCGGAGCGGGAGATGCGGCGGGCGTCCTCGGCTCAGGCACCGGCCCCGCGTGCACGGATCGCGCCGGCGTGGGCAGGGCCGGAGTCACCGCCGGTCGTCGTGGTCGCCCGCGACCGGGCCGGCCGCCCACCATCAGCATCGACCAGGTGGAAGCGGTCATGGTCACGACGCCGGAGAGGATTCCGAAGAACGCCGCCCACTGGTCGCGGAAGTCGATGGCGGTGCGCAGCGGCCCGCCGAAGTCCACCGTCGGCCGGGTCTGGCGGAAGTTCCAGTTCAAGCCGCATCTGGCGGACACCTTCAAGCTGTTGACGGACCCGTTGTCCGTGGAGAAGGTGTACGACGTCGTCGGGCTGTACTTCGACCCGCCCGAGGGCGCGGTGGTGTTGTGTGTGGACGAGAAGCCGCAGACCCAGGCCTCGGACCGGCCCCAGCCGGTGTTGCCGATCATGCCGCGCCTGCCCGGACGGCGCGCCCACGACTACGTCCGCAACGAGCTGACTGCGTTGTTCGCCGCATTCGACGTCGCCACAGGCGAGGTCATCAGCGTTCTGCACCGGCGGCACCGGGCAGCGGAGTCCAAGAAGTTCCTGATCCGGATCGACAAGGAAGTGCCCGCGCGCCTGGCGGCCCACCTGATCTGCGACAACTACGGCACCCGCAAGACGCCCGCGATCAGGGCACAGCTGACCGAGCACCCGCGCTTGGGTGAAGGACTGGAACGAGGGCCCCAAGCCGTTCATCTGGACCAGGGCCGCCGAAGGGATTCCTGACTCCCTCACCCGTTTCCGCCGACGGACCTCCGGCGCGGGCCACCAACAGCCGGGGCCGGGCGGACGGGCCGGTCCCACCACCCGGCAGCCGGGATGCGCCGCCCGGTGCCGACCGGCCTCCGCCGGCCCGGGACCGGGACCGGGACTTTTCGGGAGCGAAGGGGTCGGAACCCCGGGCGGTGCCCGGCGGACCGGACCGGGCCGGATTCCGGGTGAACCCTTGACAGGGGCGTCAACTGCTCGCAACATCCGTAGCCATCCCTAACTAACTATCTAGTGCGTTAATTAGCCGGGTCCGCTCGCCTCTCCCCCGCACGGAACGTCCCCCGAAGGAGCCCGCCGTGACCGCTCACGACCCTTCCGCCGGCCCGCCGCCCCCTCCGCAGGCGCAGCCCCGCAAGGCCGCGCTCGCCGCCTGGATCGGCAGCGCGCTGGAGTACTACGACTTCTTCATCTACGGCAGCGCGGCGGCGCTGGTCTTCCCCGAGGTCTTCTTCGACGAGTCCGATCCTGCGAACGCCACCCTGCTGTCGCTGGCCACCTTCGGTGTCGCCTACGCGGCCCGCCCGGTCGGCGCGCTCTTCCTCGGGCACGCCGGGGACCGGCTCGGCCGCAAGAAGATCATGGTCTTCACGCTGATGCTGATGGGCCTGTCGACGTTCCTCATCGGCTGTCTGCCCACCCGGGACCAGATCGGCGGGGCCGCGCCCGTCCTGCTCGTCATCCTGCGCATCCTGCAGGGCATCTCCGCGGCGGGTGAGCAGGCCAGCGCCAACTCCATGAGCCTGGAACACGCGCCTCAGCACCGCCGCGGCTACTTCACCAGCTTCACCATCAACGGGACCCAGGCCGGCCAGCTGATCGCGACCCTGGCCTTCATCCCGGTCGCCGCCCTGCCCGAGGAACAGCTCCTCTCCTGGGGCTGGCGCATCCCGTTCTGGCTGAGCGTCGCCGTCGCGGTCACCGGATACGTCATCCGCCGCACCCTGGAGGAGACACCGGTCTTCACCAAGCAGGCGGCCACCGAGGGCGTGGCGAAGATGCCGCTGGCCGTCCTGCTGCGCGACCACTGGGCCGATGTGCTGCGGGTCGTCGCGGCCTCCGTGATCGCCACCGTGAGCACGATCTTCACCGTCTGGGCGCTGTCCTACGCGACCAGCGACGCCGTCGGTCTGAGCCGCACCGGCATGCTGTGGGTGGGCGCGCTGGCCAATGTGGTCGCCCTGTTCACCATCCCGCTGTGGGCCCGGCTCTCCGACCGCGTCGGACGCCGGCCGGTCTTCCTCGTCGGCGCCGCCGGCAGCGCGGTGGCGATGCCCCTGTACCTGTGGTCGATCTCCACCGGCAGCTATCCGCTGGTGCTGATCACCGGGGTGCTGGTCTTCGGTGTCGTCTACAGCGCGGCCAACGGCATCTGGCCCGCCTTCTACGCCGAGATGTTCCCCACCCGGGTCAGGCTGTCGGGTATGGCGATCGGCACCCAGACCGGCTTCGCCGTCGCCGGTTTCGCCGTGGCCTTCGCCTCGCAGATCGCCGGCCCCGACGGCGACAACTGGGCCGGTGTCGCCCTCTTCGCCGCCGCGCTCTGCGTGCCGCCGGCCGTCGCGGCGCTCGCCGCCCGCGAGACGGCGCACGTGGAGACGGAGGCGCTCGGGGAGCGGAGCGGCGAGCGGACCACGAAGGCCGGGGCGTCGCTCAGGACCTGATGCCCCGCTACGGCGCCGGGTCCTGCCGGCCGGGCCGGCACTGAACCGTTCGAGTGGCGGGGCGCCCGCCCCGGGCAGATCATCGAAGGACGCGGCGATCCACGCCGGAGGGGTGCGGGGACGGACTCGGAAGAGCCGTCCCCGCACCCCTCCGGCCCGTCCACGGGCATCACGCCTTGCCGGCCGCCGGCTCGGGCACCGGCTCCCCGGCGGCCTCGCCGCCCGCCTCCCCCGCCTCCCCCGCCTCCCGGCCGGGCCGTCCGGCCGTCCCGGTGCCGACCTGGAGCCTGCGCGGCCCGGACAGGGCGTACGTCAGCCCGAAGCCTGCGGCCACCACCACCGCACCGCCGACCGCGTCCAGCACCCAGTGATTGCCCGTGGCGACGATCGCGGAGACCGTGAACAGCGGGTGCAGCAGTCCCAGGGCCTTCATCCACGCCTTCGGCGCGAGCAGCACGATCACCACACCGCACCACAGGGACCAGCCGAAATGCAGTGACGGCATCGCCGCGTACTGGTTGGTCACCGCGGTCAGCGCCCCGAAATCGGGGCTGTCGAGATCCTGCACCCCGTGGACCGTGTCGATGAAGCCGAGCCCCGGCATCAGGCGCGGCGGGGCGAGCGGGTAGAGCCAGAAGCCGATCAGCGCGAGGACCGTGGCGAAGCCGATGGTGCTGCGGGCCCAGCGGTAGTCCGGGGGCCGGCGCACGTACAGCACCCCGAGGATCGCGAGCGGCACGAGGAAGTGGAACGTCGAGTAGTAGTAGTCGAAGAACTCGCGCAGCCAGGGGATGCCGACGACGGTGTGGTTGACCCAGTGCTCGATGTCGATGTGCAGCCACTGCTCGGCGGCGTGGATCTGCCGGCCGTGTTCCTCGGCGGTGGACCGTCCGGCGGTCGCGGCCAGCCGGACCTGCGCGTACGCGGAGTAGACGACCCGGATGAGCAGGAGTTCCAGGAGCAGATTGGGGCGGCTGAGCACCCGGCGCCAGAACGGCAGCAGCGGCACCCACGCGTAGCGCGCCGGTACCGGCTTCGCGTAGCCGGTGGGGACCGGCCGCTGCCAGTGGGGCGAGGCGCGGGACAGGAACGGCACCGCGCAGGCCGCGCCGAGCGCGGCGACGAGCAGGGCGTTGTCGCGCACGGGAATGACCACGCCGACGTTCGGCAGCAGCATCTTCCCCGGCAGGGTGAGGACGAGGACCACGACCGCCGGCCAGACCAGCCGGTCCGAGGCCCGGCTGCCGACACGTCCGACGACGGCGAGCAGCACCCAGAGGAGCTGGTGCTGCCAGGCGGTGGGCGACACGGCGACGGCGACGCACCCCGTGACCGCGACGGCCAGGAGCAGCTGCCCGTCCCGCGCGTAGCGGGCCGCACGGCGCAGCCCGAGGAGGACGACGACGGCGGCCAGCGCCAGGAACAGCGCGATCTCCAGCGGTCCCTCCAGCCCGAACCGCAACAGCGCGCCGTGCAGGGACTGGTTCGCCAGGTTGTCCGGGCGCTCACCGAGCCCGGCGCCCGCGACATGGTGCACCCAGTACGCCCAGGAGTCACGCGGCATCGCCAGCCAGGCCAGCGCCGTGCAGACGGCGAAGGTGGCAGCGCCGCTCACGGCGGCCCGGCGTCTGCCGGTGATCCAGAACAGGACGGCGAAGAGCAGTACGGCGGGCTGGAGGGCCGCGGCGACACCGGTCAGCACACCCGGAAGCCGCTCACCGCGCACCGCGAAGCAGGCGACGAGCACCAGCAGGACCGGCAGGATGCTGGTCTGGCCCAGATGCAGGGTGTTGCGGACGGGCAGCGACACCATCAGCAGGGTGATCGCGACGGGCGCCGCCAGGAACGCGGTACGCCGGCTCACCGGCCCTGGCAGCGCGCGGCCGGCGACGTGGCCGAGCAGGACGACGAGGAGGAGCGAACCGAAGGTCCATACGACGCCGAGGGCCTGCTCCGCCGAGACCGTGAGCGGCTTCAGCACCAGACCGGCGAACGGCGTCCCGGTGAACCGGCCCGGGTCGTACAGGGATCCCGCGAGGTGCAAAACCCCGGTCGCGCCGGTCCAGGTCTCCAGATCGGTGAGGCGTTCGCCGGGTGGCTGCCGCAGCACGACCGCCGCCTGCCGTACCGCCAGGACGCCGACGAGCAGCCAGAGGACGGCCCTGGCCACCGCGGCCCTGGGGTCCGCCGTCCGGACCAGGCCTGACCCGGCCTGGTCCGGAAGGAAGACCCTGCCCCCCGGGTCCGCCGCCATGTCCCCCCGCACACTGCGCTTCGCATCTCTCACGCTGCGCCGACCCTCCCCATTTTTCATGCACTGTCCCCTCGGCCCGGGTATGTGCGGATGAAGCCTCGCATTGCCCTATGAGCTAGACACAATCAACCCCCTCTTCGCCTGACTGTCACCACCGATCCGCCGGAAGACCGCACGGAATTCCGGTCACGGCTCCTCAGGTGACGGCCGCCGAGCAGCTGTCGGGAGGTCCGCCGGGTCCCGGATCAGTCCTCGTGCCGGGGGACGTCCGCCTGCCAGCCCGTGAAGAGGGGGACGTCCGCCGAGCCGTCCAGGACAACGACGCCGAAGGGCCGGTCGAAGGCGATGTGCTTCACCACTCGGGGTCTCGGAGCGGCGGACCTCGCCGCCACGACCGTGACGGCCGCGGCCTCGACGCCCTCCTCCGCGACCTTCACCACCGCTTCCTGGACCACGTCCGTGAGGTGGAGGGGCGCCGCCGCGAGGCCCCGGAAGTCCGCGGCGGGGCTCGTGGCGAGCCGTACACCGAGCGCCCGCAACTGCTCGGTGACCTGGACGTTCGTCCGCAGGGTGAAGCGCGGCAGCGCGAAGGTCACCGCGTCGGCGGCCAGGGGGACCCGCGCTCCCTCCGGGGCCCACGCCTGCGGCAGGACCCGGTCCGCCCCCTCACCCGGCTCACCCAGGACGAACCTGACCCGTGCCGGTGCGCTGCCGTCCGGCTCCGCGCGGCAGCGCAGTTCGACGACGTACGCGCCCGGGACCGTCCACACGTCCGTGGGCCCGGCCGACGCGTGCATCGTCGGCACCGGCACGCTCCGGCCCGCCGCGTCGGTGAAGGGGGCGTCACGGGTGCGGGACATGTCGAACGCCGTCTCCCAGAAAGCCTTCAGGGCCAGCACGTTGACCAGGGCGAGCGCGACACCGCCGTCGAGGTCCAGCGGCAGCCGTTCGACCAGGCCACCGGTCTGCTCACGGACCCACGCGTCGATCTCCGCGACGTCCACCGGGCCGAAGGCGACGTCCGGCAGCGATTGTTCGTACTCCGGGTGGAGCGGCACGTTGTTCCACACCCGGGTCGCCACGTTGAGCGCCTCGGTGCGCCCCCAGTCCCGGGCCGCCCCGGTCACCACGTCCGCGGCCTCCGGTCCGGCCACGCCGAGCAGTGTCCGCAGTTCCGCCGCCGTCTCCGTACGGGCGCCGGCGGCGACGGCGGTCAGGGCCAGCCACAGTCCGGCGGGCGAGCACACGAAGCTGCGGCAGCCGGGCCGCGTCAGCTCCCGTATCCACTGCTCCCCGAGCCGCTGGACGGCTGCCTCGACGGAGGTCTCCCGCGTCATCGTTCCCCCTGCACGTATCAAAGGTTCGTCATTCCGTCACACCATGGACAGAATGGCCCAATGACCTGGAACGTGACCCCCGAACACTTCGGCAGCCCCGAAGCGGCCCTGCTGCGGCGGGACTACTACGACGAGGTGGCGAGCCGCTACTGGGGCCGGCCGGCCACCGCGGCGGAGATCGACGACGGCCTGAGGGACGACGGTGTGGACCGGCTCGCCCCGCCCACCGGGGAATTCCTGGTGGGACGGTACGACGGCAAGCCGGGGAGCTGCGCGGGCCTGCGGCTGGTCGACGCGGACACGGCGGAGCTGACCCGGGTGTTCGTCCGGCCCGCGTTCCGCTCGACGGGCGGCGGCGGCCTGCTTCTCGCCGGCATCGAGAGCGCCGCGCGGGCCTACGGGGTGCGGCGGATCCGCCTGGACACCCGTGACGACCTGGTGGAGGCACGCGGGCTGTACGCGAAGCACGGGTACCGGGAGGTGCCCGCGTTCAACCAGGGCCCCTACGCGGAGCACTGGTTCGCCAAGGAGCTGTGAGTTCCCGGCGCCGCAGGAGCCCGGAGCAGGGGCGCGGAGCCGGAGCCCGGAGCAGGAGCCCGGAGCCGGAGCCCGGAGCAGGAGCCGGGGCCGGAGCAGGGGCCGGAGCAGGGGCGCGGAGCGCCCGCGAGGTCAGCCCGCCGCGTGGTCCCGGCGGGGTTCCGGCATGTGGGGCCGCTCCTTGCTCGACCCGCTCACCTCGGCCGACAGCTCCGTCACCAGGCGGACGAGGTCGGTGGGCCGGTCCGGGCCCCACCAGTCGCCCAGCAGCTCGGCCAGGGACTCCTCACGGGCCCGGGACAGCCGGACCACGGCCTGTGCACCCCGTTCGGTGAGCACCAGCTGCATCCCCTCGCGCCGGGCGAAGCCGCGCCCCTCCACCTGGCGTGCGGCGGAGGTGATCACCCTCAGCGGCACGGGTGCGACCTCGGCCAGCCGCCCGGGTTCGACGGTGCCGTGCCGTTTGATGCGCAGCAGCAGCCAGCTGGCGGCGGGCTGCAGGTCGTATCCGGCCCTGGCGGTGATCTTCTCGTAGATCTCCCGGCGTCCCTCACGGGTGGCGAGCACCGAGAGGGCCCGGGCGCATTCGTCGTACGAGGAGCGCTGGACCGGGTTCGAGGCCAGGGTCTCGCTGGGGTCGGGCGCCGTCACCGACCCGCGCAGGGGTTCCTCCTTGAGGAACCAGGCGAAGACGAACGCGACGAGGACGACGGGTGCCGCGTAGAGGAAGACATCGGTGATCGAGGCCGAGTAGGCGCTGAGGACGGAGGGGCGCAGATCCGCCGGGAGCCGGCCGATGGCCCGGGGGTCGGCGGCCAGCGCTCCGGCGTCGGCGCCGGGCGGGAGGGAGCGGCCGCTGAGCGCCTCTTCGAGTTTGCCGGTCAGCCGGTTGGTGAAGATCGTGCCGAACACGGCCACGCCGAACGAGGCGCCGATGGACCGGAAGAAGGTGGCGCCGGAGGTGGCGACACCGAGGTCCTCGTAGCCGACGGAGTTCTGCACGATCAGTACGAGCACCTGCATCACCAGGCCGAGGCCGGCGCCGAAGACGAAGAAGCAGAGGCTCATCGTCCAGGTGGAGCTGGTCTCGGAAAGCGTGTGGAGCAGCAGCAGGCCGACCACGGTGAGGGCGGTGCCGGCGATCGGGAAGACCTTCCAGCGGCCTGTCCGGCTGACGATCTGGCCGGAGCCGGTCGAGGTGAGCAGCAGGCCGAGGACCATCGGCAGCATGTGCACACCGGACATGGTCGGGGTGATGCCGTGCACGACCTGGAGGAAGGTCGGCAGATAGGTCATGGCCCCGAACATCGCGAAGCCGATGACGAAGCTGATGACGGCGACGAGGCTGAAGGTCCTCATCCGGAACAGCTTCAGCGGCAGGACCGGTTCGGCCGCCCGGCGCTCGGCCGCGACGAACGCCACGAGCAGCACCACGGCGAGGACCGCGAGGACGATGATCTGTGCGGAGCCCCAGGCCCAGGTGGTTCCGCCGAGCGAGGCGACGAGGACCAGGCAGGTGGCGACGGAGGCGATGAGGAAGGTGCCCAGGTAGTCGATGGTGTGCTTGGTACGGCGGACCGGGATGTGCAGGGCGGCGGCGATGACGAGGAGCGCGACGACGCCGACGGGCAGATTGATGTAGAAGACCCAGCGCCAGCTGAGGTGTTCGGTGAAGAAACCGCCGAGCAGCGGCCCCAGCACACTGGTCACGCCGAAGACCGCCCCGAACAGGCCCTGGTACTTGCCCCGTTCGCGCGGGGGGACGATGTCGCCGACGATCGCCATGGACAGCACCATCAGCCCTCCGCCGCCGAGCCCCTGGAGGGCGCGGAAGCCGATCAGCTGCGGCATGTTCTGGGCCATGCCGCAGAGCGCGGAGCCGATGAGGAAGATGACGATGGCCGTCTGGAAGAGCTTCTTGCGCCCGTACTGGTCACCGAGCTTGCCCCAGAGCGGGGTGGCCGCGGTCGCCGCCAGCATGTAGGCGGTCACCACCCACGACAGATGGTCCAGGCCGCCCAGCTCGCTGACGATCGTGGGCAGGGCGGTGGACACGATGGTCTGGTCGAGTGCGGCGAGCAGCATGCCGAGGAGCAGTGCGCCGATGGAGACCAGGACACTCCGCCGGGACCGCCCCTCACCTGCTGCCGGGGGCGGCGGGCTCAGCTGCTGGGCCATGGGCATCTCCTCGGGTCCGCTTGACCCCATCCTGGCCGCTGTGTGCCGTTATGGCCTGCCGAACGGCGCCACGAGCGTCGGGCTCGCCTGTGGCGGCCTGCATAATCGCAGACAGTTCGAAAGGGGAGGGGACCCACGATGACCGGACACATGTGCCCGGAGTGCGGCGGCGAGCAGGGCGCGAGACCCCGGGCGGGGTGCGCCTGCGGAGCCGGCGCGGCCGCACGGGCGGGCCGGGAGGCCCGTGCGGCGGAGATCGCGGCGGCCGAGGACTTCGACCCGCTGCGCATCCGGCCGTACGTGACGCTGAACAGCGACGACACGCAGGACCACGGCGCCCCCGGGACAGCCACCACGATGCCGCTGTTCCTGGACGGGGCGCCCGGCGGAGCGCCGGGCGCCGGGCCCGTCCGGGGTGCTCCGCCCGGGGCCGCCGCCGTGGACGGGGGCCGTCG
>NZ_DATMVN010000681.1:0-2994 GCF_035563135.1 Streptomyces sp.
GCGCCGACAGATGGCCTCGAGGTAACCCGCTGGCGGCTCCCGGCGAGGTTCGTCTCGAAGCGGCTGCGCGCGCTCGACCAGGGCAACATCGGAGGCCGGGTGAGCCGAGGACTGGCTGATTGCTCCGGGACGCAGAATGCGGATGCTCTTCACGGTGTCGGCCTGCACGACCTCGTTGATCTTGCTGATGAGGCGGTTCGCTTCGAATTTGAGATGGGTGGCGTAGGCCGGGGAATCGGGCTGGAGATCGAGTCGTCTGGTTTCGCCGTCGAAACTCACGGCCGTCACATGCCGTGCGAGGTCGCCCGCGATAGTGGGCCACTGCTCGAGTACCGAGCCGCCTGCCGCGGGGGTTGCCCACGCACGGTCAGCGATCAAGCCCACGATGGCCTGGCCAAGGCCGACAGGATCACGGCCGTCCCTCGAGGCTGCCTGTGCACGGCGCCTCGGCTTCCGTGCGCTTGGCTCATTGCCCCGGTGACGGGCGGCCTCCTGGGCGGCCCGCAGGGCAACCCGAGCAAGGTCGACGCCAGAAAGCTCGGCGCTGCTGGTCATTGAGCACCTCCGTGAAGAACAAGACGGCCGGTTCCGCGAAGGCGGAGAACGTCATCCACGAATCGGCTTGTAAAGACACGGCGTGTCGTGGGCTCCCCCGCGAAGTCGAGCCAGCGAAGGACAAGGCCGTGGTCCTTCGTGGCCGCGCCCCTCAGCTCCAGCACCTCCTCCTTCGAGAGGGAGTCGACGTCCATCTGGTGACCTTCGCCAACCTCAGCCACAGCGGGCGCCGCCAGACCACTCCGAACCCGATCGACGGCGGCACTGACCTGGCGGGAAAGAGCACGGCTGGACGGGGACCGCCACGAGCCTTCCCACTCCGCATGCCGCTCTCGAGCAGCCTGGCGAGAGTCACGCCACTGCTCCACGGCGACCCGCCGCTTCGCTTCCGTGTCCAGCGCTACCAGGGCCGTGCAGAGAAGGGTCGCCAGCAGCCCCGAGGGCCGCCGGACGTGATCGGCTGCGCCACGGATGTGGATCCATGCCTGGACTTCGTCGCACGACCACCCGGCGTCGGAGACATCACGAAGCACCCACGCGATCCTCGGCACTGAGGCGCGCTGGAGCCAGGGCACCCGACGTACCAGCTCCGCCGCCAGCCGGTATCTGCGGCCGATTTGGTTCAGCCCGAGTCGAGCACCCTTTTTCCCGACCGGTGCCTTCTCTTGCTTCCCGTCAACGAGCTTGCTCTCAGGGGGGATGGAAGTAGTACCCGCAGATGAAAGCGCTGAGGTACTACCCCGCATTGGGGTGCAACGACCGCGCCGCGAACTGGGTGCTGCCGACGCTGACTTGGACCTCCTCCGACGCCGCACCTTCCGGGCAGCCGCAGCAGCCAGCCGCGCCATCAGGGGCCGGCCCCGCTCCGCGATGCCCACGGGGCGCCGCTCCGGCCCGACACCCAGCGTCCGAATCCCCAACGCGGTGTCGAACACGGGTGGGATGACGCGCGCGAACAGCGAGGCGCGCTTCCCCTCACCGGCCAGCCGTCCGCCCTTGGACACGTAGACCAGCAGCCCGGCCTCACGCAGCATGGAAAGCTGGTACTCGATCGAGCGCTCAGACAGGTCCAACCGCCGTGCCAGGTAGGGAACACCCGGACGGCAAGGAGTGAGCTCGGCGAGTACCTGCGCAACGCGAACCGTCGTCGCACCGAATTGCCGGGGCCCGTGCGATCGCCGAGGGACGTACACGTCCGCCCCGGCGACCCAGTGGACAGCCTGGAGCCAGCTGTACCCGTCGGTCATGACCCTGCAGCTCGTGGCCGAGAGCCACTGCTCAGCGTCGGAGACGTAGAAGCCCGGCCTGAGGGTGGTGCTGGCCGAGGGATTCTGATCGCCGCGGTCGCCCAGGAGCACGGGTGAGTTCCTGGCGGTGCGAATACTCATCCCGCCACCACCGCAGCTGGAGCTGACAGGAATGTCAGGACGAACCACGGCGAACTAAGGTTTTCAGACTTAATTGGGGGCTTTGAGCTGTATCGGGCTAACGCTGCTTCTGCCACAGAACATGAACTACGCGGGGATACGCGCCGTGGACTGTATCCCGCCATGCCTACATGGCATGCATGGCGGAGCTGACAGATGGCAGCACGATGCTGCACCATGTACTTGGGCCTCGACTTCCAGGTTGAGGTCACAAGGAAGCCCGAGAGGGCTTCCAAGATCCTTGGGGGATCTACTCGCTCTCCTCACCGGCGTGCTAGCCGACGGAGGGCCTTCGCTCGGGTTCCAGCCGAGCGGTGACGTGAGTGTCAGAGACGGTGCGCCAACACCGTTCCTGACCAGGGGCGGCTTAGAAGTCCGGCGAAGCCGGCGCCGCCTTTTGCGCTATCGCATTCCACCCTCCTCTCCCTCGGGAGAGGTCTGTGCGCATTCCAGGCTGTCGACAGTGGCTGCCGCCATGCATGTGGGCATGCCAGAAGCCAGCAGGGGAGGCTGAGAAGCCACTGCTGGCTGTCCGAGGGCACGGGTACCCTGGATCATGTCGACGCCTTCCGCGTGAAGGTCGTGGGCCGCGCCCCGGAGTCCTACCTCGCGGGGCACAGTCTTGCTCTGGAGATCTTCTCCGGCGCCACCTTACCGCCGCAAGTGCGCCTCGCGGAGACGGAATAGCTATCGTGTCCGCCGCCAGTACAGGTGAGTTGACGGTGTGTCGGGACTTCCAGATCCGCATCGCTGTCCGACAGGGGGAGCCGGAGCAAGGGATGATGAGCACCATGAACACCGCGGATACAGCTGCTGGCCTGGAGAGCTACGCGACACCGCAGCAACGGCTTCGTTTCGTTCGTGCCATGAGCCAGTTCGCGGACCAGCGTGTGCCAGGGGCACCTGTCTCCGTGTACATCAGCGTCCCGCCTGAACTTGCCGAAGCCCAGCGGTGGGAACAGTGGCGAGCCCGCATCGAAGACGGTCTTCCTGACGGGGTACGTGTCTCCAC
>NZ_DATMVN010000682.1:0-8796 GCF_035563135.1 Streptomyces sp.
CTCCCGTCGAGGAAGATCGAGGAGTGTGCGACGCCGTACGGGCTGAACCCGTTGCGGCGCAGTACCCGCTGCGACGGCAGGTTCTCCAGATGGGTGGACGCCTCGGCGCGGTGCAGTCCGAGTTCGTCCGTCATCACCCGGAGGGCAAGCCCGACGGCGTGCCCGGCGTGCCCTTGATTCTGGGCGACGGTGGCGATCCAGTATCCGACGGAGCCACGGCGCAGGTGCGGCTGCGGCAGAATGCCTCCGACGGTGACCTGCCCGATCACCTGGTCGTCGGCGAGCACCACGCCCGGCCAGACCGTACCGGCCCGGTATCCGGCCAGCAGGCTGTCGATCCGCTCCGCCTGGCCCTTCGGGGTGAAGAAGTCGGCCGGCTGGGCCGGTTCGTACGGCCGGAACGCCTCGAAGTCCCGCACGCGGTGCGCGGCGATCGGGGCGGCGTCGGCGGGCTCGATCAGACGGATCCTGGTGCTGCTGTGCATGGGCTGATCCTCGTCGCGGTGCGTCGGATACGACGCCCAACCTATGCGAGGGTGCTCGCACCGCACCCTGTGTACGTCGGAGCATCGGGTCGGTGAATGCCGGTGAGTCGGCGGCCAGCGGGATCACCTCACTCCGCCTCGTGAACAGGGGCCCGGGACATTTCTGACCTTCGGTCCACCGGTCACGGAGCAGGCGTAGAGGCGCAGGGTGCTCGGGTCTCGCCCACTTCGGGAGTGAGGTTGCTCGTGAGAGGTTCTGAGTGGTGGCGACGGGGGCAGGGTCTACGGCAGTGCTTGGCCGCCGGGGGGCTGGGCGAGGCGGCGGTTCATGGCCCAGCTCTGAAGTTCCGCGTTGGCGACGGCTTCCACTTCCTCCAGCAGACGCCGGCGGTTCTCGTCGCTCCTGTCGGCCTCGGCGATCACGGTGTAACGCTGAATCGCCAGCCGTAGTCGTGACCAGGCTTCTGCGGCATGTACGTATCGCTCCGCATGACCGAACAGCTGGCGGAACCCACCGATGAAGACCGTGGTCCCTGCGATCGAGGCAGTGACGACGGCGGGAGCCTGGATGCCTGCGGCGACCACCGCGCCTGCTCCGCTGATCAATGCGGTCAGCTCCGTGACCGCGACCCAGCGGCGGGAGCGCCTCGTGATGCGCTCGTACCAGGCCAGATCCTTGAGAGCTTGCTCCAGCACCGGATCTTCGCTTGCCTGCGGCACCGACCGTCTCCCTCCCTGGGGCAACTGCTCGGCCACCCGCGCGACTTGAGGGTGCCTGGCACCCTGCGGCACACATTATCGGCATGGATGTATGCCGAGCCACCCTCAACTCCCCGGTTCCGGGCGGAGGTCCTGATGCCAGGACGGAGCGCACCGGTGCCCGTACTCGATGGATTCGCGGATCGCGCGCGGCGGTCCTCCGTACGCGGCGAGCCGGCCAAGGCGCAGTCGGAGCTTTTGCCCGGGGAGGGGCGAGGGCGCAGATTCGGCTGTCGGCTGCCGGTGCACCTTGCAGGGCGGTCAGCGGGCCCTCGGGCAGGAACGGATGAGGGCAGAACCGGCCGGATTCGAACCGGCGTCCTCGCGGTTTTGGAGACCGCGCGCGACTACCTCTGCGCTACGGCTCTGCCCCAACCCTCATTCTACGGATGGCTGTTGCTGAAGTTTCGTCCGTTCCGTGCCCCCGCTCATACCGATCGCGCCGGAGATGCTCGAAGGATGCCCGCCTCTGTCTGTTTCACCTGCTCAGAGGTCGTGCACCTGCAATGGGCCCGGGGTCCCACGGTGGTGCCGCTGTCACGGCCTGGCGGGCTCGATGACGGCGTGCGGGGTGCGGAGCCAGACGTGCTGGTCCTGGTCGGTCACCGTCAGCCCGAACTGGTCGGCCTCGGGGTGCCCGAGCGCGACGTACTCGACCCAGGTCTGCTCGATCTCTTCCCACAGGAACCCGGGCCCGTACTGCCAGACCTCCACCCCGGTGGCAGCAGTTGCGGCGGCGCCGTCCTCGCGGCTCACCCACACCTGGGCGCCGGCGGGGGTGTCCGCGTGCGTCAGTCGTACGCCGGGCAGACGGGCCCCGGCGTACAGCGCGAACCCGAGGTCCAAGAGCCGCGCCGGGCCCAGCCCCGCGCTGCGGATCCTGCCTGTGGCCGTATCGACGTCGTGGCGATCGGCCATACGGTGCGACCGCATCGGCATGTACGACGCGCCGCCGCGGAACCTGCCGACCGCAGTCCCCTTGGCCTGGACGTGAAGTTCGACCAGCGCTCCGGACCAGAAATCCCGTGCGAGCGGCGCGACGATGATGCCGTCCGGTCGGACCTGCCGCACGAGGGTGGGCGGGACGTGCCGGAGTGCGCAGGTCGAGATCAGCCGGTCGACCGGTTCCATGCCCGGCCAGGGCTGTTCGCCGTCACCGCAGCGCAGGTGCGGGTGGTAACCGGCGCTCGCGAGAGCATCGGCGGCTCGTCGGGCAAGCGCGGGGTCGATCTCAATGCTGTGGACCCGTTCGTCACCGAGGCGCTCGGACAGTAACGCGGCCACGTGGCCCGACGCCGTGCCGATCTCCAGTACCCGGTGTCCGTCCTCCAATTGGAGAAGGCCGAGCATGCGAGCCACCATGGATGGCTGAGAGTTCGACGACGTCGCGATCCCAGGCCCGTCTCCGGCGCCGTCGTCGAGCTGGATGACTACCGGCTCGTCGGAGTTGACCAGCGCCAGCCACTCGTCCGTCCCGACGACCGGCTCGCACCGGTCGGGGAGCTGCCGCCAGATCTTCGAGGGGATGAACTGCTCCCGGGGCACGGCGTCGAACACTTGCTGCCAGCGGGGGCTGAGGACCCCGCGTTCGGTGAGCTCTTGCACCAGCCCCGGGTGGGTGGGGTTTTGTCGGGTGGCGCTCACGTCATTCCCCGGTGCGGGATGGGCCGCTGCCGTCAGGGGACGGCGGGGGCGGTGGGGGAGCCCACGGCTTGATCGGGGCAGGGCTGCCGCCGTGCTTGCCGTCGCTTGCTTCAGCTGGGGTGTTCAGCCGGGCGTTCATGAAGTTCTCCTCCAGCGGGTGGATTCGGGGGATGGGAGTGCTGGTCAGGCAACAGGGGCCGGCCCAGGTCCCGCTGTCGGGATCGGGGACACCGATGCGGTCTCGGACCGTTCCGGGCCGGGGAGGGAGCGGGGCGGTGCGGTCATGCTGAATCTCCCTTGCACCGGGAGCAGCTGCGGGCGGGGTACGCCGAGGACGGATCGGGATGGCCAGGGGCGTGACCTCGGCCTCCTCACGCACCACCCGGGTCCCACCCTCACGGTTCACCTCGTACACCTTGAGCGTCACGGCCATGGCCCGTTTCCCTTCGCGGTCGGTGAGGGATACCCGGGACCGTAGAAAAGCTCCCCGCGCGCACACCAGCCATGTGCATAACTGTGCGCACATTCCTCTGGAAGGTGGAAGAACGAGAAGGTGGTCTTGACGGAGAAGGCCGGAGCGGCTGACCGTGTTGCACACAACTGCACACCACATGGACGGAGTCAGCCATGCCGCTACTGTTCATCGGGATCGACCCGAACACGGGAGATCACGAAAGCCCGACCGTCTGGGCGGACCTCGAGGGGAAGGAACTGGTCCTCCAAGGATGGAAGCCGAGCCCTGAACTCGAGGCGGAGTGTGCTGCCACGGAGGTTCCCGGGCACGCTGTGGGAATCCCCGAATCCGAAGCGGTGATCCGTATCCCCGCCAGGATGGTCGGCATGATCAGGGAGGCTTGCGATGCCGTCGAACGTGCCGCTCAGCTTCCGTGAGCTGCTCGACAGCTGCATCGAATCCGCCGTACACCTGGAGATGCGGGACGCGTACGCCGTCGACTACGAGCGCGGCCCGTTCGCCGACTGGCGTGCCGGGCACCGTCACGATCCCACCGACCGGGCGTCCTGGTGGCGGCCGTGGCTCGACCTCGTCTCTGAGACCGTCGGTCGCGGCGTGAGCGTACGACGTGCCCGGATCGTGTCCGAGCCGGTGAGCGAGTACATCCGCTACGAGCACTCCGGAACCTTCACGAACGTGGCGGCCGGGGAGCGGATCCGGTGGTTGCCGCGCCGCCGGGCCTCGGACATCGCACTGCCCGGCAATGACTTCTGGCTGTTCGACGGCCGCCTCGTCCAGTGGAACCACTTTGCCGGTGACGGCTCGTCACAGGGGCCGGAGTTCACTGATGATCCGGTTGCCGTGAAGCTGTGTGCGAGCGCGTTCGAGACGGTTTGGGATCGAGCGGTGCCGCACGACGAGTACACGATTCGCTGATCAGAACCATCGGACAGGCCACATGACGCTTCCCTCCTCTTCTGCACAGTCCGCACGCGAAGTCGTCGCCAGACGTCTGCGTGACCTGCGGAAGGGGGCTGGTCTCACCGTTGTCGAGCTGGCCTCGGGGTGCGGCTGGCACCATGCGAAGACATCCCGGATCGAGAACGCGCGTACAGCGCCGACCGCCACGGACATCCGGTTGTGGTGCCGCACTGCCGGGGCAGGTGACCAGGCCGAGGATCTGATCGCCCAGTCATTGCACGCGGAGTCGATGTACAGCGAGTGGCGCCACCGGACGCGGAGCGGGTTGAGACAACTCCAGGACAGCGCAGTGGCGTTCTTCCAGCAGACCGAGTTGTTCCGCGTGTACTCCTCCTCTCTCGTGCCCGGCTTGCTCCAGACCGAGGGGTACGCGGCGGCCGTCCTGGGGATGAGCGCCCGCTTCCGCGACCTCCCTGTCGACGACAGCGCCGCTGCCGCCCGCGCCCGGGTGGCTCGTTCGCAGATCATTCACGAGCGTGGCCATCGATTCGTCCTCCTCATGGAAGAGGCCGTTCTCCGTTACCGGATCGGGGACGCCGACACGATGGCCGCGCAGCTCGGGCATCTTCTGTCGGCCGGTGCCCTGCCTGCGGTGTCGCTCGGCATCATCCCGACGACGGCAGAGCGGGACCAGTGGCCGAGGGAGACGTTCCACGTGTACGACGACGAGCTCGTGTCCGTCGAGCTGGTGTCGGCACAGGTGCGGATCACCCAGCCCAGCGAGATCGGCCTTTACCTGCGGGCGTTCGAGCAGATGCGGCAGACGGCCGTGTACGGGGCGGAGGCGCGGGCCCTCGTCGTGAAGGCGATCGACGCGCTCGGCTGATCCGGTTCCGGTGGATGTGGAGCGCGAAGACGGGCGGTGAACCGTGGCTCAGGGGGTCTCAGGAGATGTCGTGCGCCTGTGGCGGGCACTTCGGTATGTGCCCGAGTGCGTGTCGTGCAGCTGCGTTGCCGAGCGGCCCCTCACGTCCCGGTGGCGGCAAGGAGCGCGCTGAGCGGCGCGGCCGCGTCCAGGAGGGCGCGGGAGCGGGCCGTGATGCTTGCGTCCCGGGCCGACAGTGCGGCTGTGACGTCTTCCCGGCGGAGGCCGCGTCGCAGGCTCGGCATCAGGGTCCGGAGCGGGTCGATACGGTAGCCCGCGCTGCGTAGCTGGTGCACGATCCGGGCGTCCCGGGTCTGGGCCGGCGAGTACCGTCTCGTTCCTCGCGGGGGGACCCGGTCCGGAACGGCGAGCCCTTCGGCGTCCCAGTGCCGCAGGGTCGACGGGCGCACACCGAGCGCCGCGGCGAGTTCGGAGACGCTCATCGAGTCCGACGGGCGTACGTCCGCGACCGGTTCGGCGGAGATCGCCGCTGTGGCCTCCTTGGCGAGTGCCAGGTCGGTGCGCTCCCGGTCGAGCCGGGCGTGGGCGGCGTCGAGCCGGGCCAACGCCTCCGCGGCCGGGCCCTCGTGCACGGCGCGCACGATCCGCTTGGCCTCGACCGGGCCTGTGCCGGCTGCGAGGGCGCGGTAGGCCAGTGCGGAGTGCAGGTGGGCCTCCCCGTGAATGCGGTAGCCCGAAGCCGTGCGCGTGGCCGGGGGCAGGACACCGTCGCGTTCGAGGTTGCGGATCTGCTGGACGGAGTACCCGGCACGGCGCGCGACCTCGGCCGTGCGGAGGGACGGCGACTTGAGAGTTGGCACCCGCTGCTCCTGCGTTTTCCGGTTCGAAGTCTCCACAAGCACCTTAATGAAACGCTTGAGCACATGACGGACGACGAGATCATCGCTTTTGTGGAAGACCTGGGAGGGGTTCTGGCTGTCAGGCCGGCACCCGGCGACGGTTCACCGGAGATCAGCTGGGGGGACACGTTCTTCTACTACGCACCTGACGGTGTCATGCCGGCAGCGGCCCAACCGTTCGCGACGATCGTGACCAAGGACTGTCCGGGCGACGAACGGTCGCGCCTCGACCGCCCGGACACCTTCCGCGTCAACATCGCTGCCGGTAAGCAGGCGTTCAGCGACTGGACCGGTCACGCCCCGCGCGAATCCGCCCTCGACGACGACCCCGGTGCCAGCGACAAAGTGATCGCGCACCCCGTCTACGGTTCCGGCGGCTGGCTGGCGGTGGTGAATCCGGGCCTGAGGACCGATGAGGCCGTGCGCCTGCTGCTCCGGGAAGCCCATCGTCTCGCGCGGGCGCGCCACGAACGGCGCGCAGGCTCGGCGCCGGGCTGACAACGCGGCTCAGACCCGCTCCAGCGGGCGGTGGGGGCCCGGTGGGAGCTCGACCTCGATCGTGTCGTGCGGGCGGACCGGGCCGCCGTGGCGGACCACGGCCATGACGCCGGACTTGAAGGTGAAGTCCCCGGAGGCGGGGTCGAGGGCGAACATCTCGCCGAGCAGGCCCTGCTGGAAGTCGTTGATCTTCGCGCACGGGTTGCGCAGGCCCGTCACCTCCACCACCGCCCGCTCACCGAGGTGCAGCAGGGCGCCGGCCGGAAGGCCGAGCAGGTCGACATCGCGGGTGGTGATGTTCTCGCCCAGCCGACCTGCGGTGACCGCATAGCCCTTGAGGGCCAGCTCGTCGAAGAGCTCCTCGTGCATCAGGTGCACCTGACGCAGATTGGGCAGTCCCGGCTCGTAGGTCATGCGGAACTGGTGGCGGATCGTCTCACCCGCGTGGACGTCCCCCTCGACGCCGAGGCCGGCGAGCAGCGTGACCGACTCGCGAGTGGGCTTGCTGAACGAGTACGTTCCGTTGCTGCTCACCGCTGTGACCCGGCCTGCCATCTTCCGCCCCGTCCGTCTGTACGCGTATTCCGGTGTACGCGTATTCCGGACCATGTTAAGGAAGCGGGCGTCAACGGGTCCGGGCCGTCGCGCGTCCCAGGACCGTCGCCCAGGGGAGCTCCCGGACGGCCGGGCCCTGACGTGGTTCGTACAGGGGCCAGACGTCCGCCCCGTACACCAGCTCCACGCCCGCCTTGCGCAGAGCCGCGATGTGCCCTTCCCACGCCGGGTGTCGCGCATGTGCGGCGTTGACCAGAGGGAACACCACCACCGGGAGGCCGGGGGTGCCCAGTGCTTCGCTCACCTGGGTCAGGGCCTGGTTGTCGGCGATACCCGTCGCGAGCTTGGCGACGTAGTTCGCGCTCGCCGGTGCGACGACATAACGATCGGCCACGGGGTGCGGGCGGGGTTCGGCCGGCAGGCGGGGCGTGTCTCGCACCGGGAGACCGGTCAGTGCCTCCAGCCGCTCCCATTCGCCGTTCGCCCTCAGCCATCGGCCGGCGTTCGGTGTGAGTGTCACCGTTACCTGCCAGCCCTGTGCGACGGCCGGCTCGACCAGCCCGGTGCGCAGCGACTCGACCCCGTCGGTCGCCGTGCCCACGACTCCCAGCACTCCGCGGCTGCCTGCACTCACCGTTTCCTCCACCTTGCGTGGGCTCGCCGCCCGGCCGTCGATACAGCAGAGACGTACCACGGGCCCGGCGGCGGCCGGTAGTCGCTGCGCCGGCCGGTCCCGCGACCGCCGCGCCGGCTGCGTACGCTCGCTCATGCCGGTCCGGGCACACGGGTGTTGCCCGCCGCGTGCGGCGCCGGAAGGATGCACCCATGCGCCGACTGCTGCTGCTCGCCCCGCTGTTGCTGTTCACCGTCGGCTGCGGGGTGGTGCAGCCCTCCGACGCCGAGGCGACGGACGCCGCGCGGGAGGTGGCCAGGGGAGTGGGGGAGCGGCTCTACGGCCAGCGTCCACGCACGGCGGAGGAGGTCGGGCGCTCCGCCTCCGGCATCGACGGGGTGGAGGTGCTGCGGGTGACGGGCACCTCGACACACGACGGGGACGGTATCGATGTGGTCGTCCGCACGTCCGGTTCGGCGTACAACGGGTGGGTCGACGTCGAGGAGGTCACCGTGCTGCGCTGTTTCGCGGTGCGGGTGTCGCCCAGGTCGGAGTGGCGTGAGGACCCCCGTGACGTGGACTGCCCGGACGGCCCCCCGCTGACCTTCGCCCCGCCGCCCGAGCCGCCCCGGCTGCCGTCCGAGGAGCTCCGCGCGAAACTCCCCCGGGTGCCGGAGGGCGGCCGGGTGGACGAGGCCGGGATACGCCGTACGCTCGCCGCCCTGGACCTGCATCCGGCGGTCCGTACCGAGGTGAAGGCGGGCAGCGGCCGGGTCGGTGTCCTCCTGTCGGTGAAGGGCAACCGCTTCGACCCGCAGGACTGCCTTCTCGCCCGCGTGGGCCCCGGCGCCACCGAGGTATGGGTGCCGTCCCGCGTCCAGCGGATGCCCGGAGAGGGCGGCTGCACCATCGCCAACGCCCTGGCCCCGCTGCCGCCACCGCACTGAACGGGCGCCCGGCTCCCCCGCACCACCGGCTCACAGGTCCGCAGGCCCGCGTGCCCCGTCCGTCAGGACCGGCAGCCGGGATGACGCGGCGCGACCGCCGCGAAGCACGCCGGGGCGGAGCAGGGCGGGGCGGCC
>NZ_DATMVN010000683.1:0-12161 GCF_035563135.1 Streptomyces sp.
ACACCATCCGACCTCGGCCCAGGTGCTGAAATGGGCCCGCCAACTCCGCATCGGGTGGGTAGCCGGCGGAGAAGTCCGGCACGACACGGGCGCCGAGGGGAGCGCATCCGTTCTACTCGGGGCGTGGCAGCGGGCGAGGGCTGACCCGCTGCCGAACCTCATCGGCCGACCGCGCGAGGCCGGTGATCACGCCGCCCTGGTCTGGCCGGGCACCAGCCGCCACGGACCCGGATAGGTTGCGCCGCAGGAAGCGCAGCGCGCTTGGAAGAGGGCGGCGGCCGGTCCCAGGCTCTCGGCAGGACGGGCGGCGAGGTGCCGGCCCTCGATAGCCGTGATCAGCTCGGCCCAGGGCCGGGAACACGTGCATGTGTCTGGCCGCGGCTGCGGGGCGGACTGGTTCATGCTTCGCTCCCCGCCTCAGGCGGGTCGTCCGGGGAGGTGGCTCGCCATTCACGGGGCTTGCGGCCGATGCCCTGCTCGACCGCGGCCACGTCACCGTGTCCGTAGGCCGTGCGGACCCCGGAGACGGACATCCCGGAAGCGGCGGCCAGGTCCGCGAGCTTGTAGGGACGGGGCCGGGTGAACTCCCGCCCGTACGCGACCAGGCGTCGGATCTCGGCCTCGGCCTGCTCCTTGCGGTACCGGGCGGCGCCGATGGCCGAGAGCAGCGGCTCGTTGTCCGAGTCCGCGTCCCAGGCCATCTCCAGGTTGAACGCCAGCTCCTTCCGTGCGGCGTCGACGTCGTGGCAGACGTCGTTGAACACGTCCTCCGGCACGTCACCGGGTTCGGGCATGGGATGGACGATGGCTGCGATGTCGTCGAAGATACTCACAGATGCATTCTCTGCAAAGAATTACGATGAGCGCAACGGGGTGCGGTGGGTGAAATCTGGTCGTCCTCGTGGAGGGCTGTCGGGCAGCGCACGGCGACGACGGTGGGCTTCCCACGCGGGAACCCCGGAAGCCCACCGCCGCAGCATTTCGCCCGGTAAGGACACTGTCCCCATGGCGCCGTGACCCGGCCGTCCGCCCACGGCTGCCTGCACCACGCATGCACCGGACTGACAACGGTTTGGAGGTCGTCTGGATCTCGGCGACAAAGAACTTCGGAGCGTCTACCGACCGCGTCGCCACCGAGCGAAGAGCCGCCGCATCAGCTTCGGCTCTGCCGCTTCCGGCTGGGGGCTCGTGTCTGGTACTGACGCTCCGCCCGCTGGCTGCTCGGGCAGGCTCGGCGGAGGTGGAAGCAAGGGCCGGGGCGGCAGTGAGGCGGCGGGAGTTGCTGGCTGTGGTCGTGAGTCGGGGGCAGCAGCTGCTCCAGGCGTGGCTGAGCCCGGGGGCGCCTCCGGCATGGGTGGCGCCGGGCGGGGAGCGACGGCCGGAAGGGCGGGTGCATTCGGGGGTTGATCGACGGCGGTCAGCGGGCTTGTGCTGTCCGGCTTCGCGTACGCCTTGAGGGTGAGCCGGGCGAGGTCCTCCGAGCAGGCTTCCCCCGCTGCGACGGAAAGACCTGGTGGTTCAGCGGTCCGGCTCACCTCCCGTGGCGTGGAGACACGCAGCGGGCCCGGCGCCCGGGACGCGGCTGCCGGGCGGCTGCCCCGAGAGGACGGCCGACTACCGGAACCTCCGGGCGGGCGACTGTCGCGACGCTGCTCTGGGGTCAGAGGCAGCGGGCACATCGGGGCACCGGTCTGCTTGGTGTCCTTGTCCCATGTCCAGAAGGCGAGGTGCCAGTGCTCCTTGATCCATAGCTGGACCTCGTCGACGCTGCGCCGTTGCGGGGTGAAGATCTTCCACCCGGCCCCGACCGCGAGCACCTGCATCCCCACCTGCAGCTCCTTGCCCAACAAGGTCGGAAAGGCGCTGCGCAGCACCACCTCCACGGTCCGGCCGGCCTGCCTAGAGGGGATCCCGGTCGCCAGGACTGCGTAGGGCTTGGTGCCGGCCATGCCGGTCTGCAGGACTGTCCCGTGCACCGCCACCGGGTGTTCGAGCCAGCGTCCCTTCGCTGCCGTCACCCGGTCGTGAAGCTGCCCGTAGGAGAGATCGTCGGGGCCGTAGCAGAACTCGCTCCAGGCGATGCGCTTGTTGCGGTACTCGACCGTGAACAACTCCGCGAAGTCAGGGTCGAAGTCGCACCGCCGGAGAAGCTGGGACACCTTCACCGCGCTGTTGAGCGCTGGGGGCAGCCAAGGCCGCAGCGTGGTGACCCGGAGCCGGGCTCGCTCCTCGTCGTCCTCGGGCTCTCCCCCGACCGCAGTGGGCGCTGGCGGGACTGGAGGGTCGTGAGCGGGGATGGTGAGCCGGAGCGTGCCGTTCTTCATGACCTTCGCCAGCCCGTGCGAGCCGAATGCGATGTCGGTCATGACTTGTGTCGGGTTCAGCGGGCAGCCATCGTCGTGGCCTTCGTGTAGCCGGAAGTGCGCCGAGACCGGCGAGCCGAGGCGCAGGTAGGCCGGCACGATGGACACCGGACGCGTACAGCCAGCGCACTTCAGCGGCTCGACGAACGGCCACGGCTGCTGCTCGAGCATCCATCGGTACACCGGCTTGCCGCGGCTGTCCTCCACCTTGATGACCCGCTCACCCGAGTCGGCCATGCTGCGCGCTCCCCTCCACTCGCCTCCCCTGATCTTGCCTGGCGTGCGCCAGGACAACCGCCTGTTCCCGGTCATTGCCCCGCCCGTCACACCGCATCCGGGCCGGCGCTCGCCCGGACCCTGGTCGGCGCGCGGGCCGTGACTGAGCAGTTCGGGCATGGCACCACCGTCATCCGGCATCTGCCCGCCCGGATCCCCACTGCCGGTGACCGCGACAAGTTCGAGGTCCTGGTCCCGGATCAGGGAGGCAAGGTGCGCTACGCCGTGTGCACGGAGGAGATACTGCGACTCCTTGGGCCCGGTGTCCTGGGTTTCCCAGGCGACCCGTTGCCCAGCACCGATACTCCCACCGTTCCCCCGCAGAGTGCCCAACTAGTGCCGCATCAGGCAACGTTTGCCCTGCCGACCACGGCACGTAGTCGCTGGTCGTCGGCGTGGCGGTTTCGCCAGATGATGTAGCGGCGGATCATGCTGCCCTGCTCCATGTGGCTGGCGTGGTCGGTGCCGTCGATGGTGAAGTAGCGCAGGGCTGTGAACTGGGCCTCGATGCGGTTCAGCCACGAGGAGTTGGTCGGGGTGTAGGCGATCTCGACGTTGTTGGCCTCTGCCCAGTCGGCGACACGGCGGCACCGCTTGGTGGTCAGGTGCGGGGAGTAGTTGTCACAGACGATCGCCAGGCGGACTGTCGGTGGGTAGAGGGTGCGCAGGTAGCGGCAGAATTCCAGGAACTTCGACCGGTTCTTGGTCTTCTTGATATGGCCGTAGAGCTTGTCCTTGGCCAGGTCATAGGCGGCGAACAGGTGCCGCACCCCGTGCGGGCGGGTGTAGGTCGCCCGCCGCCTGGGCCTGGGCTCGCGATCGGGGTCTTTGTGCCTGCCCCCGCGTTCGGCCCACTGCCGCCCCGGGTGCGGCTGCAGGTTCAGCGGGCCGAACTCGTCCAGGCAGACCACCACTTCGGGCTCGCCATCCTCGGGTATGACCTCGCCGTCGGCGATCGCGTACAGGTGCTCCACTCGGGCCTTCTTGGTGGCGTAGTCCGGATCGCGGGAGGTCTTCCAGGTCTTTATGCGTTGAAAGGAGACGCCTTCCTCGCGGAGCAGGATGCGCAGGCCCTCGTGGCTGATGTCGTCGACCACCCCCTCGGCGACCAGGAAGTCCGCCAGTTTGGTCAGGCTCCAGGTCGAGAACGGCAGGCCGTGCTCGGCCGGCTTGGACTTCGCGATCTTCTTGATCTCGCGGCGCTCGGGCAGTGTGAAGGTCTTCGGCCGCCCGCCCTTGTACTTCGGATACAGGGAGTCGAAGCCGTCGGCGTTGAAGTTGTGGATCACATCCCGGACTCGGTCGGCGCTGGTGAAAGTGACCTCGGCGATCTTTGCCACCGCCATGCCCTGCGCGGACAGCAGCACCATCTGGGCCCGCCGCCAGGTCACCACCGACCCGGTGCCGCGGCGGATGATCCGCAGCAGCCGCCGCCCTTCGTCGCCGTCGATCTCCCGCACCCGCACGCGTTCCGCCATCCGAGCCCCCGTGTCCGTCAGCTGTGACTGGTGTCGATGACGCAGAAGCGGTTGCCCTCGGGATCGGCGAGCACGACGAAGTCGGCATCGTCCGGATAAAAGTCCCAGTCGACGCGTTCAGCGCCCAGGGAAATCAGTCGCGCCACTTCGGCCTCCTGATCGGCGGCGTCGCCGGCATAGAGGTCGAGGTGGATTCTCGGGTGTTCCTGCACGGGCGTCGTACTGAGGTCGAGGGCCAGTGCGGCACCGGAGCCGTCGGCCGGCACCAGTACCGCCCAGTCGTCCTTCACCTCACCATCGCGAGGGACGTAGCCCAGTGCCCGACTCCAGAACTCCGCGGCCCGCCGCACATCAGCGGCCCCCATCACGATCGTTCCGATGCTCAGCATCCGCCGATTCTGGCAGACACCGACAGACCCACGGCGTTGAACCACGTCCCCAACTACAAGGCGAACGTTGCCTGATACGGCACTAGTTCGGCTGCTGGGCGCCGCCTTGCGCCTACACAAGGCGGCCAAAACCCCCCGCCGAGGTACCGGACTTGGACCGGAGCAGCCAGGTTTCCCTGAGCCTTATGGGGCTGGAGCACCTCGCGCACTTCATCAGCGAGATCGTCGTGGACGAACACAGGACGACAGCCGGGGCCAAGCGGGAGAAGAAGCTGGCTCAGATCACCGAAGTGCTCCACCTGCAGGCCCAGGAGCTGCGGTATCTCTGCGACGACCTGGAAGCCGAAGAACGCGAGCGGGCCAGCTGAGCGCAGCGTGATCGTCTCTGACGTCAGCACCGCGCGGGAGCTGGCCGGCGGGCGGGTGATCGTCGTGTTCGAGCCGTGCGGCTCGACGCGGGTGCGCGTCCTGGGCACGCGGAGGGGCGTGGTGCTCGCGGACGAGGTGGTGCTCTTGCCCGTCCGCGACGCGGTGCCCTCGACGGCCGGACCGGCGGCCCGGGACGAGGTCGAGGAAGCGGCCGTCGGTGCCGGCGCCCACGTGTGCTGGGTCGGCGGTCTGGCCCAGGCCGCCGATGCGGTCGCCGCGCACTCGCCGCGCCGGGTGACGTGGTCCTGACGATGGGCGTGGGCGAGGTGGCCGGTCTGGAGTCGCTGCTGTTGGCGCCCGCGGACCGGCCCCTGATCGTCGTCTAGCGGTCGCCGGCCATGGTGTCGGGCTGGGCCAGGCGCCCCGCCGTGTGCTCCAGCCCGACACTGTGGGAGCCCTTGACCAGGACGATGTCCCCCGGCTGGATCAGGTCGTTTGCCAGGGTCAGGGCGTGGTCCCGGTCGGAGGCGCGCACGACCTTCAGCTGCGGGTTGTCCCGCTGGGCAGCGTCGGCCATGGCCCGCGCGTCGTCGCCGCCGACCGCGATCAGCACGTCGATGCCGGCGGTGGCGACGAGACGGCCGACCTGCCGGTGCTCCTCGCCGCCGTCGGCACCGAGCTCCTTCATCTCGCCGAGGACGGCGATGGTCCGGCGGCTGTCCTTCATGGCCGCGAGGGCCGTGCAGGCTGCCTTCATCGAATCGGGGTTCGCGTTGAACGCGTCGTTGATGATCCGGATCCCGTCGGGCCGGTCGGTGACCTCCATGCGTCCCGACGCGACCAGGACCGCGCGGGACAGCGCGGCCGCCGTCGTCTCCACATCGGCGCCCAGCCCGATCGCGACGGCGGCCGCGGCGAGCGCGTTCGACACGTGGTGCACGCCATGCAGGGACAAAGCGACCCGTGCCTTGGTGCCGGAGGCGGCGAGGGTGAACGAGGGCCGGCCGGAGGTGTCGACGGTGACAGCCAGGGCCCGTACGTCGGCTTCGGTGTCAACACCGAAGGTCAGCACCCGGGCGGAGGTACGCGAGGCCATGGCGGCGACCAGCAGGTCGTCGGCGTTGAGGATCGCCAGGCCGTCCGCCGGAAGCGCTTCGACGAGCTCGCCCTTGGCCTGGGCGATCTGCTCGCGTCCGCCGAACTCGCCGACGTGGGCGGTTCCCACGTTGAGGACCAGGCCGACCGAGGGCGGGGCGATACGGGTGAGGTGGGTGATGTGGCCGTTGCCGCGGGCGCCCATTTCGAGCACGATGTAGCGCACGCCCTGGTCCAGGTGGGTCACCGCCAGCGGCAGGCCGATCTCTCCGTTGAACGACTTCACCGTCGCGATCGTCGGCCCGAGCTCGGGGAGAACCTGCGCGAGCAGGTCCTTGGTGCTGGTCTTGCCCGCCGAGCCGGTCAGCCCGATCACCGTCGCCTCCGGCACGGCCGCCAGCACGGTGCGGGCCAGCGCGGCGAGCGCGTCCAGCACGTCGTCGACGACCACGGCCGGGACACCGACGGGACGGGCAGCCAGGACCCCCACTGCGCCGGCTTTCACGGCGTTCGTCGCGAAGGCATGCCCGTCGGTGTGCTCGCCGGGAAGCGCAGCGAACAGACCGCCGGGCTCGACCGTGCGCGAGTCGACGACGGCGGGCGCGGTCATCAGCACGGACGTGTCCGGCACGTCCCACAGGCGGCCGCCGACGGCGGCCGCGACGGCTTCGAGCGAGAGGGGGATCACGAAACGCACTCCCAATCAGCAGGGCTCGCCCGGCACGGCTACGGCTCACCGGTTCAATCCACCGACCGTAGCGCCTTGCAGTGCCCGCGCATCGGAGACCGGCCAGGGCGCCCATGAACAGGACCTCAGCGGGGCAAGCTCGGTGCTGTGCGCCCACGCAGCGACCCCGACGATCTGCTTGTGACCTGAGCGTTCTCGCGACGAGGACGGACCTCTCCGTGTAGCGTCAGGGGTAGCTGTCGTGGTTCCGAAGTACCGGTCGCCCGTGAGCAATGCGCACGGGCGATTCTGCTGATCACAGTCTCTGAGGACCAGGGCGATCACCTCCGGTGCCTGCACGGTGCGGGTGCCGACTTTGAGTCCCTTGGAGGGCGCAATGGCCAGCGGAACTGTCAAGTGGTTCAACTCGGAAAAGGGCTTCGGCTTCATCGAGCAGGACGGCGGCGGCCCCGACGTCTTCGCCCACTACTCCAACATCGCCAGCTCCGGCTTCCGCGAGCTTCAGGAGGGCCAGAAGGTGAACTTCGACGTCACTCAGGGTCAGAAGGGTCCTCAGGCGGAGAACATCACCCCCGCCTGAGCTCGCACTCCTCGGCACCCGCTCTGCGATCTCGCTGGGCGGGTGCTGCGCGTTCGGCAGACTGCCTTCGTCCCGTTCGCGCCGGGACTGCCCGTGGCGCCAGCACGCCGCGCCGATCGTGGTTCGGAAGGTGAAGAGGGGGGCGGCGTATGCGCGATTCCAGGCTGGTGCAGACGGCGGTCATCGGCGACGAGCACTCGGATGTGCCCATCGTCCTGCCCCCTGAAGCGATCGAACTGGACGTCTTCCGCCACGCCCATGAAGGCGACACATTCTGGTGCGGTGTGCTGCTCGGCGGCTGCGGTGCCCAGCTCGCCACGAAGCTCTACGTCGATCGGCAGTGCCACTTCCAGCACTTCCCTCAGCCGAACGGCATGCCGAATACCTGCCGCCGGCCGGCCGTGGGTGAGTCCAGCGCGGACCACCTGTACGTGAAGTCGGCCCTCTCCCGGTCGCTGCTGGACCACGGCCGCGTCGCGCGCTTCTCCTTCCCTCCGCCGATTGGTTCCTTGGTCGACGTGGACCTGGAGGACGGTGTCTCCTTGCGCATCCATATGGACGGCTCGGTCCGGCCCGACTGGGATGCCGCCGAGCGGACCGTAGTTCTCGGACCCGGTGTGGTGCCGGAGCCGGGCAGCCTGGTGGGTTGCCCGTACGTCTATCGGGTGCGGTGCGACAGCGATGGTGCGACCAGACGAGTCTGGATCGGAACGCAGAGCCTGGCCCACCCCACGGACTGGATTCCGCTCAGGGAGTGCACCTGGGGCAACGAGGGCCTGCTCACGCCGACCGCGGCCCGTCTCCTGCGTACCCGTGCCTCCGGCCCGAGCCGCGTCGTTACCAAGAGCCCGGCCACCCAGTCCGCGGCTCTGCCGGAGAAGGTGGTGACGTTCGTCCGCGGCCTGGAGGCCGCGCAGCGGACCGGCACGGTCGAACACGTACGCCGGCTGTGTGCAGGCGGCGACTCCTTGCTGCAGAGCCTGACCCCGCGCGTGCGAACCTCGGTGGAGACCGCGCTGACGGAGGCACGCGCGTGGCTTGCCACCCATGAGGAGTACCAGCACCGTCTGTTCGCCGAGCTCGAGGCGGCTGTCCGCGAGCGCCGCGCCTGGGACGTGCGTTCCCGCCTTCAGCAGGCCGCCGCCCTGACCCGGCGCGGCGCCAGCGTCTCGGAGCAACGTGTGCTCGCTGCCGCACGCTCCTACCTGCGCGGGCAGGACCGTATCGAAGAACCCCGCGCCCCAGCCGCACTCCGGCAGGAGGCGGGCTACCGGCCGGTGCGGCCGGCCCCGAAGAAGCCGAAGAAGGAGCCGCGCCCGGCCGCCGGCCGGAAGACGAGGTCTCAGCGGCGCCGAGAAGCCGCCACGGATGCGCGTAAGCTGCTCAAGTACCTGCGCCGGGAGGAACGCTCCCTGTCCGCAGCCGAGTTGAAGAGGCACGTGGGCACCCTCGTACGCGCGGCGCAGACCGCGGGCGATGAGCTCGACCCCAAGGACCGTCTGGCGGTCGTGTCGTGGGAGCAGAAGAGCGAGCGGCGACAGCGGGCAGCGGACCGCCGCGAGTCCGTGCGCCCAGACAGCGCACGGCCGGTCAGGAACCGGGACCGCCCCGAGCGCACGCCGCTCGACCCGCTGACGCAGGCGGTCAGAGCGATCCTGCAGAAGGCCGCGTCCGCGGGAACCACCCTCACGTGGGCACAGATCCGGCAGCAGCTGCCACCGGAGCTTGCGGCCCTGGAGCGCGGCGAGCAGACGCCGTTGTTGATTCGGATCGACCGCAGCCGCGACGGCAGCGCCCCGCTGCTCTCCGCGCTGGTCACCGGCGCCGACCATGACATGCACCCGGCCTACCCCCGCATCGCAGCCGCCTTGGGCCGTCCCCCGGCGAACGGGGACCTGGCGGCTCTGGCCGCATGGGCGGTGGAGGTGTCCCGGTTCCGGCGCAAACCGGCGAAGTAGAGCAATGTCCGGACCCCCGTCCCGGGCACGGCTGGCTACGTCTCCAGCGGAGGCCTGGAACGCGCGGCGGGAAGGAAGGCCCGGCTCATAGCAGTGGAGGATGTCCTGCGGCACCGGTGGTGGGCGCCATCGCGGCAGGTCTGTGACGCCTGGTTGAAGAAGCGAGCCGTCGTCACGGCTCGCTCGGCCGGCACTCCTTACACAGCCGGTAGTTACGTCCACCGAGCGGCCCCGTGTTCTCCGCGATCCACTGGCGGGCCCGGGCCGGGCTCATGATGTAGAGCCGCAGGTGAGGGCTGTACCTCTCCTCAGCTTCCGGACTGTTGTAGTCGTGGTGCTCGTGCGCCCACTTCTGCAAGGCCCGGTCGTACGCCTCGCCCTCCGGGCGTACGTGTTCGGCAGGCATCCGACGGCGGACGCGGCTGCAGGTCGTGCGGTGCAGGAAGCTGCCGCTCGCGGTGTAGCTGAACTGCTCGGGGTCCTGGTAGCACGCCCACGAATAGTCGGCGCCGTCCAGGACCCGGTCGAACTTCGCCTTCGCCATACGGCACCAGATGCACCCCTCGCACGGCTCCTCGGGCTCCGGCTCCACCGTCGGCTTGCGGTAATCGGGGTCCCACGGGTCCAACTGGTTGGTCATGTCTGCTTCCTTCACGCCGTCTTCGCGGTTTCCTTGAGACCCTCGCGGAGCGCGGCCAGGTGCTGACCGTGCCTCCACGCGAACACGCGCGCCCGCGATTCCATCGCCGGATACGAGGGATGAGCTGTCATCTGCTCCGGGTGCTTTCGGTAGTGGTAGACCACGGTCGGCAGAAGGGCTCCAGGAGCGCCACCCGTAATTCCCACCAGGTAGGCGTAGTCCTCTCCTTGAGGAAGGGCGGCATACCCACCGCTGCCGCGAATGAGGTCGGTGCGGGCGAGCAGGGTGGTGGGCCCTATCGGGATCGTCGAGTCGGGAGTCTTCCAGAACCGCCACACGGCGCCGGGCTCGTGGAAGCCGGGCGGTGTGGGGCAGTGCCAGGTCTTGGTCGAGCCGTCCGGGTGGAGGTCTGCAGACCAGCCGGCGCACCATCCCAGGCCGTGGGAGCGCGCGTGCTCGAGCCGGATCGACAACGATCCTTCCGGCAGGAAGTCGTCATCGTCAGCCGTGGTGCACCAGGCGGTCGTGACCTCGTTCAACGCGAAGTTCCGGGCGGCGCCGGCACCGACGGCACGGGGCAGCGGCACGGCGACGACGCGGGGGTCTTCCCGCAGGACCGCGGGCAGCCGCGAGAGCGGTACACCATCCAGCGCCAGGACCCACTGGAACGGGACGGCCTGCCGCTGAAGGCTGGCGTACAACTCCAACAGGTACGGGACTCGCTCCGCGCGCAACCGGGTCGGGGTGATGACGGCAACGGCCGGTTCGTCGGTGTGGGGCATGTAGGACTCCGATGTAGTGCAGGTCGGGCGGGAGGGAGGGCGCTATGCGATGCGGCCGGTCGGCGGCTGCTGTCCGGGGCGCTCCGCCCAGCTGCCAATCAGCGCGGAAGGGCGCAGCGCGATCAGACGTACGGAGCGGGGCAACTGCTCGTCATACGCCACCAACGCTGATTCGTCGTCGAGCGGGTCGGGTGCGAGTCGGGCGAGGGTGACCAGTAGCTGCACCGACTCGTCCGCGTCCTGCTCAGGACCGGACCAGCGCAGGACCAGGAGGTCGCCGCGATCTGTGACCCGCTGGGGGCGGGCCCATGGCGCCGCCTGCTTCCATCCGCTGCTGTCCAATACGACAACGGGGAAAATCACGCCGAGGCCGTAGTGAGCGGCCAAGGGCGGTCGGTTCACGGAATGTGTCTCCTTCCGAGGCTCCGCAGCAGGGGCGTGGAGGACTCAGGTGGCGTTTCAAGGAATCGGTGGAGCCTGGCCGGGTTGGCCATGAGTGGACCTGACGCGCGGGTCAGGGCCACTCATGGCGTGTCGCCCGGAACGGCACCTTCGGGGCCGTTGCGGCACTCGGCGGTGTCGGTCAGTCCAGTTGCATCGGCACCGAGATGTAGTAGGCGCTGATCCATCCGGTCTTGCCCGAGTTGGCTCCGCTGCGGACCTTGATGTGGGCCCAGGAGCCGTTCTTCGCGTAGCAGGCAACCGTGATCTTGGTATCGGTGCGCAGCAGCCCCAGGGACGTGTAGCTGGTGCTCGGGCCGTTGCGGAGGTGGACGGTGGTTGAGGTCCATGCGGTGTAGTCGGCCACGTTCTTGGTGCACGCGGTGGAGCCGACTGCGGATGCGGGAGCGGCGAGGGCGGTGGCTCCACCGAGCATGAGGGCTGTGACTGCGGTCGCGGTCGCGGCCCGCCGGGTCAGAGGTCGCATGGATTACTTCCTTCGTTGTCGAGAGACGGCACTGTTCGGCTGACGGCGCGAGGCACCCTCGGCGGTGCGCGAGCCTCAGGGCGGCGTCGAAGAGGCACTGGTGGAACCTGTGCCAGCACTGCGAGCACTGCGGTGTGGGGCGGAAGCTGTGAACTGCTCATGTCCTGAACGTATGAAGCAGAGCGGACAGGCTCTTCTGCGGCCGACTGCTGTGCCGAGCTGCTGACGACGAGGCCCAACAAGTCAGTGGTCACCGCCCGGGCGCGCGGTAGATGCCGCAGGGAACGCGCTTCGAGGGAGGTGTCCGCTTCCGTTCCTACTGTGCGTCTCGTTGGAGATCGTCGATCCGCGGCGGCCTGCCAACGTGCGATGAAGGGCAACGAGACGCATGAGTAAGAGGAATACGACGCCGCGCCGGCGCATGATGAGGGTGGCCTCGGCCGCCGTCATGGCAGCCGGCGTGCTGGGCGTCGCCACCACCGGTGCCTCGGCCGCAGAGGTGAGCGCCACCGCGCAGGTGCAGGCTGATGCGGCCGTGGGCGAGGTGGGGGCCAAGGTGGACGCGAAGACGGTCGTGACCCCCGCGGACGACCCGACCGATCCGGGCACGGACCC
>NZ_DATMVN010000684.1:0-5614 GCF_035563135.1 Streptomyces sp.
GGCTTCAGCCGGGTGATCCGGTTTTTGTACGGCCTGATTTCGTGGTCGATCCCGAGCTGCTGGAATTCGTACTCTCTCCGGAATTCCATCCGCTGGAGCGGGAAACTCGACGGAATTACGCGCTGGATATCCGACTGTTGCTGACTTGGTTGTGGCGACGTGGGATCCCGTGGCGGCAGGCGACCGAGAGCGACTTGCGCGCGTACCGGGAATTTCGGTGTGACTCGCCACTCAACCCAAGCCGAATCAGCGGGGCGAAGTGGGATCGGGAGGCGTCGGCTTTCACGCGGCTCTACCGGTGGGCGAAGGTCACGCCGTTGCCGGTGGACAGCCGGCGCCGGGCGGACCGCGCCGCGGACGCCCGCAGCTCGCGGGTGTCGTGGCTGACACCGAGAACCTGGGGCCTTTGGCAGGATGTTGGTCTTCGCGGCTTCGGTCCCGACGGGACACCGGTGCCGGGCTGGGACGGGCGGACTGAGCTTCGGAACACCTCGTTCGTCGGGTTCACGCTCAGCTCGGGACTGCGGAGGCAGGAGTCTGGCGCCATGTTGACGTTTGAAGTGCCGTCCCGCCCGCTGCGCTCGGGCCGCTATTGCCACGGGCAGGTGGCCCGGGCGCTGTCCCGGTCGAAGCGAGACCGGACCTTCTACGCGTCGGTCGATTCATTGCGCCAGGTCAGCGCCTACGCGGAGTCGGAGCGGGCCTGGGCGGTCGAGCGGGCCCAGGCCCAGGGACGCTACGAGAAGTTGCCGCAGATGCGGCTGATCACGAAGGTCACGACGGGCCGCACCTCGACGGTCCACTGGATCGACCGCGACGGCGTCCAAGGCCGCCATGACCTGAACCTGCTCGACTGGCGCGAGCGGCAGTGGCTGTTCGTCGAGGGACCACAGGGCCCGGAGCCGGCATGGCTGTGGCTGACCGAGCAGGGCCTGCCCATGCTGCCGGGCCGCTGGAACACCGTGTTCCGACAGGCCAACCAACGCTGCGAGCAGGCCCTGCTGACTCCGCAGGAGCGCGAGACGCCCCGGCTGCTGCGGGTTGCGGAGATCCGCGGGAAGGTCCCGTACGCGACACCCCATTCCATGCGGCACTCGATGGCGCTCTACATGTTGATCCTGCTCAACGAGTTGATGGACAAGAAGTACGGGCTGACCGCTGCAGACCGGCGCGACTTCGCCCAGCTCTACGGCGATCCGTGGTGGCTGGTGAAGACCCTGTTGGGGTACAAGGACGTTGAGACGACGAAGGAGCACTACCTCCGCCCGGTCATGTATCTGCAGCTGGAGTCGATCCTCACCTTCGACACCGAGGACGAACAAGGTGAGACGGACGAGAAGAAGGATCTGAACGGTCTGTTCGCCCGGCTGGCCCGGGAGACCTCCGGGATCCAGGACATCGAGATGCTGGTCGACGCCCTGCCCGTCGCGGCGGCATCGTGAGCGGGCGGGGACGCAAAGCCGTCCTGCCGCCGCCGGACTTCCAGGCAACCGAGCGGATAGCCGCCGACGGACTGCAGGTCACCGTGCTGAACAAGGAGGGCTTCAAGCGGGTCTTCGACTTCGCTGAGCTCTCCGCACCGCAGCCGATGCGCGAGTCACTCGCGCGAGCGTTCGCCGCGCAATCCATGGGATGGAACAGCCACTCAAGCGGCGAATCGTATTGGCGGTCCTTGGAGGTCTTCGCCCGGTTCCTCAAAGCCCAGGGGCACCCGGCCGAGGACCTCGGCGACCTCACCTCGGCCACGCTCCGACTCTGGCGCAACAACCACAAGGACACCCCCGGCGGGCGCGAGGCCCTCGCGAAGATGCGTACGCTGCTGAAGCGGGAACCGCGGCTGGCGCAGGGCCTGGCGGCCGAAGAACTGGCCCGCCCGGTCCCGAAGAAGGGCAAACCGTCCAAGCAGTCCTACCGGCCGTCGGAGCGCGACCAGGTGCTGCTGGTCGCTGAACGGCAGTTCCGGGCTGCGCTGCTGCGGATCCGAGAGAACACCACGCTGCTGGACCGCTACCGGGCAGGCTCGCTGGACCCGACCAGCCGCGAGTGGAGGGTCGCGTCCGTCCTCGAATGCTTGGCCGCCACGGGCGAACTGCCCGGGTACCCGGACAAGGAGGGGAAGGTCTACACCCGGGCCGAGGGGCTGTTGCGTGGAAAGAACGGCGGGAAGACGGCAGGCCGGCTGTTCCTGAGTCGGTCGGAGCTGACGGCTCTGGCCGTGATGATGACCGACCGCTACGGCTGGAACCTGTCGGTCTACGACCGTCTGCACGTGCCTGTCACTACCCCGTCCGCGGGCGAAAAGACGACGGTCACCTATGAGGTCCTGGTGGAGAAGCGGCGCTCCGGCGAGGGCCGGTGGTTCGCCACGGAGAACTACACCGACTCCGGCGCGGACTCTCCGGGTCGGCTCATCACCCAGGCCCTGGAAGCCACGAAGCACGGGCGGGCCCTGGCGGCCGCCCTGTCGCCTGGCCACAACCTGCTGATGGTCGCCCGCAACCGGCGCCGTACGGACGTGGACTCCAATCTGGACCGGCCCCGGAACGTCGGCCCGCTGTGCTTCGGGGTGTCCAAGGCCGATGCGCGAGTATGGGCGAGCAAGCACAAGATCGGTTCGCCCTTCCAGCGTGCCCGCAGGACGACCGTCACCACGACGGGAAAGCCGCTGCAGCACAAGCCCGGCACGCACGAGAGCATCTACGTCCTGCCCGACGAGAACGTCCAGGAAGCCGCCGTGGACGTGATCGCGGCGGGCGCCGAGGAAGCTTTCGAACAGGCCCGCGACTACACCTTCCACGGGCGCCTGACGGACGTGGCCGACGCGGCCCACCTGGAGACCGCAACGGCGGACTGCGCGGATGAAGACAACAGCCCCTGGCCGGACCCAAACGGGGGCTGCGGTGCCGACTTCCTGCTCTGCCTGTCCTGCGAGAACTCCCGAGTCCACACCGGTCACCACCCGCGCCTCGCGCTGCTGCGCCGGCAGCTGATTTCGCTTCGCTCCGCCTGGCCCGAGAAGCTCTGGCGCGAGCGCTGGGACGAACATCTCCAGCGACTCGATGACCTGCGGGCGAAGGTCAACGAGAGCACCTGGGATGCGGCACTGGGCCGGGTAACCGACCACGACCGAATGATCATCGACCACCTGCTCGAGGGAGACCTGGCCCCGTGACGACTGCACTGTCCATCGAGGCCGATCCCTACATCCTGCCGCTGCCGGAACCAGACAGCCCGGTCGTCATGGACCGGTGGATCAGCGCCGGCAACACCTACTCCAACTCCCTCTACAGTGACGACATCTGGTCGCTGGGGCCGCTGACCGACAACCCCGGGGACAGCCTCCACAAGATCAATCTGAGGAAGTGCCCGGCTGCCTTGCGGAGCGAGGTCCGTCGTGTCCTCTGGGTCTTGATCAACGGCGAGCTGCGCCCCACCTACATCCGGGAACGCGGCTTTCAGAACCGGACACGCGACGGTGTGATCAGCATGCGCGACTGCATCATCCAGTGGATGAAGTTCGCTCGCTGGCTCGATCGGCAAGGCGTGTCCCGGCTCAGCGACTGCACCATGGAGCATTGGAAGGCGTACGCCGCCAAGATCGCCAGTAGCGGCTGCGGGCGCGGTCATGCCCTGACGGTTCTGCGCTGGCTCTCGGACATGTGGGCCTTCGACCAGCTGTCGGCCAGCCCCTGCGGCATTACTCGTCCGCCCTGGGAGGACGAGGGCATCGACGACTATCTACCGGCCGAGACAGGAGACGGCAGCGGGGAGAACAAGACCGAGCCGCTGGATCCGGCCGTGATCGGGCCTCTGCTCACCTGGTCGATCCGTCTGGTCGAGGACTTCTCCGGCGACATCCTCGCTGCCTGGGACGAACGCCGCCGCATGCACGCACAGGTGAAATCCGCCAAAGCCACCCGCGAGGGCCTGGCAGCCGTCAAGAGCTACCTGCTGCCTCTGATCAACTCCGGTGCACCGCTGCCCGCCACCGTGAGCCGCCTGCACGGCGTCACGCTGGGCCACCACTACGTCGCCGCGATCGCAGGGGCCAGCTGGACCCAGGTTCATTCGTTCGCTACTCGGCTCGGACTTCGCCGGCTCACCGCTCAGCGGCCCGGCCCCAGCCCGATGCAGGTGCCCGTTACGGGCCGGATCGAGGGACGACCATGGCGCGAGTTCATGGACTACGAGGAGACGCCGATCCTGGTTCGGCACCTGGGCACAGCCGCAGCAATAGTGATCTTGTACTTGACCGGGATGCGGCCCCAAGAGGCCCAGTCCCTGCGCTCCGGGTGCTGCCCCGACCCGAAGCCGAACCCGGACGGCACGATGCCTCGGCATCTGATCCGCTCCCACCACTACAAGAACGTCCGCGACTCCGACGGCCACCATGTCTCCGCCGGTGAGGAGCGCACGGTCCCGTGGGTCGCGATCATGCCGGTAGTGAACGCTATCCGGGTGCTGGAACAGATGGTCCCCGAAGGCGAGTTGTTGTTCAGCTCCGCCCACCACGACATCGTTGGCCAGCGCAAGCAGCGTGGTGCGCTCAAGCGCAGCAGCCTCGGCCGACGCATCGAGGACCTCGTCTCGTGGATCAACCAGGAAGCCATCGCCCACGGCTTGCCCGACCAGCAGGTGCCGCCGGACCCGCACGGAAACCTGGGACTGAGCCGTCTGCGTCGCACTCTGGCCTGGCACATTGCCCGCCGGCCAGGCGGTCTGGTCGCCCTGGCCATCCAGTACGGGCACATGCGTACCGCCCTGGATGCCCGCACCTCCACCGGCTACGGCAGCCGCGAGCGCAGGGGCTTTCACGGGGAACTCGACGTCGAGACCGCCCTCGCCGCCGCGGCCACGGCGGCACGGCTGCGCGACGCAGCGGCGGCCGGCGAGAAGATCTCCGGACCGGCAGCGCGGCGGGCGATCGTCGGAGCGGCCTCGATCCCGAGCTTCGAAGGTGCCCTGACCACTCCGAAAGCCGCCGCGAAGTTCCTTGCGCGGGACGGTCTCGTGCTCTTCGACAACCCGGACGCCTTCCTCATCTGCGCGTTCAAGCGCGACACTGCCCTGTGCGATCCGGACCCCGGAGCGACGGCGCCGAATCAGTTCGCCTGCCAACTCGGCTGCGGCAACGCGATCCGGACCGACGGCCACGCCCAGGCCGCGCGGGAGCACGCTGATCGGCTCGATGCGAGGGCAGCGCTCATGCCCCAGCCCTTGGGTGACCGGCTGCGCCTGACCGCCGGCCGCTTCCGCACTCTCGCCGAGACCCACGACGCCACCGCCCAGACCGCTGAGGAGGCCCTCGCATGACCCCACAGCCCCGGCCCGACGACGAGCGGACCCGCATCCGTGAGGCCATGGACCGACTCCTCACCGGGCAGCCCGAGACCTCCGACGGCAGTCTCACCGTCAAGGCCCTGGCAGCCGAGGCCGGCGTCCACCGCATGGCCCTCTACAAGCGGCACGCGGACCTGAAGAACGAGTTCGACGAACGCGTCCGCACGGAGACCAAGCAGGTCCCGGAAACGGAGAAGCAGCTGCGGGGGACCGTCAGCAAGCTCAAAGAGACCGTCGCGAATCAGCGAGCCGAGCTGGAAGAGCTCCGCCATCT
>NZ_DATMVN010000685.1:0-4940 GCF_035563135.1 Streptomyces sp.
TGCTCCAGGACAGACGGTGGAGGATCTCGGTAGGCGGTCCGCCGGCGGCAAGGCGTACGAGGTCGTGATCAAGGTTGAGGTCGTCGGGGAAGGCGCCGGGCTGCAGGTCGATGGCGTCAGGGTGGAGAGCCTGGCGCAGCAGCTGGGCTGCGCGGCGGGCAGTGTCGGCGGCCAGGAACTCCAGTGCCGCCGGGTCCAACCCGGGTGGGGGAGCCGGGGCTGAGGTCAAGGGAGTCACCGGTCCAGGGTGTTCGACCTCGGGTGGCGGTGAGGGCAGCGGGGGCAAGCCGATGCGGGCGGCAGCGAATACGTCCCGAGCGGGTACGCCGGGCCGAGGGCCGGAGGTGGCGGCGATGGCCTTGGCTGTGTTGCGGCGGTGGAGCTCGGCCATGAGTTCCCGCTCGCCCCGCCCTCGCAGGAGCAGCAGGACAAAGGGGTCGTGGTCCAGGAGCCGGGCCACCTGGTAGAAGACGGCGGCGGCGTGTTTGCACGGGTTGCCAAAGTCCGGGCAAGAGCATCGGGGCGTCAGCTCATGGGGCCGTGGAAGGAGGCGAACTCCGGCCTGGGCGGCGTCGTCCGCGAGGGCGGTGGGCATATCGCGCTCCAGGAGGGCCGCGATGTGGCCGGCCTTGGAGGCGACAAGATCCAGGAGCGCGTCCCACTGGGCGGCGGTGAACTCCGGGACGTTCATGGCGGTGCGGTAAGGGGCGGGTTGGCTGCCCTGCACGCGGGCAGCGGCGCACCCGGCCGTAACCGTGATCTCGCCGACGTTGCCTGCGCGGGCGTAGGTTCGCCCGCGAGCCAGTCGGCCGGTCGCGGAGCGGGATGGACCTTCCAGCGCTTCGACCCAGGCGTTGCCCCACCAGGACTCGGCGAAGGTGCGGCGGCCGCGGGCTGTGGGGAGCGGCGGGAAGTCACGGCGCCGATCGCGATGCTGCCCGGCTTCCGGATCAGAGGTCACGACCCTGCCCCTTTCAAACGGACGAAGTCAGCGAGCTGGGTGTCGCTCAGTTCCGTAAGCCCGGATTCCCCACCTTCGAGGACCGTGTCCGCGAGTGCGCGTTTGCTCTGCAGGAGTTCTGCGATGCGGTCCTCGACGGTGCCCTCGGCGATCAGGCGGTGGACCTGAACGGGCTGTGTCTGGCCGATGCGGTAAGCGCGGTCGGTGGCCTGTTCCTCGACCGCAGGGTTCCACCAGCGGTCGTAGTGGACCACGTGGCCTGCACGGGTGAGGTTGAGGCCGGTGCCAGCCGCCTTCAAGGAGAGCAGAAACACCGGGATCTCGCCGTCCTGGAACCGGTGCACCATCTCCTCGCGCTGCGCGACAGGCGTGCTGCCGTGGAGAAACTGCACTGGCACGCCTCGTCCTGTGAGGTGCTGCTCGAGGATGCGTCCCATGGTGACGTACTGCGTGAAGACCAGAACCGCCTGGTCTTCGGCCAGGATCGTGTCCAGGAGCTCGTCGAGGAGTTCGAGCTTCCCAGACCGGCCCGCCGTCTTCGCCTCGGTCTCATGCAGGTACTGGGCGGGGTGATTGGAGATCTGCTTGAGTGCGGCAAGGAGCTTGAGGACTAGGCCCCTGCGAGCCATGCCGTCCGTGGCGCGGATCGCGGTCATCGTCTCGCGGACTACGGCCTCGTAGAGGGCGACCTGTTCCTTGGTGAGCGTCACGGGATGGTCGGTCTCGGTCTTGGGCGGCAGCTCGGGGGCGATACCCGGGTCGGACTTCTTACGGCGCAGGAGGAACGGGCCGATCAGGGCGGCCAGGCGCTGCGCGGCGTGAGGGTCCTTCCCGCTCTCCGCGCCCCGGGCGTATCGGTCGCGGAACGTCTTCAAAGAGCCCAGCAGTCCGGGAGTAGTCCAGTCGAGCAGCGCCCACAGCTCGGACAGGTTGTTCTCGACGGGGGTGCCGGAGAGAGCGACCTTGGCCCTCGTGCGCAGAGTCCGCAGGGCTTTCGCGGTCGCCGAGAAGGAGTTCTTTACGTGCTGGGCCTCGTCCGCGACCACCAAGGCCCATTCGTACCGGGCAAGTTCGGCGGCACGCAGTCGCATGGTCGCGTAGGTCGTCAGCACGAACCCCTCGTCGGCACCCGTCAGAGAGCGGTTGGTGCCGTGGTAGCGGACTACGGGGGTGCCGGGCGCGAACTTCTCGATCTCCCGCTGCCAGTTGCCGAGCAGCGACGTTGGGCAGACCACGAGGGTCGGCCCGGCCGTCGCCGGAGTGGTCTGCCGGTGAAGGTGCAGTGCGATGAGGGTAATTGTCTTGCCCAGTCCCATGTCATCGGCGAGGCAACCTCCCAAGCCGAGCGACGTCATCTGATGGAGCCAGGTCAGACCCCGTAGCTGGTAGTCGCGCAGGGTTGCCTGGAGCCCGGCCGGCTGGGGCACTGGAGCGCGGCGGGTGCTCGCGTCGGGATCGGCAAGGCGCTCCTTCAGCTCCGCAATCCATCCTCGTGCAGTGACGTCGACCCGCTCGCCGTCGATCTCTGTGCTGCCGGCCAGAGCGGCGGCAAGGGCTTGCACGGCGGTGAGCTGGCGGTCCTTGCGGTCCCGGGCGCGTGCCAGGAGCTCTGGGTCGATCAGCACCCATTGGTCGCGTAGCCGCACCATGGGCCTCTGTGCCTCGGCGAGCCGGTCGAGCTCGGCGGGTTCGAGTTCCCGGCCGCCGAGGGTGAACTGCCAGCGAAAGGCCAGCAGTGCATCGGCAGACAGCAAAGATGGCAGGTCGGAGGCCGCCTTCTCGGTCGGCTCAATGACCGCGCGGGCAAGAAGCTGACGGGCGAGTTCTTTGGGCCAATGGACTTGAATGCCTACCGCTGCCAGCGCGGTTGCCGCCTCTCCCAGTAGCTCGCTCACTTCGTCGTCGGACAGTTCGAGTTCGACCGGGGATGTCATGAGCAGCAGGCGGCCGAGCGGAGGCCAGACGTGGACTGCGCGGAGCAGGGCCCGCAGCGCATCCTCCCGGGCGGTCGGGCCGAACACGTCGGCGGCCGCCGAGTCGCCGGACCAGATGTCCTTGGCGTCGGCGACCACGGCATCGGCGAGCTGATGCAACTGGACGACCGCGCGGAACCCGCTGTCCGTATCCAGGGTGTCAGCCCGGGCCTCCGCGAAGTCGACGCTCGCCTCCTCGAGATAATCATCATCCGCAGGTAGTTCGATGCGAAGGGAGAGGCTGACGCCTGCGTCCAGGCCAGTCGCGAGGTCGGCTGCCCACTCGCGCTGGTGAGGCACCGACTGTGGTTCGGTTGCAGTCCAGGCATCGCCGCCGGCCGCCACCGAGGCCGCCGGTGTGCGGGCCAGGACATCGGCCACCGCGTCCAGGAAAGCCCGTACGAGTGGTTCGGCCAGCGGAAGGTCCAGCCCGTCCTGCCCCTCGACCGGTATCGCGCGCGCCTCGGGCGGCATTGCGGCGGCCAACTTCCGCAGCCGTCCGACGTCCTCGGGGTCGTACGGCCCGATCCGCCACGCATCGAAACCACCGGGGCTTACCCCGGGCAGCAGCCGACCACGGGCGAGCAGGTGCAGGGCTTGGAGTAGGACTGCATTCCAGAACGCGGCCGCGGGGCTGGCGCCGGGCATCCGCCGCGCCTCGGAGAAAACCTGCAGCGCCTCGGCCACGGGAAGGACAGTGGCCTCCACCTCGCATCTCTGTGCGGAGGTCCCGTGCTCGCGCACTACCGTCAGGCGGTCCGTCGCCTGGGGCGGAGCCGATCCGTCTGGGCACCAAAACGCCAAACGCCCGGTCCGGGGTGGGTCGGACGGTACGAACACCACGGCGCAATCAGCCAGCGCCTGCATCTGCGATGCCCGGCCACTGTCCTCCACCCCGCTGAGCGGTGATGTCATAGTCGGCGTAGCGGATCCCACGGACTGCAGCCTTTCTCCGTCCTCCATGACACGGCCACACGAGGGCCGCGCTCGCCGAGCGTAACTGCGAGGAGGACCCGCTTGTCAGCGAATGAGATGACTCCACCCGACCGAGGTGGCCCCACGCCGAATATCCGTACCTGGCACTCCCTCGTGCCGCCGCAGGAACAGCGCTCACGGGACACGCATTTCAGCCGTAAGGGGGCTGGGTGTACTTCCAGCACGCAGGAACGCTTCGAGGCCGGCTATCAGGACATCTGAGTCGCCGGGTACGGTGACCGGCGCGGGCGCATGGCGCCCGGCCGTCGGGAAGAGACAAGGAAGCGCACGATGAGGAGGCTGCCACCCCCGCGTAACGACAGCGGCTCCGCGGACTACACCACACCTGCCGTCCTCGCGGCCGGCACGCTGGCCGTCGGGTTGTTCTTCGTCACCACGCATCTGGCGCTGGGGTCCGGGCTCTTCCGCGAACAACGAGCCATGGCCTGTGCGGGGATCTTGCTGAGTTGCACGCTGCTTGGCAGTGGAGTCCTGTTGACGGCGCGCTGGGCTTTCGCGAAGTGGGGACTGTACATCTGGCAGATCCCAGCGCTGGCTGTCTCCGTGCTCGCCATGGGGTGGACTGCTCCAGACATCGCCGCCTACGTCTTCCCACGAGTCGAGGAACGCTTCGCCCGCGAGCTCGGCGACTCCGGAAGATGTCTACACCGCAGCCCATACCGGCTGGAAGAGTCCCAGACGACCTTCTCGGGCCGGGACCACAGACGGATGACCATCACGCCACTTCAGGACGGAGTGCCGCCGTTGCGGTTGGATAACGCCCTCCACGGGGGCCTAGCGCATCTGGAGCCCGCTGACCCGGCGTCTCGGCAGATCTTGGACACCTACGGCTGCTGACCGTGCTGGCGTCGGAGCGAGTGACGAAGCCGTGACCGAACCCCGGTTCCCGCTCATGCTCGACAGAGACGAGGGGGCGCTGGGCGCACGTCGTCACGACGTACGGCGTACTCCGGTGCCCCTCCGAAGCGTCCGGGTGTCGGACTCGGGGAAGGGCCATGCATCGGCATCGT
>NZ_DATMVN010000686.1:0-3321 GCF_035563135.1 Streptomyces sp.
GACGGCTGGGTGGCGGGGGGTGCGCCGGGTCCTGGTGGTCGGTGAGGCAACGGGTCTGGACCGGGCGGTGAAGCTGCTCAACTCCCGCAAGGACCACCCGTACACGGCGGTGGCGGTGATCCCGGTGGGGCCGGCGGTGCCGGGCTGCGGGACGCCGGTGCCGGGCCGGCTGGCGCCCGAACCGGCCGACGACGACGTGTCCACGGTGCTCGGCGGCGCCTTCGCCCATGACGCGGACCTGGTGCTCGTCGCGCCCGGTCCGCAGCTCGGCGTCGACCGGCTGCGCCGGCTGGCGTGGGGCCTGCACGACGGCGGGCTGGCCCTCTGCGTCCTCTCGGACCTGTCGGAGGTCGACGCGGCCCGGGTGCGGCCGGCCTCCGCCGCCGGGCTGACACTGCTGCACGTCGCGCCTCCGCTGCGGCGCGGCCCCCAGGCCGCGCTCAAGACCGTCGTGGACCGGGCGGGTGCCGCGCTGGGGCTGCTGGTGCTCGCGCCGCTGTTCTGCGGGGTGGCTCTGGCGGTGCGGTTCTCCTCGCCCGGCCCCGTGTTCCACCGCCAGACCCGCCACGGCCGTCACAACAGGCCGTTCACCATGTGGAAGTTCCGCACGATGGTGGCGGACGCGGAGGCCCGCAGGGAGCAGCTCTCGGCGGCGAACGAGAGCGAGGGCCCGATGTTCAAGATGCGCCGCGACCCGCGGGTGACCAGGATCGGCCACGCCCTGCGCCGGACGTCCATGGACGAACTCCCGCAGCTCCTCAACGTGTTGCGGGGTGACATGTCCCTGGTAGGTCCGCGCCCGCCGCTGCCGGAGGAGGTCTCGCGCTACGACGAGCGGGAGCTGCGGCGGCTGGCGGTGCGGCCGGGCCTGACCGGCCTGTGGCAGGTCAGCGGGCGGTCGGACCTGTCCTGGCAGGAGACGGTGTCACTGGACCTCTGGTACGTCGACAACTGGTCGGTGACCACGGACATGGGGCTCCTCGCCCGGACGGTGCGCGCCGTCACCGACGGCCGCGGAGCGTACTGAGACGTGAGCGGGGGACACGAGGGGGGCCGCGTGCACGGGATCAGGGCCTACCGCGGCCGTCCGGCCGGACGGTCAGCCCCGGGAGGCCTGCCGGCCGAGCCACCAGGCGTAGGTGCCGGCGATGCCGTCCCGCAGGGGGATCCGGGGCTCGAAGCCGAGGGAGGAGAGCCGGGACACGTCGAGGAGCTTGCGAGGGGTGCCGTCGGGCTTGGAGGTGTCCCACACGACATCGCCCTGATAACCGGTCACCTCGCGGATGACGGAAGCCAGTTCCCGGACGGTGAGGTCCTCGCCGCAGCCGACGTTGACGGGGTCCGCCCCGTCGTACACCTCGAGCAGCCGTACACAGGCGGCGGCGAGATCGTCGACGTGGAGGAACTCACGGCGGGGGCTGCCGGATCCCCACAGGGTGACCTCGCGGGCACCGTCCCGCTTCGCCTCGTGGAACCGGCGGATCAGGGCGGGCAGCACGTGCGAGGTCTCCAGGTCGAAGTTGTCGCCGGGGCCGTAGAGGTTGGTGGGCATGGCGCTGATGTACGAGGCGCCGTACTGCCGGCGGTAGGACCGGACCTGTGTGATCCCGGCGATCTTGGCCAGCGCGTATGCCTCGTTGGTCGGTTCGAGCGGGCCCGTGAGCAGCGCGTCCTCGGGGATCGGCTGGGGGGCGTGCTTGGGGTAGATGCACGACGAACCCAGGAAGAGCAGCCGCTGGATCCCGGCGGCGTGCGCGCCCGCGATCACGGCGAGCTGGATCCGGAGGTTGTCCTCCAGGAACTCCACCGGGCGGGTGCTGTTGGCCATGATCCCGCCCACCTTGGCGGCGGCCAGCACGACCGCGTCCGGGCGGGTGCCACGCAGGAACGCCTCGGTCGGCGCGGCCTCGCGCAGATCGAGCTCGTCGCGGCCGCGAGTGATCACTTCGTGGCCGTCGGCGGTGAGGCGGCGCACCAGCGCCGAGCCGACGAGACCGCGGTGGCCCGCGACGAATATGCGGGCGCCGGGGCGCAGCAGGGGGCGGACGGATTCCTGGGCAGGTCCGGGGAGGTCGGTCGTCATGGCCCGGATTCTGCCAGCAGCGCACCGCCCCGGTGACCTTTTGCCGCATTCCACTCGGATCCAGATATTCAGCAGCAGAATGCCCCGCAGGGCGACCACAGCCCCGCAGGGCGACCACAGAGGGGGGATCATGGCGAAGACCGCACTCATCACGGGTGTGACCGGGCAGGACGGTTCGTACCTGTCGGAGCTGTTGCTCGGCAAGGGGTACACGGTCCACGGCCTGATACGCCGTTCGTCGAGCTTCAACACCGAGCGGATCGATCACATCTATCAGGGGCCCGAGGAGGCGGACCGGTCCTTCGTGCTCCACCACGCCGACCTCTCCGACGGCGTCGCGCTGGTGAACCTGCTGCGGGACATACAGCCCGACGAGGTCTACAACCTCGGTGCCCAGTCCCATGTCCGGGTCTCCTTCGACGCGCCGCTGTACACCGGGGACGTCACGGGCCTCGGGACGGTGCGGCTGCTGGAGGCGGTCCGGGCCAGCGGCATCGACACCCGGGTCTACCAGGCCTCGTCGTCCGAGATGTTCGGCGCGAGCCCGCCTCCGCAGAACGAGAAGACCCCGTTCCACCCGCGCAGCCCCTACAGCGTGGCCAAGGTCTACTCGTACTGGGCGACGGTCAACTACCGTGAGGCGTACGGCATGTTCGCCGCCAACGGCATCCTGTTCAACCATGAGTCCCCGCGCCGCGGCGAGACCTTCGTGACGCGCAAGATCACCCGCGGGGTGGCCAGGATCAAGGCGGGCCTCCAGGACCGGCTGCATCTGGGGAACCTCGACGCCGTGCGCGACTGGGGATACGCCCCCGAGTACGTGGAGGCGATGTGGCGGATGCTCCAGTGCGACACCCCCGACGACTACGTGGTGGCCACCGGTGAGGGGGTCAGCGTCCGGCAGTTCCTCGAGTACGCCTTCGAGCACGCGGGGCTGGACTGGGCGGAGCACGTCCGCTACGACCCGAAGTACGAGCGTCCCAGCGAGGTCGACGCACTGATCGGTGACGCCTCCAAGGCGGAGCAGCTCCTCGGCTGGAAGCCGGAGGTGAAGTCGCGCGAGCTGGCCATGATCATGGTGGACGCGGACATCCGGCAGCTGGGCGACCAGCTCGCGGGGTCCGCGGTCCGGGTGGACCGATGACCGGTGCGGCACGTCCCGGACACCTCGGCAGCGGACGGGGCGGCGCACCGGCCGCGAGCGGCTCCGCCCTCCGCCGGCCGCGTACGGGCCCGTG
>NZ_DATMVN010000687.1:0-2102 GCF_035563135.1 Streptomyces sp.
TCCTGCCGCCCGAATCCCTCGTGCGGGACGTCGCGGAGGCCACCGGCGCCGTGCCGGGGCCCGTGCTCACCGTCTCCACCGTGACCGGCAGCGCGGCCCGCACCGCCGAGCTGCTGGCCGCGCATCCCGGAGCCGTCGCCGAGGCCATGGAGGGCTTCGGCGTCGCGGAGGCCGCCGACCGGTTCGGTGTCCCGGTGCTGGAGCTCCGGGCCGTCTCGAACACCGTGGGGCCGCGCGACCGCGAGGCCTGGCGCATCGGCGACGCCCTGGCCGCACTCACCGAGGCGTTCGGGAAGACCGCACCCGTAGTGGAAAGTTGGAACCGGCATGACCGACTCGACCGACACCGTGACCGAGACCGTGGCTGACACCGCCACCGACCCTGCCGGCGCGACGCTTCCCGCGCTGCGGATCGCCTTCTCGCCGTGCCCGAACGACACCTTCGTCTTCGACGCCTGGGCGCACGGAAGGGTCCCCGGCGCGCCCGCCCTCGATGTCACCTTCGCCGACATCGACCTGACCAACGGCATGGCGGAGCGCGGCGAGTTCGACGTGCTGAAGGTGTCGTACGCCGTCCTGCCGTGGGTGCTCGACGAATACGCGCTGCTGCCGTGCGGCGGCGCCCTGGGGCGCGGCTGCGGGCCCCTCGTCCTCACGAAGGAGCCGGGTACGGACCTGACGGGGAGGACCGTCGCCGTGCCGAGCGAGCGCTCCACCGCGTACCTGCTGTTCCGGCTGTGGGCCGCCGAGGCCGTGCCGGGCGGCGTGGGCGAGATCGTCGTCATGCCGTTCGACGAGATCATGCCCGCCGTGCGTGACGGCCGGGTGGACGCCGGCCTCGTGATCCACGAGGCCCGTTTCACCTACCGGAACTACGGCCTGCACAGCCTCGCCGACATGGGCGAGCACTGGGAGGCGACGACCGGGCTGCCGATCCCGCTCGGCGCGATCATCGCGAAGCGCTCGCTGGGCGAGGAGACCCTGAACCGGCTGTCGGAAGCGATCCGTACGTCGGTGCGCATGGCCTGGGACGACCCGGAGCGTTCACGCCCGTACGTCCTGGAGCACGCCCAGGAGATGGACCCGGCCGTGGCCGACCAGCACATCGGGCTCTACGTGAACGAATTCACCGCCGACCTCGGCGAGCACGGCTACGCGGCGATCCGCGGCCTGCTGACCCGGGCGGCGGCCGAGGGCCTCGTGCCGGCGCTGGCCCCGGACGCGTTCTCCGTCACCGCACGCTGACCGTGCGGGCCCGCCCTGCCGGGGCGGGCCCGCACGGCGCGGCTCAGACGTCGAGCTGGTCGGCCACCGCCCTCAGCAGGCCGGCGATCTTCGCGCCCGCCGCCTTGTCGGGGTAGCGGCCCCGCTCCAGCAGCGGCGTGATGTTCTCCAGGACCGTCGTCAGGTCCTGCACGATCGAGGCCAGCTCGTCCGGGCGGCGCCGCTGGGCGGCGGCGACGGACGGCGTGGGGTCGAGGATCACCACGGAGAGGGCCTGGTCACCGCGCTGGCCGGCCACCACTCCGAACTCGACGCGCTGACCGGGCTTGAGCGCCTCGACGCCGGCCGGGAGCACGGAGGAGTGGACGAAGACGTCGGCGCCGTCGTCGCGCGAAAGAAAGCCGAAGCCCTTTTCCGAATTGAACCATTTGACCTTACCCGTGGGCACGTCTGTCCTCGTCCTCGTACTCGTCGGTGCGCGGCAGAGCCGCGACACGGCTCCGGATAGCAGTACAGCGGGTCCGAGACCCGCCATGCCCCAGGCTAGTGGCCCGGGGCCCGGACACAAGACGTCGCCGGATGGTTCCGCCGAGCTGGGAACTACCCTGACCGGGTGAGTACTACTCCTTCCGGCGCGGGCGACCGGCTCGTACAGGCCGGCGCGATCGTCTTCTTCATCGGCGCACTGGCCACCCTGGTCACCGTGGCCCCCCTGTTCCTGGGCACCGACCCGTTCCCGCCCATCGCCTACGCGGTGTGCATGCTGATGGGCCTGGGCTTCCTCATCGCGGGCGCGGGGGTGGTGCGGTCGGTGTGGAAGAACTCCCCGAAGCGCGCCGCCACGAGATGACGGCCCACGAGGCGGCGGGCTGCGGGGC